>CAYZRT010000147.1:0-6507 GCA_964480875.1 uncultured Smithella sp. | reverse complement strand
GTCGAATTGTCCCAGGAGCGTAGCGACGCGGGACACAGACTTAACAGAAGTGGACGGGGTGTTTATTGAAAACGCAGCGTCGTGGGACATTCAATCCGGAAAAACGTTCGCATATTCGTTTTTTGAAAAAAGCGATAGGCACCAAATTTATCGTTTGCATCTTGCTTGTTTTATTCTTTCTTTGTTCTTGCTCCAGTTTAAATAATGCTGCCAAATTACAATCAAATGAGGCCATCGCCTCGTACAACAGTGGGATTGCTAATTCAAAACTCCTCCAGTATCATCGTGCTATTCAGGATTATAATAAAGCCATTCGCCTGAAGCCGGATTTTGCCAATGCCTACTATAACAGGGGGCGGGTGTACTATAAACTTGGCCAGATGCAGCGCTCTATTCAGGATTACAATGAAGCCATTCGCCTGAAGCCGGATTATGCCGATGCTTATAACAACCGTGGTATTATTTATTTTCTTCAGGGCAACAAAGAGCAGGGGTGCCGTGATGCCCGAAAAGCGTGTGATCTCGGACTATGCAAATTATTAGAATGGTTTAAAAGCAAGGGATATTGCCGTTGACACTCTTAGGAGGATTCCAATGTTTCAACTTCGCACGCACCGTTCTTTTGTCAGCTACATCGATCGCAGCAGAGAATTTTATGCCGCTCAGGGCTATAACAAGCCCTATGAGTGGCCGCATTATCATGATGTTCCATTTACGCCTCTGAAGAAACCGCTTTCAGAATCACGCATCGGGTTGGTCACAACGGCGGAAAAGCCAAAACCTCCGGGAGTGGTGTCGCTGGAAATGTTGATCCAGCGCGAGATATATGCCGAACCGTCCAATGCAATCCCGCAAAGCTTTTTTACAGACATTCTATCGTGGGATAAAGAAGCAACACACACGAACGATGTGAACAGTTTTTTGCCCATAAACCAGTTGAATGCGTATGTGTCATCAGGCCGTGTCGGATCGGCATCGGCCCGCTTTTATGGTGTTCCCACAGATTACAGCAAGAGCAAGACATTGAATCTTTATGCTCCGCAGATTCTTCAGTGGTGCCGTGAGGACGGAGTTGATGCCGTCATTTTATCAGCGCTTTGACCGGTATGCCACCAGACCGTGAGTCTGGTTGCCCGGTATCTTGAGGAAAATAATCTCTCCACCGTGATTATCGGCAGCGCGCGGGATATTGTCGAAGAATGCGGCGTTCCGCGATTTATTTTCAGCGATTTCCCGCTGGGGAATCCATGCGGTAAACCCTGGGATGTCGCCATGCAACACTCCATCATGGGAATGGCTCTGGATCTGCTCGAACGCGCCTGGATGCCCCGCACGACAATGCAGACTCCTTTCCAGTGGGACAATGAAGAATGGCGTGAAAAATTTATGCGAGTCGATGAAAGTAATCTCGAAGCCCTTGCGAAGGAAGGCGAGCTGCGGCGGCAAATTCAGACCGATATAAAAAAGGAACGTTGACATCGTTATACAAAAATTAATAATGTCTTTTGTGCAATCCGCACCTTTTATGTTTATTCATATATTCCTCGATTTTTTTAAAAAATTTATGCTAGTGTTAGCCTGCAGAAAAACAATGTCATTTCGAAGGAACAAAGTGACTGAGAAATCTGCGAGAGCACGAAATAGATTTCTCCCCGGCACGTGTGACCTTTAGGTTAGAGCTGGACTATAGCCTGCGGTCGAAATGACAAATCACGAACTTATGCAAGGAGGCACGAGTGTTAACCTGCAATGGATACCATTAAACAAGCGGCTAAAATCATTTCTTCTGCATCTAGAGGCGTGGCGTTTACGGGCGCCGGCATTTCCGCGGCCAGTGGCATATCCACCTACCGGGATACGGGTGGATTGTGGGATCGTTACGGATCAGAGGGAATTCTAAATGTTATAACCAAATATCCGGACAAGGCGCATGAGATTTTGGGCGATTTCTTCTGCAGGTTGGAAAAAGCCCGGCCGAATCCGGCGCACCTGGCGTTGGCGCAACTCGAAAAAATGGGCCACCTTGCGGCTGTCATTACCCAGAATGTGGATAATCTTCATCGCGAAGCCGGTAACAAATCCGTCTACGAATTGCACGGGAACATGTATCGGCTATGCTGTATGGTTTGCGGGAAGAAACAGGGACTGAAGCGGGGGGATTTATGGGAAATGCTCCAACCGGTGCTGCAGAGCAGTGATACATTTTCACTGGAAGCCTTGATCAAGGCCTTTCGCCCGTGCGAATGCAGCGGATTAACCCGTCCGGATTTTGTCAGTTTCGGGGAGGCCGTTCAGGATTTATCAGGAGCGAAAACCGCCGTTAAAACCTGCGATGTGATGCTGGTTGTAGGTACGTCCGGCGTCGTTTATCCGGCGGCCGCTCTGCCCACAATGGCCAAAACTTCCGGCGCATGCCTGATCGAGGTAAACTGGAAGGAATCGGAACTAACTTCTCTATGTGATCTATCCATTCGCGCTCAGGCGGTTGATGCTTTGCCCCAAATTCTCCAATACCTGCAACCCGCAAAAAATACCTGAAAAATCCAGCCGGGTTCTTTTGCAAAAGACCGTCTCAGGAAAATGATCCCTGGTTCAATACCCCCTGATCCATGCCTTTGTCCGTTTAGTACCGTAAAATATTTTTATTCGTTGCTCAAATAGTGCTTGACTTATAGACGACCGGTCTATTATGTTGACGGCAAGAAAAAGGCAGGGAGGCAAATCATGGATCATTACGAACGATTAAGAGAAATACTCGATGCGCATCCGTCAACGGCGCCGAAAGCAACGTCGATTGATGAGATACTGCGCATCCTTTTCACGCCGGAAGAGGCGGCTCTTGCCGTCCATATGAGTTATAAAACAAAACGTGTGGCCGAGATAGCGAAAACGGCCGGCATTTCACAGGACGTAGCCAAACAACATCTGGAAGCCATGGCTAACAAAGGCATTATTTATTCCAAGAAGAAAGAGGGAGAACATCTCTATGCCTTGCTTCCGACGATTCCCGGCTTGTTTGAATTTCCCTTTATGAAAGGCGGCGGGACGCCCATGCACAAGCGCCTGGGCGAGCTTTGGGAAGCGTATCATCATGAGGCGCTTGGCGCTTCCTTTGCCGGTGAACCAACGCCGCTGATGCGAGTCGTCGCTGTGGAAAAATCCATTACAGCAAGAGACCGTATCCATCCCTACGAAGAAGTTAAAAACTTTATCACGAACGCCAGGTTCATCGCGCTGACCCAATGCGCCTGCCGGGTCAGCGTGGGCAAATGTGACAAACCCAAAGACGTATGCCTGATCTTTGACGAACCGGCCGAATTTCTTGTGGAGCGAGGTTTTGCCCGCCAGATTAACAAAGACGAAGCGATGAAGGTGCTCGACATCGCCGAGGAAGCGGGTTTGGTTCATACAAGCAATAACAGCGCCGACCGCGCCAACCTGATCTGTAATTGCTGTCCCTGCTGCTGCACCGTTTTACGCGGGAGAACACAACTCAAACATTCTCACGCCTTTGAGCCCAGCCGTTTCGAAGCGTACGTCAAAAGCGAGGATTGCACCGGCTGTGGTATTTGTGCCGAAGAGCGCTGTCCGATGAAGGCCATTGAAATGAAGGATGATATGGCTGTTGTCCATGTAAAGGAATGCATCGGGTGCGGCCTGTGTGTCACAGGATGTCCAACGGGCGCTATTGCGTTGCAGGAAAGAAAAGAACTGCCTTCCACGCCGGCATCAATCAGGGAGATGGGGGCTAAAGTTCTTCAGGATAAAGGAAGGCTGGAGGCTTTTTTGAAAATTATGCAAAGCTAGTGTAGTGCGTCATTTCGAAGCGAAGCGAGAAATCTTAATGTTCATCAGAGCATACAAGATATCTCCCTTTGGTCGATATGACAAGGTTTCATTGAAACACTACACAAATGAGCACGCTTGCAGGGAGAATGATGAATGGCACGAACCAACACCCGTGAAGAAATTATCCGTAAAGGGGCTGAACTTATTCACGCCCAGGGCTTCAATGCCACAGGCCTTCAGCAGATTCTTCAAGCCGCAGCTATTCCCAAGGGGTCGTTCTATTTTTATTTTAAAAGTAAGGATGATTTCGGTCTGGAGGTTATAAATTACTTCAGCACGATCATCAGCGCGATCTTTACGCGTTATTTACGTGATGAAAAATTTCCGCCCCTGAAAAGGCTGGAAAAATTATTTGAATATTTTGAATCCGCTTTTCAAAAAAGCGGTTACACCCTGGGTTGTCCCATCGGCAACCTTTCTCTGGAACTTGCCGACACGAATGAAAAGCTGCGTGTGCATCTGGAAGCCGTCATCGAAAAACTTATCGCGCAACTGGAGGCATGCCTGAAAGAAGCCAGGCACGACAAGTCGCTTCCGTCCGGATTGAATACGGCTGATACGGCGCATTTTATTTTTCATGGATTCCAGGGGGCTGTTCTGAATATGAAAGTTGTAAAAAGCATAGAGCCTTTCCGGGTATTCCGAAGCTGTTTGAAAGGATATTTAACAAACACTAAAGCGTCGAAAAAAAAATCACGGGGATGACGTCCCGGGCAATGCCGATTGCTATCGGGATTGGATTCTAATTCCGCCCTGCTTGCGGGGCGGTGACCGTCCCCCTTTGAAAAAGGGGGATGCGAGGGGGATTTGAAAAATAAAATCCACCCCAACCCTCCTTTAAAAAAGGAGGGGCCAATAACGCCCTGCTTGCGGGGCAGTGACCGTCCCCCTTTGAAAAAGGGGGATAAGAGAGGTTGATTTTAAATTGTAATTCACAGCAGGTTGCTGAGGTGTCAACGCTTAGATCCCTCACCCTTTAGGGGGGGAGGTTAGGTGGGGGTGGAGGATATTCATGCATCTATTTGATAAAGACATACAACTTACCGATCTGGGGAGCTCACGATTTCTCGGCACGGTTACTGACAACTGGTCTGTCAACGGCAATCCCAACGGAGGATATCTTATGGCGATGATCGCCAATGCCATGCTCCAAAAAAGCGATAAAAGCAACACGCCTGTTGTCACCGCAAATTACCTTGCGCGATGTTTTCCCGGCGAAGTCGAAATCCAGGTTTCGGAAATCGTCCGGTCACGGCAATTCACCCGTTTTGAAGCCAGACTCATGCAGAAGGGAGAGGAAAAAATCCGGGCTCTCGGAACATTTGTTGCAGAGACTAATGGCTGCGGCGTCGACCGGTATGAAACGCTGTCCCCGGCGCTTGTCCCGGCAGAAGAATGTATCCAGATGCCAATCATGCCCCAATACAGCCTTTTTCACAACCTGGACCTGCGGCTCGATCCGGGCTGTGCCGGCTGGATGTTCGGGAAAATGGCGGATACATCACTGCAGAAGGGATATTTCAGCTTCTTTGACGGCCGCTCCATTGATCTTCTCTCTCTTTTCATGATTATCGATTCCATGCCCCCCGCCGTCATGGTCACACAAGGAATGACCGCCTGGGTGCCAACCATAGAGCTTTCCGTAAACATCCGAAAGCTGCCGCAGACCAAAAGGCTAAAATGCAGCCTCAGAACCCGTCACATTACCTGCGGAATCCTTGAGGCGGACGGGGAAGTGTGGGATGAAGAAGGAAACCTTGCGGCCATTTCACGCCAGATAGCCCAGTTTCGGAAGGAATAATACGTTAACTTTCTTGATATCAGGTTTCCTTTAACCACGTATCTCTAATGGGATTGAACGTCACCCACTTTCGGGCAAGGTCTATATCGGAAAACCTTTCCACAGACACACCGGCATTTTTTAACGCAATCGCAAAAGAAGTTTTTTCCTGAAGATCCACCACAGCGGTTTTAACCCCGTGAATAAAGAAATCATGCTTCCTGGTAAAATTATAAATGGTTGTAGAATCTATATGTTCCTCAAAGGAACGGATATCGATGATGACTTCCCTTGCGTTATTTGCTTCCAGGATAGCGTCCAATTCATGCATCATCTTTTCGAATTCCTTATCCTTTGCCGTGCCTTTTAATACAACTTCCAGAACGCCTTCATACATATACAAATCGATTTGATATGCTACCGATTCTTCCATAAAAAGCTCCTTCGTCTCTTTGGTCGTTACGATTCAAAAATTTTTTTCAATATACTTATAGCACTATTCATGATTTTTAAAAGAGGGAAATACAACCCGTGCCCCGCTTCCGGGATTTCAAGGCCTTGCCGCCGCTTTCATGTCTTATGGCCCCGATCGCTTTTTTGTTAATGAGACCCAAATTTTAATGACACGTTCTGAAATCGAATAAAATAATGCTCGAAGCACAAGCCGTAATGAAACTTAAACTTCAAAAGCAAAGCGCATTGAAGTTTCTAGTTGAATTATCCAATAACCAAAGGCTATTTGGAAACTATCCAATCCGATTTATCGGAATTGGGAACTATCCAATCAGCGACTTGTCGGGATTGGAAATTATCCCAGGCACGTAGTAGCGAGACTTAAATTTTAATGACACTCTCTGAAAGCGAATCCCGATTCATCG
>CAYZRT010000146.1:0-6580 GCA_964480875.1 uncultured Smithella sp. | reverse complement strand
ATGAAAACAGATTTCTCCAGGAAAGAAACGGACATCTATCTTAAGAAGTTGAGTCGGTATTTTCACCAAAACACCGACTTATCGGATGAAGCAATCAATGCCGTTATCAGTGTGAGCAAACCCAGGAAGTATGAAAAAGGTGAGTTTTTCTCAAGACAGGGCGAGGTCTTCAACAAATTGGCCTATGTCTGTTCCGGATTATTCAAAGTGTTTCACATTCAGGAAGACGGATCATTTTTTGTTGTGAGATTTCTGAAGGAAGATGACTTCGTTCAAAGTACCTTTGATGTTTCAGCGCCCGGCGTCTTAACCAACCAGGCGCTTTGTGACACGATTGTGGTTGAAGCTCCGTTAAAAGTTATTAATGATATATATCTCAAATATCCCCAGCTCGAAAGTCATGCCCGAAGCAGGATTGAAAAGTATTTAGTCACTAATGCGTTTCATATGATTCAAATCGGAACCAACAAAGCATTAGACAACTATCTGCTGTTTCAAAAGAATTATGATGGTTATGAACAGCTGATTCCACAGCATTTAATTGCCGCCTATTTAGGGATAACTCCAACCCAGCTCAGCCGGATCAAAAAAACGCTATCCGGTGCGCAGCAAACACGTAAAAGAATTAAGTCATAAAATTGCATTTTCTCAACATTTGTAAATGAAATAATCCCCAAACTTTGTAATAAAAACAATACAACCCCTTGGGGTAAGCTTTCCGTCATCGTAAGAAAATATTATTGTGAGACTCAAATTTCAAAAACTAAGTGCATTGAAATTTGTAAGTCGAACAATCCCGCACAGCGGAGGGTAATGAGATCCAAGTTTCAGAAACATAGTGCACTGAAACTTGAAGATCGAATTATTCTGCATAAGCATGGGTATAATACTCCGCAGCTTTCTGCGGAATTAGGGTCCAGGGCTTGCCACGGGGTTTATACCCGTGATTTGGTGAAGTAACGTAAGAAAGTTTTTCTGTATATCCATATTATATTTACTGAAGAAAAACTGTTAAAGTCATCAATGCGAGATATAAAAAATAAAATAAACCTCACATCTCAATCCCCGATGCGGGATAACGCTTTTTCGAAAGAACTGCCTCCCCAAACATCATTTAACCAGAATAAGCTGACGAATGAAAAATTAAAGCTCGAGGAGAAAAGATTCCGGGCCTTTATAGAGCATTCTTCAGACATCATCGTGCTTGTGAATCTGAATGGGATTATTTCCTATATCAATCCAGCGGTAGAGAATGTACTGGGATTCAAACCTGAAGAAAGAATAGGCGCCAGCGGATTTGAGCTTGTCCATCCGGAGGACAAGGAGTTT
Source organism: uncultured Smithella sp. (assembly GCA_964480875.1). Taxonomy (GTDB): domain Bacteria; phylum Desulfobacterota; class Syntrophia; order Syntrophales; family Smithellaceae; genus Smithella. Next base: position 5,251 of record CAYZRT010000146.1, on the reverse strand, counting down.
TTATCCGAGGCATTCAATACTCTGACCCAAGACACAAACACTCATGTTATACAGGGCGAAATGCGTCTTCGCCATAAAGACGGAAGCTGGCGTACGCTCGAAGCCGCGGGAAGCAAACTGGTAAACAATACTGCTGTTGAAGCTATCATTGTTAACTACCGTGACATCACTGAACGAAAACGCATGGAAGAAAAACTTCGTCTTGAAGAACAGCGGTTCAGGGCTCTGGCCGAGCAGTCTTCAGATATTATTGTTCTGCTGAACAGAGAAGGATTTATTATCTATCATAACCCGGCTCTGGAAAGTATTCTGGGATTTAAGGTTGAAGAAAGGAGTCGCGTCAATGTGTTTGACATTGTCCATCCGGAAGACTTGAAGATTGCAACTGATACATTCCATAAGATGATTAGGGATGTAAAAGCCCCTAATACGAAATTTGAAATACATCTTTTTCATAAGGATGGAAGCTGGCGTACGTTTGAACTTCTGGGAAGCAAGCTTGTGCAAAATAATGTTGTTGAAACGATCATTGTTAATCTTCGTGACATTACAGAACGCAAGAAGGCGGAGGAGGCCTTACAGGAGAGCGAAAAGAGATACCGGGAACTGAGCATCGTCGATGACCTTACACAGCTTTACAATTCCAGGCATTTTTACGTTCAGCTCAAAAGAGAAATAGATCGATCCAATCGTTATGGGCAACCGTTAACGCTTCTTCTTCTGGATTTAGATGAATTTAAGGTTTTCAATGACGCATACGGTCATGTCGAGGGTGATTATGTGTTATCGAGATTCGGCCAGATAATTAAACAATGCCTGCGTGAGACTGATTCGGCCTATCGTTACGGAGGAGAGGAATTTACGATTATGCTGCCGATGACCACGGACAAGGAGGCAATTATTACGGCGAAAAGAATACAGACTGAATTCAAAAAAGTGATTTTTTCTCCCTTGCCGGGTCAAAATGTCCGTGTGACGGTAAGTATCGGCCTTGCGCAGTACAAAACAATGGAAGAAATGAAATCGTTCGTTCATCGTGTGGATCGGATCATGTATGAGGCGAAAAAGAGTGGCCGAGACAGGATTTGTTTTCAACAAAGCATCAGGGATAGTTCACATAATGATGCGTAAAATAAGCTTTAATTAATCTGATTGACGAAAATCAATTGAGTTGATAAATAATTTTCCCAGGGGTGGTTCGGCACATGCCGTATCTGAGATTATACCCGTTGAACCTGATCTGGATAATGCCAGCGGAGGGAAGGAAAATGATTGCTCCCTTGCCCTTCCTGGCTGCATAAGACGGGAAGGGTTTAATTTTTTATGTTCAATAGACAATGAATGATAAGGAGTTGGCAGCAATGAAAATTACGGCAGAAGAAATTTACAGATCAATAGAATTGATTCGTGCGCAGGCGCCGGTCGTACACAACATTACCAATTATGTGGTGATGAATAATACGGCCAATGCTCTTTTGGCAATAGGCGCTTCTCCGGTCATGGCGCATGCTGAAGAAGAAATGGCGGAAATGGTGAACATTGCGTCTGCTCTGGTCATCAATATTGGCACGTTGAGCAAGAAATGGATAAAGTCCATGTTCAAGGCTGCCGGTGAAGCGCGAAAAAAAGGCATCCCCTTGGTGTTTGATCCGGTCGGAGCAGGTGCGACTTCATACCGAACAAAAACGGCAAGAGATTTAATGGCTGCCGAACCGCCGACCATTATCCGAGGAAATGCTTCTGAAATCATGGCTCTCTATGATGATAAATCAAAAACAAAAGGTGTGGACAGTGCGGTATCCTCAGATCGCGCAATGGATATAGCGCAACGCTTAATTGAAATTCATAAATGTGTCATCTGTGTCAGCGGTGAGATAGATTATATTGTCGGTCAAGAAGGAATAATAAAGATCAGGAATGGTCATCCCATGATGTCCAGAGTCACAGGATTGGGTTGCACGGCATCGGCTTTGTGCGGAGCATTGGCGGCAGTGGAAAAATCGGCCTTCAATGCGACGGCTCAGGCAATGGCAGTCATGGGGATTGCAGGGGAGCTGGCCGCCGGAGTTTCCAAAGGACCGGGCGGCCTGCAAATGCATTTCCTGGATTATCTGTATCGTATTTCGGAAGATGAAATTACCAACCATTTAAAGATTGAGAATTAACTATGCGGGGACTTTATCTGGTTACCGATCGTCAGTTATGCGGGAATAAATCACTGGAAGAAGTGATTCTTCAGGCGGTCAAAGGCGGCGTTTCTTATGTTCAACTGCGTGAAAAAGAAATTGCCACGCGTTATTTTATTGAAGAGGCACTGCGCGTTAAGAAGATTTTAAAGCCATATAAAGTTCCTCTGATCATCAATGACCGTGTTGATGTTGCGCTGGCCTCCGGTGCCGATGGTGTTCATATCGGACAGGAAGATATGCCCTATGAAATTGCGCGCAAGCTTATGGGGCCAAAAGCGATTATTGGTCTTTCTGTGGAAACATGGGAAGACGTTGAAATCAGTCAGAAGCTGGATATCAGTTATATCGGCGTCAGTCCTATTTATGCCACGCCGACCAAAAGGGATACAAAAGGAGCGTGGGGTCTGGAAGCCTTAACCCGGATAAAAGCATTCAGCCGGCATCCGCTGGTTGCTATCGGTGGGATCAATGAATCCAATGTGAAAGATGTTGTCACAGCCGGTGCCCGGTGTGTGGCGGTTGTCTCCGCAATATGCGCTTCTCCCAATCCTGAAAATACTTCCCGGAAAATAAGTGAAATAATAAATTCTATCCCAGCATGATGGGTTTAATATCCGGCTTGCACTGCTGAAGTTGATTAAAGGTCAAAGGGTGTACATGGCCTTATGTTAATGCTTATTCTCTTCCTGTTTCCTCTGAATAGAGGCCAGGGCTCTTTTGGCGGCGTATTTGACTTCTATGGGATAAGACGAGATCCCGAGAAAAGATTTCGAGTCGGTTATTTCTGAAAGAAGCGGTATGGCTTTAGTTGAGCCGATAGCGCCCAGAGCGTTGCAAATATTTTCCTGTAAGGATATCTGATTCTCCTTGGACATGGAGGATTTGTCTTTAAGCATCATCATCAGTTCAGGCACTGCTTCAACGGATCTGATTTTGCCGAGCATTTCAATAATTTTCATTCTAAATTCATAATCTGCCCGGGGCAGGATAGACAAAAGCAAGGGGCCTTTTTTATTGCCTCCTTTCTGAATAATGCTTTTGAATGCCTCCATGCGTACGCGCTTGTCATTATGGAGCACAAGCGGTTGCAACATATCGATGCTGTCTTCGTTACCGATACGGCCCAGGATATAAGCAAGATTACGCAGGAAATACCATGGAACGTTGTTATCAATCCTTCCCTTGATAACAGGAATCGCTTTGTCTCCAATTTCTTCAACCAAGTGTATCGTGCGTACACGTTCTTTGCTGTCGCTGGAATCGCGAATCGTATCCAGTAACTTGTTTACGATAATATCGCCGAATTCCGCAAGAATTTGACCGGCTTTAATATTCTTATTATTCTCGTTCGTACGGTGTTCCTTTAAAAGGACATTGATATTCGTTTCTGAAGCAAGGTTTCGAAAAACGTCCAAAGAGATCCCACGAACTTTATCATTTTTTTTAAGGACACCGCTAATGATGTTGCTGAAAATATTGATAATAGGAATGGCTTCGTCAAATAGTTTCCGTCTGATTAATTCATGAAGAAGCCTTTCTATTTCTTGACATGTCTTTTTGTAATCAGCTGAGTCCTCTGTGTGCGTCAGCCATTCTATCAGTGGTACGGATAATTGATGGAGCAGAGCTTTTTGATCTCGGGAAGTGATGGATTCAATTTTACCGTCCATTTCTTCCAGGAGGCTGGATGCTTTCATCATTTCAGAAACAATACGGGCCATAGGATCATCTGCTGATGGCGTTGCTGATTCCGATGCTTTGCTTTTGTTGATATCGGCTGAGGTTGTTCCCTGCCCCTGGTCATTTAATGCATATGTTTTTTTAACCGCGTGAATATGAGTTATTTTATTATCTCTCATGAGTTTGGGAAGACCGCCGCCAAAATGTATGGCTTTAGGATTTTTCGCAAGTAGAATGACAAAATTATGAAGTTCTTCCCTCTGTAGACCTTTATCAAAAGAAAAAGTCTGCAGGCCGAAATCTCTGAGAATATCCATCAAAAATAAAATATGAGCGGCGTTTTGTTCTTTTTCATTTAAGAGCATTCCTCGCATCATGGCCTGTTTTTCTGATTCGGAAAAAATCAGAGGCGTTTCTTGTTTTAATATGTCCTGGAGATGCATATAAAATCTTTCTACAGAATTCGTAATGATAGGACTTTCAGCTTCATATAACTGTACATTCTTTATGGCTGTGTACATATCAAAAAGGATATCCATCGCCTTAATATCTAAATCTGCATCAGTCATTCATTTCATTCCAAAGTAAGAAATATTTGTTTCTTCAGTCCTGATCAAAAAAACTAAAGCTATCGATAAATTTTGATTCATTCTCTTTAGACAACACAGGCATTGTTAACATAACATCTTTTGGTATTGAACGCAATCGACCAGTTCCTGCGTCAACAAAAACCCAATCGGTTTCACCCTCAACCAGAACGGCATTATCGTTGATGCGAATGATTCTGTATTTTCTGAGCGATTGAACACGACGGAAATTCGATACCCAGGTTAAGACGACAAGATTTTCTCCTGCAAAAGCAGGACGAAGATATTCGATATGATGCGTGCGAACAACCCAGGTTGCGCCTATATCAGTTGTTGCTTTGGTGCAACCCTGCATTTCCGCATGAAAAACAGAGGCTAACTGCATCCAGCGTATATATTCAATATTATTGACGTGACCATTGACATCGACGGCTTCATCGGGGACCGTTAATCGATATTGATAAATTTGAGTCATTTTACTCCTTATTCATTAATGTATATGAATAATAAATTGACACAATTTACTTTTTTATGCCTATAATAAAAACATCCATTTTGCAATAATCTGGATGATATTAGCATTATTTATCGTGTATGTGGGAATCAGAAAAATAATAACTATTTTAAAAACCGTAAAAAGACCAGGCATAGGATATCAGGAGAAAGTTATGACGGATAGAGACGATGTGGTTATTGTCAGCGGGGTCCGCACGCCTTTCAGTAAATTTGGCGGGGCATTAAAAGAAATTCACAGCACCGATCTGGGAGTGATTGTTATCAGAGAAAGCCTGAAGC
>CAYZRT010000145.1:258-6811 GCA_964480875.1 uncultured Smithella sp. | reverse complement strand
TTCTTTTATCTGAAAAAATGAAAAACAGCACACATTTTTTGCCATTACACCCATTTCGAATCCCGATTTATCGGGATGAGAAATCTTAATAATTTAAGATAAAGATATCTCCCTGCGGTCGATATGACAATTCAACATTACATCGGAAAGATTTAACGTCGCAACGAAAAGAACAGTTTGTGTATTATGGATGTCTTCGAAACAGCCGGAAAAAAAGGAGCGTTGCTTGCGCCGCTGGCGGGAATTTCCAATCTGCCTTTCCGGCTGCTGGCGCGTGAGCAGGGTTGCGCGTTGGCCTACACGGAGATGATCAGTTCCAATGGTCTTATCCGCAAAACTGTCAAAACCTATGAATATCTCAAAACCAGCGCTGAAGATTGCCCTCTGGGCGTGCAGATTTTCGGCGCCGATCCGGAAATTATGGCCGAAGCCGCCCGTATCGTTGAAGATAGTGGTGTCGATTTGATAGATATCAATATGGGCTGTCCGGTTAAGAAGGTAATCAAGGCCGGCGCCGGAGCTATATTAATGAAAGATCCAGTTCTTTCCGCCCGTATCATTGAAGCAGTGAAAAAGGCGGTGAAAATTCCGGTCACGGTCAAAATTCGTTCCGGCTGGAATCGCTCGTCAATCAATGCTGTGCAAATCGCAAAAATTGCGGAGGATTCGGGAGCTGACGCGATTACTGTTCACCCCCGTACAGCCGATCAGGGTTACAGCGGCCATGCCGATTGGAAAATAATTGCTGATGTAAAAAAAGCCATTAAGATTCCGGTAATTGGCAATGGCGATATCAGGCAGCCGCTGGACGCGGTCAAAATGCTTGGTGAAACTGACTGCGACGCTGTCATGGTTGGGAGAGGTGCATTAGGCAATCCTTGGATTTTTAAAGGCATTTCTCAGGCACTGAGCGGTCATGAAATAAACTACCTGCCCTTACTAAGCCAAAGGCTAGGAATGATTGAAAATCATTGGAAAATGGAAGCCGAACTTCTTGGCGCAAAACTGGCTGGTAAAAGTTTTCGAAAGCATATCCTCTGGTATACCAAGGGGTTAGATAACTCTCATAAATTTAGAGAACTGGCTGGGAAGTCAAAAAATGAAGAAGAAATGCTCAGTGAGTTAAATGACTATTTCCGGTTGCTCGAACAGGATATAAACTAAAATTAAGCCTTGACATTAACCACATAAATTGGCATAAAATAAAGCGAAAGAAGCTTTTAGAAATCTTATTTTTGATTAAGGAAGGATGGATTTGACCGTGGAACTGGAAAAATTTGCCAAGTTAGAAGAAAAAATTAAAGTGATTGTTGAAGAAAAAGTTTCTTTGAAAAAACAAATTAAGACATTGGAGGATACATTAAAAAGTAAAGAGGCGGAATTAGAGAAATTAAATGGTAAGATAAAGGTATTGGATGAGGAAAGGAACAGCGTACGCGCAAGGGTAGATTCACTGCTTGATTTAATCGCGGATGTAGATTCAGCAAAATAAGCTTCCAGGGCGAGTGTTTTGAAAAATAGTTATAACATAACGATATTAGGCCAGGAACTTTCTGTATTAAGCGATTCAGAAGATCAACAGGTAGCAGAGGTTGTCCAGTATTTAAATAAAAAGGTGGATGAAATATTACATTCCGGCAACGGTCTGAAGACATTGAACGTTGCTATCCTGGCGGCTTTAAACATTTCAGAGGAATTGGTAAAATTAAAAGGAGTTAACAAGGAGCTCTGCGACCAATTGGAAAACAGAGCCGAAAAATTAATTCAACTTATTGAGGAAGCAAGTTAGCAACTTTTTTAGCCCCTGCGATGTGCGTGATTAACATTTGTTTTTGAACCAACATTTTTGACCTTGGGACCTTATCCTTGATTGTGGTGTGCATGTCCGCATTTTCCTGAGCTGGTCGGGAAGCAGAAAGCCTAAAACAACCAATACCGGTGCCCACTTTTTAAAAAGGTTCAAAAAAAGTGGATAACACGGCATAGGCGGGGGTTTTTTATCCCGTTTCTCACCAAAAATCTTTTCCGTTTTCAAAAAATAAAAAAATGTACTTGTCCCGCTTTGCGGGATAATTTCCAATCCCGATATGTCGGGATTGGATAATTCGTCCTACAAATTTCAGTTCACTTTGTTTCTGAAATTTGGGACTCATTACGCCCATCAAGTTTCAGCGCACTACGCTTCTGAAACTTGGGTTTCATTATAAATTTCTCACGGTTTTGTGTCCGTAAAAAAGGGTACAAACAGTGAGGTTTAAATATAGCTTCGCTGGATAAAAATAATCTTTCGTAGAAAATGGCGATAGTCATCGGCTAGGAAGGTTGATTTTCCGGAGGGGCACAAAGGAGGTACATTATATGTTTTATGCCGGTTTATCGGTAGTCGTTATAGTTGCTGCAGTTATAGCAGGTATCGTTATTGGTTTTCTTTTAAAGCAGTCCATTGCCGCCAAAGAGATAAGGTCATCTAAAAATTTAATGGCACGCATGGCGGAAGAGGCAAAAAAGGAAGCTGAAACAATCAAAAAAGAAGCAGTTCTTCAGGCTAAGGAAAACCTCCTGAAGATGAAAGCCGAGTTCGATGGTGAGGCTAAAGAAAGAAGAAATGATTTTGACGCGAGAGAAAAACGCATTCGCGCCAAAGAAGAAAATCTGGATAAAAAAACAGATGCTTTGGCACAAAAAGAATCGTCCATTGAAGCACGGGAAAAATCAATAACCAGCAAGGAGCAATCGGTTGAAGACAAACGTCGCAGACTGGAGACAGCGCTTCATGAACAGCAGGAGAAACTTGAAAAGATAGCGGGCATTTCTCCCGAGGAAGCGAAAAAATTATTGATTCAATCGATGGAAGCGGAGGCCAAGCAAGATGCTGCGGCGCTTATCCGCAAGGTTGAAGACGAAGCGAAATTAACTGCCGATAGAAAAGCGCAGGAAGTTATATCTTACGCCATTCAGCGCTATGCCGGAGACGTAGTGGCGGAAAAAACCGTTTCGGCGGTCAACCTGCCCAGCGAAGAAATGAAAGGGCGCATTATCGGACGCGAGGGAAGAAACATCCGGGCGATTGAAGCGGCAACGGGAATAGATTTGATTATCGACGATACGCCCGAAGCGGTTGTCTTGTCAAGCTTTGATCCGGTCAGAAGGGAAGTCGCCAGGATTTCGCTGGAACGTCTGATTCAGGACGGACGAATTCATCCCGGACGCATTGAGGAAATTGTCAAAAAGGTTAGAACGGAAGTTGAACAGATCATCAGGGAAACCGGCGAAAAAGCATCCTTTGACGCCGGAGTTCATGACATTCATCCGGAGATCATCAATCTGCTGGGCTCTCTGAAATACCGTACCAGTTATTCTCAGAATGTTTTACAGCACTCCATTGATGTGGCTTATCTTACCGGCATCATGGCATCGGAACTGAAAATGAATGTGCGTGAAGCCAAGCGCGCTGGTCTGCTGCACGATATCGGCAAGGCGATTGATCACAAGATCGAGGGAACGCACGCGGCCATCGGCGCCGATTATGCCAAGCGTTTTGGTGAAAATCCGCGCATCGTTCAGGCGATTGCCACGCACCACGACGACGGACGCAACAATACCCTGCTCGGCGTTCTCGTGCAAGCGGCGGATACGCTTTCTGCGGCCAGACCGGGCGCGCGCCGTGAGATGCTCGAAACGTACGTCAAACGTCTGGAAGAGCTGGAAAAAATTGCCAACTCATTCAACGGTGTCGATAAATGCTTTGCCATTCAGGCCGGTCGTGAAATCCGGATTCTGGTGGAAAACGAAAAAATATCCGAAAATGACGCGACGATGCTCTGCAAGGATATCGTCAAGAAAATCGAAAACGAGATGACGTACCCGGGACAGATAAAAGTTACTGTAATCAGGGAAACCCGGGTTTCCGATTTTGCGAAATAATTCTTTCCGCATACCGGAAAGGGAAGGCGCTAAATGAAAATATTGTTTATCGGCGATATTATCGGCAGTCCGGGGCGGATGGCGGTCAGGGAGCTATTGCCCGGTTTGTTGGCCAAGAAAAAAATTGACTTTGTCATCGCCAATTGTGAAAATGCCGCAGCCGGATTTGGCGTCACCCGAAAAAATGTGGAAGAGCTTTACAGTTGTCATATCGACGTGCTGACGTCCGGCAATCATATCTGGAATAAAAAGGAAGTTCTCGAATTCATCGGTGATTATGAAAAGCTGCTGCGGCCGGCCAATTATCCGGCGACGACTCCCGGTTCCGGTGTGGTTGTTGTGACCGCGAAATCGGGTGATAAAGTGGGCATCATAAATTTGGCGGGGCGGGTATTCATGCATCCAAGCGATTGTCCTTTCGTCACCGCTAAAAATAAAGTGGCCGAATTGAGGGAAAAAACAAAAATAATTATCGTGGATATTCACGCGGAGGCCACTTCGGAAAAAAAAGCGCTGGGCTGGTATCTCGACGGAGAGGTATCCGCGGTTTTAGGCACGCACACGCACGTGCAGACAGCGGATGAGGAAATTCTGCCGCAGGGAACAGCTTATATCAGCGACGCGGGGATGACAGGGCCTTTCGATTCGGTTATCGGCATCAACAAAGAGGTCATTATTGAAAGATTTCTGACGCAAATGCCCAACAAATTCGATCTGGCCAAAAACGATATCCGAATGCAGGGAGTGATTATTGATATTGACGCGGAAAGCGGCAAAGCGAAAGCGATCGAAAGAGTCAGCGTCAAACTGAAAGATTCTTAAGAGGCTGAAGATGAAAAGCGCCTACGATGTGTTGAAAGAAAGAGGATTCATCGAGCAGGTCACTGATGAAACATTGATTAAAAAAATGTTCGCGGCGGGACCCCTAACCTGCTACATCGGCTTTGATCCGACGGCGACCAGTCTGCACATCGGTTCTCTTGTGCCCATTATGGCCTTGGCGCACTTGCAGCAAAGCGGAAATAAGCCTATTGCTCTCGTTGGCGGCGGTACGGGTTTAATCGGTGATCCCAGTGGTAAAACGGAACTGCGTCAAGTGCTGACCCGTGAGCAAATTGATTACAACGCTCAATGCCTTGGCAAACAGCTTTCGCAGTATCTTGATTTTTCCGATAACAAAGCTCTTCTTCTAAACAATGCCGACTGGCTGACAAAAATAAACTACATTGAATTTCTCCGGGACATAGGCAGGCATTTCAGCGTCAACCGGATGCTGGCGGCGGAAAGCTATAAAATCAGAATGGAGAAAGGCCTGAACTTTATCGAATTCAATTACATGGTTCTTCAGGGTTATGATTTTCTTTATCTGTTTCAGAATCACGGATGTGCCTTGCAGATGGGCGGCAACGACCAGTGGGGCAACATGCTGGCCGGAACGGAACTTATCCGCAAGATAGCCGCTAAAGATGCCCATGCCGTAACCTTTCCGCTGATTACAACATCACTCGGTCAGAAGATGGGGAAAACTGAAAAAGGAACCATCTGGCTGGATGGCAGTTTAACCAGTCCTTATGAATATTATCAGTACTGGGTCAATTGCGATGATGCCGATCTGGAAAGATTTCTCAAGTTTTTCACCTTCCTGCCGCTGGAAGAAATAAAAATCGTCAAAAAACTAAGCGACGCACAACTCAATATGGCTAAGGCAGTGTTGGCTTTTGAAGCGACGAAAATTACTCACAAAGAAGAAAAAGCAATAGAAGCCTATTTGAGCTCTATGGCAACTTTTCATTCTCGTCCAGTTGATGCTAACTTATTTCCATCAAGCACCATCCATAATATCAATGTAGGTTACTTGAATGCCACGCTTCCTTCATTGCAAGCAACTGCTTCTGGAAGTGTAACTTCCGGGATTCCCCACTACAAAATTTCCCGCAAGGATCTGGAGGCGGGCGTTCAGATTTGCGCGACCTGCGCTAAAGCCGGTTTGACCCAATCCATTTCTGAGACCAAGCGCCTGATCGAGCAGGGCGGAATTTACATCAATGACCGGCAGGTAAAGTCCATTGATGAAAAATTGACCGCTTCCGATTTTGGTGGAGGTCAAGAAGTGCGCGTGAGAAAAGGGAAGAAGAAGTATTTGATCATCGAAATGGATTGATCAAGGGGCTGTTGAAAAACGTCCATACCCTAAATACCCTGAAGGGCACTATAGGGGCACTATAGTCTGCGGCGTTTCCTTCGCCCTTCGTCGTTGCGGTGTATAAAAGATACGCCTCACTCCTCAGGACTCAGGGGCCTTGCATCTGAACATTTTTGAACAGCTCCAAAACAAAGGATTACTCAATGAATAATTGTTCCTGTTTCTTAGCGTAATCAACCCTTTCCCTCTTGAAGCATAATTATAATGCAAGAAAAAATTGAAAGAAAAAAGAAGCCTCGTCATTTTAAGCGTACCTTTGGCGCAAGAAAATCGAAAAGCAAAGAACACACGTCTTTCTACAAGCCGGAAGTCGTTCCGGCGCTGAAGAGCACTTTGTCCAGAATAGGGAAGCCTCATTCCACACCCTTTGTTCCCGATGAGTTTCAGGTTCAGGCGCTGGAAGCGATTAAAAAGACAGATTGTCTG
>CAYZRT010000145.1:0-248 GCA_964480875.1 uncultured Smithella sp. | reverse complement strand
TCGCGCCGACCGGTTCGGGAAAAACCTGGATCGCGCGCGAGGCGATTTTGTCTGTGCTGGAGAAGGGCGGTCGTTCCTGGTACGCCTCGCCTCTGAAAGCGCTTTCCAACTCCAAGTGGATTGAGTTCGGCCTGCATTTTGATCCTGAAAACGTCGGCATCATCACCGGTGATACCAAGGAGAATACCGAAGCGCCAATTATTGTTGGCACCACGGAAATCCTGCGCAATCAGCTCTACGACGCCATG
>CAYZRT010000144.1:0-6886 GCA_964480875.1 uncultured Smithella sp. | reverse complement strand
ATACTGTATAGATATTTATGAGACATTACACTATAAGAAATATTTAAACCTCTCTTTTTCGTCATTCCGCAGGAGGCCGGAATCTATTTCTCGGCATTTAATGCCTGATCTCTGTCATGACCATCTCTGGGCAACAGTATGCGCCGGTGTGACATCATCTTCATAATACAATCGATCCGGAATCACTCAAACACGATGGTTTCTATGCGTAATTTTTCAACGCGTTATCTATAAAAGTATTAGCGTTGCAGGTCAAGCCTAAAAATGTTAAGAAACCTTTATTAAACATAAGAATTGAGATGAAAACAAATGAAATTGATTGAAACAATAACATTACCAAATGGACTCATTCTGGAGATTTTTGACCTGTCGCGTTCCATAGCAACGGATACGGTCAAGGTGGAACTTTCTTTTCAGACTAAAATTTTCTTAAAAGAATCGTACTTCACCAGCAACGATGATTACGTTCTGGTGAAAGACATCATGGGCGACGAACTGACCTATAAACACACGCGGGAAAGAACGTTCGTGAATAAAGATGATGAAGATTTGACCCGTAACGAGTTGATCAACACGTTCAGGAATAATTCTCTGGAATATCTTTCCAACGCTAACTTTGCTCAAAAAATGGCGCTGTCCAAGCTCAGAGAAATAAGGAGCAATCCTCATAAATACCGATCCCGCGCCAAATCCGATCATAAAGCATAGAATCAAGAGCTTTGCCCGGAAAAGGAAAAATCATGATGAGCAACGGCAAAATCGATGAACTTTTACCTGCCGCCGAAAAACCCAGCCGCTATATCGGGGCGGAAGTAAACGCCGTGCATAAAGAAAAAGCGGAGGTCCGTTTCCTGTTGGCATTCCCCGACACCTACGAAGTAGGGATGTCGCATCTCGGTCTGCAGATTTTATATTCCATTTTAAATGAAATTCCCTACGTGGCGGCAGAACGTTGTTTTGCCGTCTGGACGGACAGAGAGAAACAACTGCGTGAGGGGAAAATACCCCTGACCTCGCTGGAAAGCAAAACGCCGCTGAGCAATTTTGATATTATCGGTTTTTCCCTGCAGTATGAACTTTCCTACACCAACGTGCTGAACATGCTGGATCTTGGAGGAATTCCTCTTCTCCGTGCAGAACGCAATGAAGAACACCCGTTAATCATTGCCGGAGGCCCTTGCTGTTTCAATCCCGCGCCGCTGGCTGATTTTATCGATGCTTTTGTCATCGGCGAAGGAGAAGAAGTTGTCGGGGAAATTACCGCAACGATTGCCGCCGGCAAGAAGAGATCTCTTTCCAGGAATAATCTGATCACCGAGTTGTCAAAAACTCCCGGAATATTCGCTCCTTCTGTTCATCACAATAACGAAATCATCAAAAAGAGAACGGTGAGCGATCTGAATGTATGGCATCATCCGCTGAAACCGGTTGTCCCGCTGATGCAGACCATTCACGACCGCATCACGCTGGAAATCGCGCGCGGCTGCACCCGCGGCTGCCGGTTCTGTCAGGCGGGAATGCTCTGGCGTCCCTATCGTGAAAGGAATACATCCCTGCTGATGGAAATGGCCGAAGAGATGCTTAAAAATACCGGTCACGAAGAAATATCGCTTTTATCGCTCAGCTCCGGCGATTACAGTTGCATTGAACCGCTGGTGGAAAATCTGATGAACCGGTATCACTCCCGCCGGGTTGCGCTGGCGCTGCCATCGTTGCGCGTGGAATCTCTCAATACAACACTGATGGAAGAAATCAAACGGACGCGCAAAACCAGTTTTACGCTCGCGCCGGAAGCGGGCACCGATAAAATGCGCCTGATTATCAACAAGGGCAACACCTCGGAAGATTTACTCTCCACCGTTGATATGATCTTTGCCGCCGGATGGAAATCCATCAAACTGTACTTCATGATCGGTCTGCCCCATGAAACCCAGGCAGACTTGGAAGGCATTGTCAATCTGGGATATGAAGCCCTGCGGGCGGCAAATAACCGTGGCCAGGTAACTATCAGCCTTTCCACTTTCGTTCCCAAACCCCACACTCCTTTTCAGTGGGAAAGACAAATCTCTCTGGAAGAAACTTATGCCCATCAGAATTTTATCCGCCAACGCATCAGGAGCCGCAATCTCAGCGTCAAATGGCATGACGCAAACATGAGTCTTCTGGAAGGATTATTTTCGCGCGGCGATGAAAGAATCGGGTCGCTTCTGGAGACAGCTTTTCGCAAAGGCTGCCGCTTTGATGGCTGGTCTGAAATTCTGCGTTTCGATCTCTGGGAAGAAGCGATGGCGGAAACAGGAATTCATCCGGCTGATTTTTTGCGTGAACGCAAGATTGATGAACCACTGCCGTGGGATAACATTGACTGCGGCGTGACCCGTGACTTTCTGCTGGAGGAAAAGCAGAAAACAGAATCACGACAAGCAACGGAGGATTGCCGGTTTTCCGATTGTCAGAATTGCGGCGTGTGCGACTTCTCCGCAACACAGAATATCTTCGCTGCAAAAGACGACTTTAAAATGACCTTGCCGGCTCCGTCAATTACCGGTACCGGTGACACGTCCGTCATCGAGAAAAAATATCGTTTCACTTTCAACAAGACCGGACGGGCCGGATTATTATCACATCTGGAATTATCAGCGGCTTTAGTGCGCGCTTTACGTCGTAGCAGCTTTGTACTTTCATACACAGCCGGTTATCATCCCCATCCAAAAATCTCTTTTGCCACCGCGACCGCCGTGGGCATGGAAAGCAAACAGGAATACATGGATATCACCGCGCAGGAATATTCATCCGATCTGGATTTATTAAGAACTCAAATAAATTCTCTGCTTCCCGACGGCATTGAAATTCTGGAAATCAGAAAATTATCTCCAGAAGAAAAAGCCATCGCCCAGGCCTTGATGGCTTTTGAATACGAACTTCATCTTCCCGCTGATGTTGCGACCTCCCGTCTCGAGATGATGGAAGAGAACATCCTAAATTTTCTGGCGAAAACCGCTTTTAACATTCAGAGAACATCCAAAGGAAAAACCATCATCAAAGACATCCGTCCTTTTGTGCAGAGTCTGGTGATTGACCGGGACAACAAAATAATTACATTTATTGTATCCCATGTGCAGGAAGGTTCGGCCAGACCTGTTGACATTATCACACACATTCTGAAATCCGACCCCAATGAATCGCGTCAGATCAAAGTGGTCAAAACAAAAACTGTTCTTGGTTAAAGTTATAAGGAGTTTTTGTGAGAATATGGGACGTTAATCCCGGTTACTTAAACCGGCAAAGCTTACTCGGGGAGCACCGCGAACTGCACGCGATTGTTTCCATCATCAGGCACAATAAAAAAGGTTACTCCCGGCATCCGGAAACATTGCGCTGGGTTGGTTTCGGTTGGGCGCTCAATCAGCGTCATAGATTACTGGCGGCGGAAATGAATTTACGAGGTTTCACGGACAGGTCGCCGGTGTTACTGAAATCCAAGCCGGAAAAATGGCCGGAGATATTCGTCGACTTTCCGGCATCTCAATTTTCCATCCTTGAAAAGAAATACGTAAACAAAGAGCAGGGACGGATACCACTGCCGAAAAATGTTCAGCAGCTATGGGCTCAGCATCAATATTCGGTCATGGCGAGGGATGAAGCTGAATATAAACGCGTCGGACGCTGGGTCGCTTCCCAAAAATCAGGAAAAGGAATTGCCGATCTTTATCCTGAGCTAGTATCTCTTTTACGCTTTCCACCCGCTAATGGAAATCTTCAAAACGCAATCCAGCATATGTGGGGTTATGTTTTATCTTATTCATTATTATCCGGAAAGGCATTGGAAATAATGACACCTCAAGAACTGCTTAACGAAATGCAACGACTGGCGTTTCTAAATGATGTCGTTTATCTGAAAGAATCAACGGCACTGGGCGAATTGCCAGCATGGACGTGCTAAAAGATTAATTTTAATTCTTTCGGCAATACTTTAAAAGAAAAATCGGTTCGCTTTTCTTTTTCCGGATCGCCGTTGCGCTGGAGCAACTGCTCCGTCGAAGTGGTGATATTAATTTCTTTTGCTTTGTAATATTCACCCATTCTGTTCCCTCCCATCAGAGAAGTAGCCAGGGCGTAGAGTGTACCAATCGGTCCCGCGTTAAGTATCAGCAGATGCAGATATCCGTCATCACATTGAGCCTGTGGTATAACTTTAAAGTTGTATCCATAGTAGGGAAGTTTTGTAACCACGGCTGTCAAAGAGTTGGACGTTGTCACTTCTTGCTGATCCATGGAAACGCGTAAATCAGCTTTAATGTAACCGTCAAACAAAACTTTAAATGTCGCCAGACCGTAAGCCGTGAAACCAAGCAGATCCTTTTCCAGATATTTTTTTCTTTCCAGCAGGATGCTTCCCTCAATGCCAATGCTGGCGAATAACGCTTTTGTTTTCCCGTCACAGCAGATGGCATCGATTAAATGTTCCTTTGCAGCTAAAATCAAGCGGGCGGTTTCTCGGGGACAACGCGGCATTTTAAACGTATGACGCAATACATCACCCGAACCGAATGGCAAAAATCCTAAAGGAACATCTTTCGAAACGCTGTTCATGACCAGAGAAAAAGTTCCGTCACCACCTGCAACAAGTAGTATTTTCGCTTTTTTCGAAAGTTCGCAAGCAGCATCGCAGAATTCTTCGGGAGATTTTGTATCAAGACCGGCTATAGACACATCTTTCAGAATACCGGCTATTTCATTTAAAATTTTGTGTTTATAATCCAGAGAACGTTTGCCGGAAACAGGATTCGCGATAATGCCGTATTTCATTAAGTCTCACCGCCGAACTTCATGATGATGAATAAAGATCAATAATGTTATTTTAATATCTCATATTAATTCATAATTCCAGCTATTCTAAAGTCTGTTCAAGCCGAACCTTTTAATGAGTAACGCGTCGGTTATCGCAATGGGAAGTTTGGCAATCAATGGAAGCAGTATCGAACCTTTTCCCAGACGAATGAAATTCGGTATTTTTTCGCAAGCAAGTTTATTGACGAGTTTTTTCGCGAAAACTTCTGCGGGTGTTGCGTTGATCTGCGAGGCATAAGCCCGTTCGACGATGGAATCCTGTATCGGGCCGTATGGCGTTTTCCGGAAGCGCTCCAGACCTTTATCGGCGTTATCAGACAAGCTGGATTTAATGCCACCGGGTTGTACGGTGACGACTTGAATGCCAAATGGGGCAAGCTCCATGCGCAGGGAATAGGAATAAGCGGTTACCGCCGCTTTCGTGGAGCAGTATGCTCCGGAAAATGGTGTGGGCAAAACTCCAGAGATACTGCTGATATTGACTATTTTACCCGCTCTTTTTTTAATCATCTGTGGAACCACAGCCCGCGTAAGAGCGGCCAAACCAATCACATTGGTTTCAAACTGCCGCCGCAATTCACTGCTTTCCAACTCAACAAGAGGACCGATCAGGAGAAGCCCTGCATTGTTGACCAGCATATCAATGCGGCCAGCTTTGGCGATCACTGCATCAACGCACGTCGCGATGGATTTTTCGTCCGTTACGTCCAAAGCGGTCGTTTCCACATTCGGTGCTTTTAAATCCTCAATGGTTGACGGCTTTCTGGCTGTGGCAAATACGTGCCAGTTGCGAGAGGCAAATTCAAGTGCAAGAGCGCGACCTATTCCCGTTGAACATCCGCTGATCAGCACAACCGGAGCATCCATATTCATGATTCACCCCCAGATTTTTTTAGGAGAAAATGACACAATTTCCTTTTATAATCAAGTTCATATCGGAACGTTTTATTTATTGAAGTTCAACTATAAAAATCCCGAAAAAAGCATTATAAGCATGGTATCGTCCCAAAATGTACCTTGCCTTTGTCTCCATTTATTACATTATTACAATAACTTATCTTTCTATTGGATATCCGGCAAAATATTTCCCTGCAAGATTTAAATTTTATTGACAAAAAGAAACATTTTGTCTATAAGTGCTTCTCTTAATTCTATTTTTAAAAAGGATACGTTATGTACGCAGTAATTAAAACAGGAGCAAAACAGCACAAAGTAACCGAAGGTGATGTTTTATCCGTGGAAAAACTGGTCGGGAATAAAGGCGATGAAGTCGTTTTTAATGAAGTTTTGATGGTTTCCGACGATAAAGAAATAAAGGTGGGCAAACCTTATGTGGCAGGAGCCAAGGTTGTCGGTCAGATCGTCGCTCAGAAAAAAGGGCCGAAACTGACTGTTTATCATATGAAACGGCGCAAGGGTTTTCACAAAAAAACCGGTCATCGTCAGAACTTAACCAGCATGAAAATAACAAAGATTACGATATAAGCGGAGGAAGTCATGGCACATAAGAAAGGTCAGGGAAGTTCCCGCAACGGTAGAGACAGCAATTCACAAAGACGCGGAATCAAGGTTTTCGGCGGAGAAAAAATCAACGCGGGCTCTATCATTGTGCGGCAGGTCGGAACAAAAATTCACCCGGGCAATAACGTGGGATTGGGCAAGGATTTTACCATTTTTTCCCTGATTGACGGCGTGGTAAAATATGAAAGACTGGATAAAACGAGGAAGAAAGTAAGCGTTTACGCGGCATAAGAAACGATAATTATAGATTTTAATTTTCAAAAGGCGCTTACACCAAAGCGCCTTTTTATTTTGTAACTAATTCTAAATCAAAGCACTATCTTTTTTGGCCTCGTCGCCACCTCCTTGCCGTTGCGGTATCATCTTTGATTTAAAAATGGTATAAGGTTTTCCTCAAAGGATTAATTTCATATGAAATTTGTTGATGAAGCAAAAATCTATGTCAAAGCCGGCCACGGTGGAAGCGGCTGTGTCAGTTTCCGGCGGGAAAAGTTCGTGCCGAAAGGCGGACCCG
>CAYZRT010000143.1:0-6933 GCA_964480875.1 uncultured Smithella sp. | reverse complement strand
TAAGATTTTTTTACCAAATTTGTGTAACATTGTTTGTCTCCTTTCATAATAAATTATTTATTTATTATTTTCCGTTTTCCATAACATAAATCGCCAGCCATGGGAAAGAGAAATAATTTAATACTTATACCGGTCGAAGATTCTTGCATTACTTATGCCATGAAAATACGAAAGCCGAAAATATATACTAACGGTCATAAAATTTTTTTAAAAACCGTTCTAATTTGCTGATATTATTTGTTTTCGTTAGATAATACAAAGATAAAAAAATCATAAAATAATATATAAGAATTTTTGTGTTTATGAAAAAATATTAAGACTAAACAAATTTATTTAATGTTTTATTAAATAAAATTATAAAACATTAAAAATGATTTGCAGCGAAAGTTTTATGAGTAGCATTAATTTCAGTTCGCTTTGGGGATTCGTTTTACCCCAACATTATGTGCCTGGTATAGTTCGCTTTACGCTTCAGACTACATCCCGACTCGTCGGGATTTGTCTTCAGCTTAGCTCACTATCAGCAAGCCTCATAATCCCGCTTCGCTTCGTTCTTTGCTAGTTTCACAATCCCACTCCGCTTTGCTTCGTGGATAATTCGACCATCAAGCTTCAGTGCACTTTGTTTCTGAAGCTTGGGTCTCATTAATTTTTATTGAATTTTTTCGCTAAGGTCGTTATAGCTTATAACAAAAATAAAAAAAATTTCAAAAGGATGATTATGCAGGAGCTTTTGACGGCGATAATTTACCCGGTTGTATGGCTTATTTGTTCCTATATATTAAAAATTGAAAGCGGTTTGGCAAAGCTTCTCATTTCACTGACGGCAGCAATCCTTGTTTATGTCCTGGTAGGCATGAAAATCTCTCAGAAAGAAAACAAAGAGGATAAAGAAGAATAGGTGGCTTTATTCAATAGAATTAAAATCCTTTTCTATCGGGCTGTAAAATTACGCATCTGGTTTGCCAGCATCACGGTCATTATCCTTTTTCTTCTTTTAGCTTTGACGGTAAACAGCGCCCGCGAAAAAGATATTGTGGAAATATTCAGCCGTCAGCAGTTGGCCAATGTTCAAAATATCGCTACGAGAATGGCGGATGTTTTTTCTCAAACCACTAAAAATGTCGACTTGTTTTCCAATTCTTATTATCGTTTTTCAATATCTTCCGAGGGGATTGATGGTTATTACAAAATGTTATCTTCCGGCTGGGAAAACACTTTTGACTCCATTGTTCTATTTGACGCTCAAGGAACTATAAAAAGTATTTATCCGAAAGAATCCGTTCCGGCAGTCAATGTGTACGAACAATTTAAGATTTTAAAAAAGAAGAAAAAAAAATATTTGGGTCTGGCCTTGCCGAAACCTGCCCATGGGGCAAATTTTAAAAACGCTCGCGACAAATATCTGATCGTTGGTTCTCCGATCAAGAAAAAGAACGGTGAATTTGACGGTGCCTGGCTGGTTTCCTTTTCTCTTTTGGCTGTTGTGAATAAATACAAGCCTGCAGATAACGAGTGGGGAGAGCTATGGGTATTGGATGAAAACCGGAAGATCATCGTTTACCGTCACTCAGCTTTTATTGAGAAGGACGTAAAGGATCTTTTCAGCAACATCGATCAGGTGAAAATTGATTTTTTGTCCAATGACGGCGGTTATTTTGAATCCAACATCCGTCTCAGCGATAAAAAACAGCAAAGAAGCATCATCTCGTATTATCCTTTAAAAACAGGAGATCAAAAATGGTTTTTTCTCGCGGTCTCTCCGTACAGTAAAGTTATTTCACCTCTCCGTAAAACTTTTTTCTATACGCTTTTCAGCTCATTATTGCTTATTATTGTTATTATTATTGCCAGCATGTCCTTTGCTTATAGAGAAGGTAAAAGGCTCCGTTTACGGGAAGAGAAAAAAAGATTGAGGGAACGCAGAGATTGGCAGGAAAAATTGCTCAAAGAAAAAAATACCATAGAAGGTGTGATTGAAGGTTCGCCTATCGCGAGCTTTGTCATCAACAATGAACACAAGGTGATATTATGGAATCGCGCCTGTACGGAACTTACAGGCTATTCCTCTGAAGAAATGCTCGGTACGGATAATCACTACAAGGCTTTTTATTCGGAAAAAAGACCGCTCATTGCAGATCTGATTATTGATAACGAGATAGAAGATCTGAGCCGGTATTACGGGGATAAAATAAAGAAAGCAGAGAAATTACAGGGCGCTTATGAAGCGACCGACCATTTTGATAATCTTGGAGGCCGCAGTC
Source organism: uncultured Smithella sp. (assembly GCA_964480875.1). Taxonomy (GTDB): domain Bacteria; phylum Desulfobacterota; class Syntrophia; order Syntrophales; family Smithellaceae; genus Smithella. The sequence goes on along the minus strand of CAYZRT010000143.1, from coordinate 4,669 downwards.
GTTTCCTGTATTTTTTAGCAGCTCCTATTCGAGATAAAAAAGGTGAAATTTTAGGAGCGATTGAAACCCTGCAGGATATTTCCCGTGAAAGGGAAATGACGAACAGTTTGAGCGAGTACGCTGAAACGCTGCAAAATGAGTTAATCGAAAACATCGAGCTGCGAAAACAGATTGAAGGCCTGTATAACTATTTACAATCTATCGTCAACAGTCTACCGGATAAAATTTATGAAATTGATGAAAATGGCATCATCAATTTTATGAGTCGCGGTTTAAGGAAAAAAGAGGAATCATCTTCCCGTGAATTTTTGAATAAACATTTTCTGGATTTTGTCGCACCCGGATATGAAGATTTTGTCTTCTCTAAATGGGAAGAGGCGAAAAAAGGCATTTATAAACCCTACGAAATCGAGGCAACCGGCAAGGATGGCCGCAAGCATAATCTTTTGATCACGACATCTCCTGTCATAGGAACAAATCATTATATTCTTGTACAGCGTGATATTACGGAATTCAAGAATCTGGAGAAGAAACTTTATGACAGCCAGAAACTGGCGGCGTTGGGTCAGCTTTCGGCGGGCATCGCTCACGAAATACGCAATCCGCTTTCTTCCATCAAGATGAGTCTGCAAATATTGACCAAGCGAATGAATCCCGAAGGAAATGATTTGAAAAGATTCAAGATAGCGGAAAAAGAAGTTGACCATCTGGAAACGCTGGTGAACGATATTCTGGCATTTGCCAAACCGGTGGAACCGAAGAAAGTGCCTGTGGATTTGTCCAAAGTTCTGGAACATGCCATCGTGTTGGCGGAGAAGGGAATTTCCGATAAAAAGATTGACATCCAAACAGAGTATGCGGATGTTCCTCATGTGAATGTTGATGCGGCAATGATGGCCGATGCATTTTTAAATGTTATCCGTAATGCCGTGGAAGCTTCGCCGGATTACGGAAAAATCACCATTACCCTGCGCTATGCTTATGAAACCCGTCAGCTGGTTGTTGTTGAGGTAAAGGATGATGGCAGTGGAATCGATGAAGAAGATATGCCGCACATATTTAATCCCTTCTTTACGCGCAAAAATTATGGTACAGGGTTAGGACTTTCTCTGGTAAAAAAAATCATTGATCTCCATCAGGGAATGATAGATGTTTCCAGCAAGAAAAATGAGGGAACGAAAGTGCTGATCATTTTACCGCTGGAGACAGAAGGTGTGCTTTCACCGGCAGTTAATAATTGAAAAGGTAATACATCATGCCGAGTATTCTTGTTATTGATGATGACGCTTCCATTGCGGAGACACTGGATTTGTATCTTACGGAAGAAGGCTATAAAGTCCGCACCGCTCTGACCGGTACGGACGGCTTGAATAAATACGTGCAGGAACCATCAGATGTCGTTATTCTGGATATTCGTTTGCCGGACGTCGACGGGTTTTCCGTTCTGGAAGATCTGAAAGAAGAAAATGAGAACGTCAAGGTGATCATGATTACCGCTTTTCACGACATGGAAACGACCATTAATGCGATGAAAAGCGGCGCTTTCGATTACATTCACAAACCGGTTAATGTTGATGAACTGGATCTGGCGATTAAAAAAGCCCTGAAATCAATCGAGATGGAAAAGAAGATTGACGGCCTTTTGATGGAACCGTCGAGAAACTTCCGTGTCGGGGATATCATCGGCACCGGCAACGAAATGCGGGAAATCTTCAAAACCATCGGGACTGTTTCCCAGAGCCGCACCACCGTGCTGATTCAGGGAGAAAGCGGCACCGGAAAAGAATTAATTGCCAAAGTCATTCATAACAATACATCGCCTGACGAACCTTTTATCGCCGTGAACTGTTCCGCGATTGTCGAAACGCTTTTGGAATCGGAATTGTTCGGACACGAAAAAGGCTCTTTCACCGGCGCGGTGGCACGAAAACTCGGCAAGTTTGAACTGGCGAGATATGGTTCAGTCTTTCTGGATGAAATCAGCGAAATGTCCGTCAACCTGCAAGCCAAGCTTTTGCGCGTTTTACAGGAAATGGAATTCGACAGGGTAGGCGGTAAGGAAAAGGTCAAGGTCAACGCGCGGATTATGGCCGCGACCAATAAGGATTTGAAGGCTATGGTCAAGGAGGGAAAATTCCGAGATGATTTGTATTACCGCCTCAATATTGTATCGATTAATCTGCCGCCGTTGCGCGCCCGCCGTCAGGATATTCCGGGGTTGATAGATTACCTGCTCGCCAAAATTAATCTGGACCTGCACAAGAAAATCATTGGCGTTTCCGACGAGGTGATGGAAATATTCATGAACTATAACTGGCCGGGCAATGTCCGCGAACTGGAAAATCTGCTCGTGCGCGCCTGTGTTGTTGCCAAGGGTCAGGTTTTGGGTGCCAACGATTTCCCCGAACTGGGGAAGGAAGAGACTTCGAAACCATCGGGCGACGAAGCCGCTGATTTATTTAAGCCATCGGAACCGGGCAAGTTTCTTACACTGGATGAAGTGGAAGAACACTACATCCGGAAAGTTATCAAAGAAACGGATAAAAACAAAGGCGAAATCTGCGAAATCCTGGGTGTTTCCCGCCCTACTTTGGAGCGAAAGCTGGAGAAATACGGGATTACCTTTGAGCGGGAGTAAGTGGGTCCGTTGAAAAACGCCTATCTATTCCGATAAAATTTGGATTGCGCTACGCCCTTCCGCCCTCAACGTATGAAACTGGACGCCTCGCGGCAGCATTATTGCGCACCTAGTGTAGTGTGTCATAAATCCCTTGGTACTGGTTCAGAGAGAAATACCTCAGAACAAGGGGTTGCAACCCCTTGTTCTATGCGAATTTATGGTAATTATGATCATACAAAACAAACACTATATCTAAAGAAGCGTTAGACGCACTACACTAGCATCTCAGTGCTTTTGAACAACCCTCAAAAAGAGGATGGTGCTCCCAGGTTCGTTATTGGAAGATGAAAATTGCCAGTCTTGTATTTATAAAAAGTTCCGTCTGGCCGCCTCAGTATATGCAGTGAAAATAATTATGTATGCTCCGCCCGGGGGCATTCCTAACCCTGTATTTCAGGTGCAATTTGTGATAATGTAAATAAAAAATCTGAAATTAGAATGCCGGTTATGCATAAGCCACCACCCACAAAAAGCAACTTGTATTTTACTCACCCTGCCATAGCCAAGGAATGGCATCCTGCGAAGAATGGAGGCCTGACACCGAAAGACCCAACGTTAAATTATAACAGGAAAGTATGGTGGCTATGCCCTAAAGATCATGTATGGGCGGCGACGGTTAATGAAAGGATACATGGTAAAACTTGTCCCTCTTGTTCCGATAAAAAAGAAAACGATGAAGAAATCCCGAAGGCGTTTGATTCCGCACTGCTCAAAGAATGGCATCCTGCAAAAAATGAAAGCCTGAAAGTATGGTGGTTATGTTCGAAAGGTCATGAATGGTCGGCAACAGTCGGTGAAAGGATTCAAGATAAATCGTGCCCGTATTGTTCCGGTAAGGAAATAAAAGATGAAACACGAGACAAATCAGAAAAAGAAGAATCGCGTCCTGAAAATACTCAGCAAAAGGAATCAACAGCGGATTCAGTCCGGAAAGTCAGCCATGACAATTGTCTGCAGACAGTTAATCCAAACTTGGCAAAGGAATGGCATCCGACCAAGAATGGAAACCTGACGCCTAAAGATGTAACGGCGATTTCTCATGATCAAGTATGGTGGCTATGTTCGAAAGGTCATGAATGGAAGGCTGCCATATCCAGTAGAAACAAGGGGCAGGGCTGTTTTTATTGTGCCTATATGCACAAACGGAAACGTTCGTGAAAAAGACGTTATGACTTTTAAGAGGATGTAGGAAACGCAAAATTCACTTTACGCTTGAAATTCATTGTTGATAATTGTCGGGAATCAAACATGCCTGTGACGGAAATTCATATCAGGTTGTTTCATAAAAAAAGTGCTAAAAGGATAGTAAAATTAAAGTCCGTTTAAGATTTTCGAAAAAGAAAAAAGTCTTATCGATGGTCACAATCAGTTTTCGTCGTTATTAAAATAAAGTTCATTTGGGTCTGGATTTGAAACAAAAAATGATGTATCGATTTTTCATCGTTCATCTTAATAATAATTACGTTCAGAATCATTATTAAATAAAATATATTTCAAGGAGCAAAAAAATGGCGGAGAAAGATCTTGTCTATCGTGGCAAATCAAAAGATGTTTATAAAATAACCAGCGGAAACTATAAAGGGAAATACAGATTTGTTTTTACAGACAGGGGGACAGGTTATGTTGAGAAAGGCAAGGTTGTTTTCGATCCCGGATATGACGTGGTGGTTGGTGAGATTCCCGGCAAAGGCGCCATTGCCTGCCGCTTCGCCACCTATTTCTTCAAGCTGCTGAAAGCGAAGGGCGTTGCCACCCACTACATTGACACGATCAGCGACAACGAAATGATCGTGGAACCGGCCATCCCGCTGAGCATGAAGGAAGCCGCGCCGCAATTTGCCGGCTCCGCTCCCCTGACGAACCTGGAGTTCACCTGGCGGAACAACGCCACCGGAAGTTTCTGGCGACGGTATCCGTTTGTCAAACCCTGCGTGAATCTTCACAAGGTTGTCGAGGCCTGGACCAAAGGCGACAGCGATATTCTGATTA
>CAYZRT010000142.1:0-6993 GCA_964480875.1 uncultured Smithella sp. | reverse complement strand
TGATGCTTTTTAATGCTGAATTGGAAAGTCTCAATTTTACAGGCATCGCTTTCATGAAATAATTGGCCAATAAAATAATATCCTCCTTGCGTTCCCGAAGCGGAGGAATATGGATGGAGAAGACATTCAAACGAAAGTAAAGGTCTTCCCGGAATAAACCCTTTTTAATCATGTCCTGTAAGTTTTTGTTGGTAGCGGCAATAAAACGAATATCCACTTTAATCATTTTTGTACCGCCAACCCGCTCAAATTCTTTTTCCTGCAAAACTCGCAGAAGCTTGGCCTGCGTATTGAGCGGCATATCGCCGATTTCATCCAGAAATACCGTGCCGCCGTTGGCGATTTCAAACTTTCCTTTCTTCTGCTCCGTGGCTCCGGTAAATGACCCTTTTTCATGACCGAACAACTCACTTTCCAGCAAACCTTCGGGAATGGCAACGCAATTAATTTTGATGAACGGTTTGCCTTTTCTCCCGCTGTGCTCATAAATACTGTCGGCAATTAATTCCTTGCCCGTTCCACTTTCACCGGAAACAAGAACCGTGGAATCCGTCGGCGCGACTTTTAATATTTGTGAAAATATATTGCGCATAGACGTACTGGACCCGACAATTTCAGGAAATAATTCTTTGGATTCCATGCTGCTTAGAATATTTGTCACGTTGTCCAAGAAGTCATTCATTTGGCTCAAATCACTTGTTATACTTTCGGATTCCTCCGGTTGCTTTTTCGCAATCAATGGCATTGTTTTTGTTTTATTGAAAAATTGCTCCAAGGGTTTGAACAATAGACGAAGCAGGATAAGACTTGTAAAAAGTGTAATGAGAGCCATGATGGTAATGACGTAAATAAAATTCAGAATATTGACATGGCTGGCGGTTTCTTTTTGAATTAAGAATTGATAGGTTAAAATAACGCCTATCATTGATATTCCGGTGTAAATTAAAGGAATCAATATATATAAACTTATATAAACATTTTTCTTCTTCATTGTTGAATATTCATTTGAAACATATCAGGATTTTTAAAGTGTTTCAGCGGTTCCCAAAAGAAATTTTTAATATCATTCCTTTTATTTAATAATTTTAGTCAGATCCCACATGGGCATAAATACAGCGAGGGCAAAGAAGCCTACAACGGCGGCCAGGCTAACAATTAAAATTGGAGTAATGGCATCGGAGAGTTGTTTTATAGCGTACTCCACCTCCGCGTCGTAGTGTGACGCCACGGCCCGCATCATCTCGTCAATCTTCCCGGACTCTTCGCCAATGGCCAGCATATCAATAACCATCGGGGTGAAATATTTTATTGATTTCAACGGCGTCGCAATGCCCGCGCCTTCTTTGATCCGCTCACGCACATGATCAAAAGCTCTGGTAAGCGCTTCGTTTCCCATGGTTGCGGAAAGGATTGTTAAAGACTGCATGATGGGCACTCCACTCGTTTGGAGTATGGCAAATATACTGGCAAAACGGGATAAAGCCGCCTTTTTGAACACAGGTCCAATAATCGGCATTTCCAGCAAAAAAGAATCTCTTACAAACTTGCCGTTACTGGTTTTAAAATAGTAGGCTAAACCAATAACCGTCGCTATGATTGCGCCTAATAATAAATACCAGTAATCTGAAAGAAATGAGTACATCATGATGGATATTTTTGTCGGCCAGGGCAACGTGATGCCCGCGTTCTTAAACACATTGGCAAACGTGGGGATGACAAAAGTCAATAAACCTATAAACGCTCCTATCAAAGCCACGATAACAATTATCGGGTATCTCAACGCCGATTTAATGTCCGATCTGACTTTTGCTTCGTGTTCAATGATATAGATCAATCTTTCCAGGACAACAGGAACACTTCCGCTGATTTCACCGGCCCTGATCATTTCACAGTAAAGATTATCAAATATTTTTGGAAACTTGTGTAGTGCGTCAGACAGCGAGGATCCCTGATTGATGTCTTTAATAATTTTAACTATCGCTTCTTTTAAGCCTTTGTTTTCTGTCTGGGCTTCCTGTATGGATAAAATCCTCAATATCGGTATGCCGGCAACCAGCATGGAGTGAAATTGCTTGGTAAATAAAACTAAATCGGAAGGGTCAACTTTATTCTGCCCTAACATGGACTTTAACCATACATTTGCAGACGACGTTTTCTCCTTGATTCGTAATGGCACAAGTTGACGTGAAACCAATATGGAATTTGCGTTTTCCATCGATTCCGCTTCCAATTTCCCGGAAACTTCTTGTCCCATTTGATTAATGGCTTTATATGTATAATAGAAACTGGGCATGTCTGATCCTTGTCATGTTAAACAATTACTGCAGCAACCGCTTCTTCCAGCGTCGTAATTCCATTGATGACTTTTTGGGCGGCATCTTTTTGCAGAGTTTTTAATTTCCCCGCGGATATTGCTGCCCTGGTAATTTCAGGGCTCGGTCTTTGCCCGACAATCATATCCTGAACCATTTCATCCACAACTAAAACTTCAAAAACACCTGTTCTGCCCCTGTAACCGGTATTATTACATTGCGTACACCCCTTACCCCGCTGAAAATCGGCTTTTGCCGCTTCCTGCTCCGTTATGCCAAAAGCTTTGAGAGCATTAGCCGGTGGAATATAAGGCTCCCTGCAATAGGGGCAAACGGTGCGAACCAATCGCTGGGCAAACGAAACCATTAAAACGGACGCAATAAGAAAAGGCTCAATCCCCATGTCAATAAAACGGGTTATCGCTCCTGCGGCATCGTTCGTATGAACAGTGCTTAATAGACGGTGTCCGGTTTGCGCTGCTTGCACGGCCACAGCGGCGGTTTCCGCGTCTCTGATTTCGCCAACCATAATGACATCAGGATCCTGACGAAGAATGGACCGCAAACCGCTGGCAAAGGTCATTCCCGCCTTGGTATTTAATTGAACCTGACGAATATCATTGACCCTGTATTCAACGGGATCTTCCAGTGTAATGATATTAATATCAGGCGTGTTAATGGAATTTAAAATGGCATAAAGACTTGTGCTCTTGCCGCTTCCCGTCGGTCCCGTGCTTAAAATCATTCCATACGGTTTAACGCACATGCTTTCGATTTTTGCCATATCCTGCGCATCCATGCCTAATTTATCCAACGTATAAATCCCGGCGCTCATATCCAGAAGACGCATGACAATATTTTCCCCGTGAATGGTCGGAATCGAAGAAACTCTGACATTGATTTCCTTATTTTCCGTTTTCAGCGTAAACCTCCCATCCTGAGGAATGCGTGAAATCGTGATATCCATATTCGCGATAATCTTGATGCGGGCGATTACCGATAAAAAAATGGATTTGGGAGGGGACGGCATTTCAATAAGTTTACCGTCAATACGAAAACGTAATTGCACGGTGTTATGCTGCGGGCTGATATGAATATCACTTGCCTTGCTGCGAACCGCCTGGGCAAATATTGAATTGGTTAAACGAACGACCAGCGCTTCTCCCGCCTGATCCTGTAATGATGTAATATGCACCGATTCCTGAAATTCCGTATCTTCTTCGGATTTGGATTCGATTTCCATATGTTCCATTAAATCGCCCAAATCCGATTGTGCGCCATACATGCTGTTGATGAGCTGATTTAATTCCATTTCGGAGCAAATGACCGGCTCGACTTCCAAATTGGTTAATTTTTCAATGTAATCTAGAATTTTAATATCCAGAGGATCTGCAATGCCTACTTCCAGTAAATTGCCATGTCTCTTTAAAGGAACGATCTGGTTTTTCTGCGCGACATCAACCGGTATGTACCGGATAATATCAAAATCCAGGGGATATTCGTAAACCTGATATTTTTTTATATTTAATTGCTGACTCAATAAATCTATGATTTGCTTCTCTTTAACGATGCCCTGCCGTATCAAATACTGGCCAAATCGTAAATTGGTCTTCTTCTGTTCATTTAAAACTCTTGCCAGCATCTCTTCAGTTAAAATACCTTTATTGACCAGGATTTCACCCAAACGTTTCCTTGTTCTCATTGATCCTCCACTACCAAATCAATATTGCAGAATGTGACGGTTGAAAAATACAAAATCCGCATCCCATTGCGATATCATGCTCGCTTTTGCAGCAATTTCCGGCGGCAGATTGCCTTTCGCTTCTTCTGCTGAATGATTATCTCTGAATTTTTTATCAATGACAACCGCAAATTCAAAACCTTTTTTCTTGTTCCAATAAGAAAGAAATGCCAATGGGGGCAGTTTTGAATTTTCGGGGTTGTTGCGGAAGTTATTATATATCTTTTCCAAATCTTTCCCACGTTCCAATGCAATAACGACATCCTTATGTTTTACGGGATGATTATCGGCAGGAATCGACGGAAGTAATATGGTGGTCCCTTCCGTAATCATATTTTCATTATGAATGTGTGGATTTGCCGCGACAACTTTTCCTGATATGTCATGTCCATTATCACCATAGATATTAAACAATGTCCACCACAGCGTCCTTCTTTTGGTCATTGAGATGCTCCCCATATAATCCGGCATTGTAATATCCGGAGATAGATTGACGACCGGAACTTTTGCATCGGAAGTGTTATCAGCCCTTACGACATCCTGACTATCTGATATTTTTGAGTCTAAGGCAATCAATTTGTGCAGCTTACCGGCATCTTCCGTAACATTCTGAGCCGTAATTGCCCTTACAGAAAATCCCACAATACATATCAGGAAAAGAATAGCCAACCCCCATTCCAGTTTTCTGTATAAAGGTGGTTTTATCTCTCGCACACAACTTCTGACCATAAACCAGCCGGCTTTACTTTTGTTGCGAATGATCATCTTTAAAACCACCTGATGACACAAAAAGACTACTTTACGGGGATATCCTCTGGTAGCCGAATAAATTGCGAAAAAACCACCCCAACTGAACAAGGAAGGACTTTTTTCAAAATTTCTGGCTACGCTCAGGCGATAATCAATCATCGCTTTTGTTTGTCTGAAATTTAAACGCCGAAGATATATTAAAAGATTAACTCTATCGGCAAGATTGGCCTTTTTCTGGAGAATTGTCTGAAATTCTTTCTGCGCAAAAATGATTATCTGCAGGAGCTTAAATTTATTTGTTTCGTAATTCAAAAACTCCCGTAATATTTCCAGACAATCATCCGGAATTTTCTGTCCCTCATCAATGATCAGGACAACGATCTTTTTTTTATCCACCCCCTTTTCAAAAAGCTTGTTCTTGATTCTTTCTTTTAAATGCCATTCACTTTGCAAACCATCATCTAAATTGCCGATTCCCAGCATTAAAGCGCAGGTCTGCAGAAATTCTGTGGTGCTTTTAAATGCGGGGTCAAGTAACAGATGGGTTTCTATTTCCGATTCTTCGGAATCCTGCAAAGGAGAGGATAAATTCTGGATAAGCTTGCGGCACAAGGTTGTTTTACCCGTGCCGATATCCCCGATGACCACATTGATCCCGCGGCGCAGACGAACAGCAAGTTCCAGTTTTTGTAAACACTCGCTGTATTGAGGAAGTTGAAAAAGAAATTCCGGTTCCGGAGAGTTGGAAAATGGCTCTTTCTTAAAATTGAGAATATTGAAGTAATCCATTTTTGTCGGCCATATTAATTTTTAACCGCGATCAAATAATAAAACCGCTTCACCTGCCGGCGCATTTCCGGTTTGTAAACATTCTTATATTGTTCAAAATAAATTATATATCGAAATTCAAAGGCTAACTGTTACCCACCGGCAATATGTGCGGGGTGATAAATATAATAACTTCTTCCATGCTATCGCCTTTACTATCCGATTTGAAAGCCCAGCCCAGGACGGGAATATCCTTTAACCAGGGAACTCCGCTTTGTCCCGCCATGTTCGTTTGTTTTGTCAGACCGGAAATAACAATCGTTTCACCGTCTTTAACGATCAGTTCCGTTTCTGTTTGCTTCTTGATGATGTACGGATCACCCATGGAAGACTTGCGTGTCATATCCACTTCGTCTTTTTTCACTAATATTTTCATCTTCAAATTTTTACCGTCAATCACATGAGGCGTAATTTTCAGCTCCATCATAACTTCTTCAAACTTCGTGGTTTGAGTTGTCGTGCCGCCGCTTGTTTCCATCGTAACATACGGAACTTTTTCTCCATTTTTTGTAGAGGCTTCCTGGTTGTCCAGTGTCGTTATGGACGGACTGGATAAGATATTTAACTTATTATCATTCTGCAGAGCCTGCAATTGCACTTCCAGCAAATTTCCGTCGATTTTTCCAAACAATAGACCTAAAGAACCCAAGGGTGTAACCACCGAAGATATATTTGTGTCTGCCGGGAAATTAACGCCTAATCCTGAGCGTTGCGGAGACGTTCCCATTCCTCCTATCGGACCAGTCGGAGATACACCGCCTCCTGTGATGATGAGATCTTCCTTCCCCTGGGTACTTCTATTGTATCCTCCCCATATAATGCCTAAATCCCGTGCCACACCTTTTGTGGTTTCCACAATATTGGCCTTGATTAAAATCTGTGAGGTGGGCTTATCCAACTTTTCAATAATCGGCAGTATTTTAATCAGGTCACTTTGCAAAGCCGAAATTATCAAAGAATTGCTGTGTTCATCGAGTTTAACGGAGCCACGTGGTTTGCCGTCCTTATCTTTTGTTAAAAGATCCTGAACTGTTTCAGCTAATTTCTTAGAATTTGCGTAATCAATACTGATAACAACAGGCTCTACAAGCGTTTCAAGCCATTTGATGTCCTGCAATTGTTTTTTTCTAGTTACTTCCTCATTGAGATCGACAGCAGTTACTACCCTTATTATGTCGCCTTCCCACACATAGGACAAACCGTATGTACGCATTAATCCATTAAATGCTTCATCCCAGGCAACACCTCTGAAATCAACACTAATTTGCCCTTCTAATTCATTTTTTACCAGAAGATTCAGATCTACTGATTTGGCCATCGCCCGTAACACTGCCTTGAGATCAGCCTGACGCATGGTCAGAT
>CAYZRT010000141.1:0-7009 GCA_964480875.1 uncultured Smithella sp. | reverse complement strand
TTTTTGTTCTGCCTTTGCGAACCAGTTGACTAATTGTCGGCATTTTCCTCCTAAACAAATCGCTGTTCTTAATGGTACTCTATCCGGCAGCGAACCGGTGGTACGTACCAGCTCAAATTATATATGTCAAGCAATTTCTGAGCTTTTTTTATTTTATTCCGTATTCACCTGAGTTTCTTCACCGGCAAGCTTTATGCCTAATTTCCTGTACATCACCAGACCCGTTCCGGCGGTAATCAGTCTACCCATGATAACATTTTCCTTAAGACCTCTTAAATAATCGGTTTTGCCGGAAAGAGCGGCTTCGGTAAGCACCTTGGTTGTTTCCTGGAATGAGGCAGCCGAAATAAAACTCTGAGTACTCAGAGAGGCCTTAGTGATACCTAGGAGCAGGGGTTCACCGATGGCCGGACGACCGCCCTGCGCGATGATTTTTTCATTTTCTTCCTGGAAGCGGTAACGCTCAATTTTTTCATCGGCAATAAACGTTGTATCACCGGGATCCATGACCTTCACTCTGCGCAGCATCTGACGCACTATCACTTCCATATGCTTGTCATTAATCTTGACCCCCTGTAAACGATAAACTTCCTGCACTTCGTCAACCAGATATCTGGCCAATTCTTTTTCGCCCTTGATGGAAAGAAGATCATGAGGATTGTTAACACCGGACATCAACGCATCGCCAGGCATAACAATATCGCCTTCCTGAACGCTGATATGCTTGCCCTTGGCAATAAGGTATTCCTTTTCTTCTCCTATTTCCGGAGTAACAATGATCTTTCGTTTGCCTTTGGCATCCTTACCGTAAGAAACAACGCCGCTGATTTCACTAATCACTGCAAAATCCTTGGGTTTACGGGCTTCAAAAAGCTCCGCCACGCGAGGCAGACCACCCGTAATATCCTTGGTTTTTGTTGTTTCCCGCGGTATTTTAGCTATAATATCACCAGCTTTAACCTGATCCCCTTCAGAAACAACCAGATTAACCCCAACAGACAGAAGATATCTAGCCACAGCATTGGAATCGGCCAATTTAGCCGTTTTACCTTTTTCATCTTTGATAGAAACACGGGGTCTCAAATCTCCCCCCTTAAATTCAACAATGATCTTTCGGGAAAGTCCGGTGACTTCATCAACCTGTTCCTGCATTGTTTTTCCTTCGATGATATCGTCAAACTTGATCGTTCCATCCACTTCGGCCAGAATCGGTATGGAGAAAGGATCCCATTCAGCAATCAATTGGCCTTTTTTAACAGAACTGCCATCGGTTACTTTCAGGTGAGCACCGTAAGAAAGAATATATTTACCGCGGCTTCGCTTCTGCTCGTCAAGAACATGGACTTCACCGTTGCGTTTCATGACGACCAGATCGCCTTCTCTTGTTGTCACCGTATTCAAATTCACAAACTTAATAAGACCATCGTGACGGGCTTCAAGTGTGGAATGCTCGTCAAATTTCGCGGTTCCACCGATATGGAACGTTCTCATGGTCAGCTGTGTTCCAGGCTCCCCGATGGATTGAGCGGCAACAATACCAACCGCTTCACCGATATTAACCAGATGACCGTGAGCCAGATCCCGTCCGTAGCACATCGCGCAAACGCCATGTTTGGAACGGCAAGTCAGAACCGACCTGATATTGACTCTTTCAATGCCGGCATTGTCTATTTTTTCCGCTAGGTTTTCATCGATCATCTGGTTGGATTTAACGATAATTTCACCGGTAAATGGATCTTTAACGTCATTGAGAACAACCCGGCCGAGCACGCGTTCACCAGCGGTCTCGATAATTTCACCGCCCTCCATCAAAGCGGAAACGTAAACGCCGTCAACCGTTTCGCAGTCATGCTCGGTAATAATGCAGTCTTGGGCAACATCCACCAGTCTTCTGGTCAAATAACCGGAGTTGGCTGTCTTTAAGGCTGTGTCCGCCAGACCTTTGCGGGCTCCGTGCGTCGAAATAAAATACTGCAGAACCGTGAGGCCTTCGCGGAAATTGGCGGTAATCGGTGTTTCAATAATTTCACCGGAAGGTTTGGCCATCAAGCCGCGCATACCAGCCAGCTGTCTGAGCTGCTGTCCGGAACCGCGGGCGCCGGAATCGGCCATCATATAAATGGGGTTGAAACTTTCTATTTTACGTTTCTTCCCTTCAGCGGCAGCTACTTCTTCGGTGCTGATACCTTTGAGCATTTCAGAGGCTATTTTTTCCGTTGCCTGCGCCCAGATATCGACAACCTTATTATATCGCTCACCGTCGGTAATCAAGCCATCCATGTACTGTCTTTGTATTTTCAACACATCTTTATCGGCCTGCAGAACAATTTTTTTCTTTTGTTCCGGAATAATCATATTACCCACGGCAAATGACAGTCCGGAAATCGTCGCATATTTAAAACCTAAATCTTTAAGTCTATCACACAAAAGAATCGTCGTCTTGTCGCCACATAAACGATAACAATGATCGATTAAGTTGGTCAGCTCCTTTTTATTCATTAACTTATTGATCATATCAAAATCAATTTCATGAGGAGCAATTTCTGAAAGAATAATTCGTCCGGCTGTCGTTTCTTTTATCTCGGAATTGATACGCACCTTGATCCGCGCATGCAGATCAATCACGCCGGAATCAACGGCACAGCGTACTTCATCCGGACCGGCAAAAATCATTCCCTCGCCCTTCACGCCGGTTTTGGCCCGGGTCAGATAATAAATGCCCAGAACGATATCCTGGCTGGGAATGATAATCGGACTGCCATTGGCCGGCGAAAGGATGTTATTGGTGGACATCATTAATACGCGGGCCTCCGTCTGAGCTTCCACGGACAGCGGAATATGGACAGCCATCTGGTCTCCGTCAAAGTCCGCGTTGAAAGCCGTACACACCAAGGGATGCAGCTGAATAGCCTTACCTTCAATCAACACCGGTTCAAAAGCCTGAATGCCCAGACGATGCAGCGTCGGCGCGCGGTTCAGGATGACCGGGTATTCGCGTACCACTTCATCGAGTGCATCCCACACTTCGGCCGTTTCTTTCTCCACCATTTTCTTGGCGCTCTTAACGGTGGTGACATATCCCTTCTCCAGCAAACGATTGTAGATAAATGGTTTAAACAATTCGATGGCCATTTTCTTGGGCAAACCACACTGATGTAATCTTAAATCAGGGCCAACGGTAACAACCGAACGACCAGAATAGTCAACGCGTTTCCCCAGCAGATTCTGGCGGAAACGTCCCTGTTTGCCTTTGAGCATGTCGGACAAGGAGCGCAGGGGTCTTTTATTTGTTCCAGTAATCGCCCGACCACGACGGCCATTGTCAAAAAGAACATCCACCGATTCCTGCAACATACGTTTTTCATTGCGGATGATGATCTCCGGCGCGTTAAGTTCCTGGAGTCTCTTCAGACGATTATTTCTGTTAATGACCCGACGATACAAATCGTTGAGGTCGGATGTGGCAAAACGCCCTCCATCCAGAGGAACCAGAGGACGCAAGTCCGGCGGAATCACCGGCAGCACCGTGAGAATCATCCATTCCGGCTTATTGCCGGATTTACGAAGTGCTTCGACCACTTTCAGTCTCTTAATCAGTTTCTTTTTCTTGGTATCGGAAACGGAAGTGATAATCTCCGTACGAAGCTCCTCGTAGAGTTTTTCCAAATCAATTTCTTCCAGCAACTGTCTGATGGCTTCTGCGCCAATCCCGACTATAAAACCGTCATTCCCGTACTGTTCTTTCGCTTCTTCGTATTCCTCGTCTGTGAGCAGGTCTTTTTTCTTCAGGGGTGTATTTTTAGGATCAAGAACAATCCATGATTCAAAATAGAGAACCTTTTCCAGTTCTTTCAGAGAAAGGTCTACTGCGTTGCCAATACGGCTGGGAAGACTTTTCAAAAACCAGATATGCGCCACAGGCGTCGCCAGAACAATATGTCCCATCCGTTCACGGCGGACTTTCGATTGAATAACTTCCACACCGCATTTTTCACAGACAACGCCGCGGTGCTTCATCCTTTTATAACGTCCGCAAAGGCATTCATAATCCTTGACCGGTCCGAAAATTTTCGCGCAGAACAGACCGTCTTTTTCCGGTTTGAATGTCCGGTAATTGATGGTTTCCGGTTTCTTCACCTCGCCGTGCGACCAAGAAAGAATTTTCTCCGGCGAAGAAATGGAAATTTGCATTGCGTTAAATTTGACTAGATTTTTGGGTTTTTCAAAATAACTAAAAACGTCTTCCACAAATTTTCTCCTGTACTTAATAAATATGTGAAATTGTTGAATTGCCTATCTTTGCTTATTTCATCGGCAACAAACTATTTTTCGCGTTAACTCACGTCGTCTGTTTCTTCAATTAATTCCACATCCAATCCAAGTCCCTGGAGTTCTTTAACCAGTACGTTAAAGGATTCCGGCAGGCCGGATTCAAAATTATGTTCACCCTTTACGATAGATTCGTAAATTCTGGTTCTCCCCGCCACATCATCGGATTTGACCGTAAGAAATTCCTGAAGCGCGTAAGCTGCGCCATAAGCTTCCATCGCCCATACTTCCATTTCCCCCAATCTCTGACCACCAAACTGGGCCTTGCCTCCCAAGGGCTGCTGCGTCACGAGGGAGTAAGGACCAATAGACCGCGCGTGTATCTTATTATCAACCAAATGGTGCAGTTTCATCATATAAATAATACCCACCGTTACTTCCTGATCAAAGGGTTCACCTGTTCTGCCGTCAAACAACAGGGATTGTCCTGTTTCCGGCAAATCAGCTTTCTGTAACATTTCTCTGATTTGTTCTTCCGAACATCCATCAAACACGGGACTGGCCACAAGCATACCTTTTTTCAAACGTCCGGCAAATCTTTTGATGTCTTCCGAGGATGCCTGATCAATAAATTTATCAAAATCCGGTGAAGAATATGATTTTTTCAATTCGTTCTTGATATGATTCAAACTTGAATTATGCTCCTCTAATAATTCGTTTAAACCTTCGCCAATTGATTTTGCGGCCCATCCAAGATGCGTTTCCAGAATCTGTCCGACATTCATTCGCGACGGAACGCCCAAGGGGTTCAAAACAATATCCACGGGGGAACCATCTGCAAAATAAGGCATATCTTCCTCAGGAAGAATCCGGGACAAGACCCCTTTGTTCCCGTGACGACCGGCCATCTTATCACCCACGGATAGCCTCCTCTTAATGGCGATATAGACTTTTACCATCTTGATAACGCCGGGAGGCAGTTCATCGCTGGCTTTTATCTTATCCATCTTCTCTTCAAAATGGGCATTGATAAAATCAATCTTTCTTTCCAGGGACGCAATGAGATTGCTTATCTTTTCCTCCGAGCCGTCATCTTCGACAATGGCAATTTCCTTCCAACTGGAGAAAGGCAAATCACTCCAGATTTCTTTGGTGATTTTATCGCCTTTCTTTAAAACGATTTTCTTTTTAGCGTCAGCAATCTTCGTTGCGGCTGTTTTCCCAACAACAAGTTTTGTGATGTCTTTTTTAATTGTTTCTGTAAGGATTCGGACATCATCATCCCTGTCCTTCGTAATCTGCTCGATAGCTTCTGTTTCTATTGCTTTTGATCGAGCATCATTTTCGGCGCCCTTTCTGGTAAATACTTTAGCGTCAATCACTGTTCCTTCAACGCCCGGCGGAACGCGCAGTGAGGTGTCACGCACGTCACTGGCTTTTTCGCCGAAGATCGCCCTCAAAAGTTTTTCCTCAGCGGATAACTGGGTTTCGCCTTTCGGTGTTATTTTACCGACCAAAATATCTCCCGGTTTGACGGAAACACCGATGCTGACGATTCCGCTTTCATCAAGATTTTTCAGCACTTCCTCCCCGACATTCGGGATATCACGTGTGATTTCTTCCTTGCCCAGCTTGGTGTCCCGCGACATGGTTTCGAATTCTTCAATATGAATGGATGTAAAAATGTCTTCCTTGACGACCCTTTCACTGACCAAAATCGAGTCTTCATAGTTGTAACCACCCCAGGACATGAAGGCCACCATAACATTTCTGCCCAACGCCAGTTCACCGTTATCGATGGCCGGCCCATCCGCCAAAATATCTTTTTTGTGTACTTTCTGGCCGACGCTGATGATCGGCTTCTGATTAAAACAAGTATCCTGATTGGATCTCTGATATTTGGCCAGATTATAAATATCAACGCCACTGTCGATGCCGTCTTCTTCCATTCGATCCGCCCGGACAATAATTCTCGAAGCGTCAACGCTTTCTACGGAACCTGATCTTTTGGCGACAACGACAGCACCGGAATCACGGGCAACAACGGATTCTATACCCGTTCCAACCACCGGAACTTCCGGACTCATTAAAGGAACGGCCTGTCTCTGCATATTGGATCCCATGAGAGCCCGGTTGGCGTCATCATGTTCCAGAAAAGGAATTAAAGCCGCTGCAACGCTGACCAACTGAGTGGGCGATACGTCTATCATTTTAATATCTTCAGGAACAACTGAAATATAGCTGCCGCCTTTTCTAACCGATATTAACTCTTCAACAAATTTGTCATGTTTATTCAACGGGCGGTCTGCCGAAGCAATAATCTGATTTTCCTCTTCAATAGCCGTCACAAAACGAACATCATCGGAAACGCGCCCATTCCCCACCATTCTGTATGGTGTTTCGATAAAACCGAATTCGTTAACCCGGGCATAAGTGCTTAAAGAAACAATCAACCCGATATTAGGCCCTTCGGGGGTCTCTATTGGACAGATACGTCCGTAATGCGTGGGATGAACATCGCGCACTTCAAAGCCGGCTCTTTCCCTTGTTAAACCGCCGGGACCCAATGCTGACAAACGCCTTTTATGCGTGATCTCCGAAAGTGGATTGGTTTGATCCATAAACTGCGAAAGCTGACTGGAATTAAAGAATTCATTGACGACCGCGGAAACCGGTTTGGCATTGATCAGATCATGCGGCATCATGGTTTCGATATCCTGCAGGCTCATTTTTTCCTTGA
>CAYZRT010000140.1:0-7013 GCA_964480875.1 uncultured Smithella sp. | reverse complement strand
CGAAATGACAGTGTGATCGTTCTGCAAAGGTTTCGTAATAAAAAGAATCGTAAGGAGGTGTTCCATGGCAGAAAAAACAATGATTAAATTGGGCAAGGCCGCGAAAAATTTTACTTTGCAGGATCAATTCGGACAAAACTTTGTCCTTTCCCAAATGAAGGGCCACCGTGTGCTGCTGTCCTTTCATCCGCTGGCTTGGACACCCGTTTGTACGAAGCAGATGCAATCACTTGAAAAAAACAAAAAGGTCTTCGACGCGCTCAATACAATAGCCGTCGGATTGAGCGTGGACAGTGTTCCTTCCAAGGCAGCGTGGGCCAGAGCGATAAAGATAAAAAACACCAGGCTTCTGGCTGATTTCTGGCCGCACGGAGACGTGGCTAAAAGTCTCGGCCTGTTCAGAGAAAAAGATGGCATTTCACAACGGGCAAACATTATTCTCGACGAGACAGGAAATGTTTGTTTTGTGAAGGTTTATCCCATCGGTGAGTTACCCGATATTAAAGAAATAATTACTTTTCTGAAAAGTGCATAATGAAAATAATATTCCCCGTTCCCTTGCAGAAGGGAACGGGGAATATCCTCTATTCTTTTGATATTTTCCAATAAATATTTCTTTGACACACTAAAGCCTTAACCATATACTTCCACCATAAATTGTGAAATTAAAAAAAGGAGAAAATTAATGATTACATTAATTGCGACTTTAAAAGTCAAAGATGGAAAAATGGAAGAAGCGATCAAAGTTTTGCAAGAGATTGTTCCGAAAGTCAAAGCCAGCGAACCGGGTTGTCTGGAATATATTCCCCACACCGTCCGCGGTGATGAAAAGACAATTATTTTTTATGAAAAATACAGCGACAAGGACGCGCTGAAACTGCATTCCGCCAATTTGATGAAAAATATGGAGACGCTTTTCCCGCTGCTGGAACCGGGGATGGACGTTAAAACCTGTTCCGAAATCATGATTTAATCTTACACAAAAGAAAAAGTTTTTAAAGAAGCGGAAATGCAATGGACGTAAAAAGAACTCTCAGAGCGCTCAGAGATGTAAATTTGCTCAAGACGTCATTAACAATAGCCAAACTTTTGTATTTTCGCCTGACCTGGACCAGAAGAGACCTGGATTATGTCCCCGGCGGTCTCGGGCCGAAATTTATTTCTGCCCGAGAAGTGCCCAAAATGATTCCCGACAGATCAACGCTTACAATAGGCGGTTTCGCGGCTACCGGTCGTGCCTCTATTTTTTATTGGGCATTACGTGACGCATTTAAACGTAATGGGCATCCCCGCGATCTGACTGTGATTGGCGCTTGCCCGCAAGGCGGCCGCGGCAAGACACCCGGGATGATTGAGGAACTTGATGCACCGGGAATCATTACCCGTTACATCGTTGGACATGGTGAAACGGCAAAGACTCTCTTACAACTTGCAGATGATGGTCAACTGGAGCTGCATACCATGTCGCAAGGGATATTAGCTTTTTTGATTGAAGCTCAGGCAAAAGGAATTATGAGCATTGAAACTCATGTTGGTTTAGGTACATTTCTAGATCCTGCCGTGGGAGGAGGTTCTGCTGTATCTTCCGGAGCGCGGGATAGTTTCATCAAGATCAAAGATGGAAAACTTCAATATCATATTCCGCCCATCGATCGGACGCTCTTTCTGGCTCCCTATGCTGACAAAGAGGGTAATATTTATTTTAAGGACGCGGCTCTGATCCTGGATTACAAAGACGCAGCGGCCGCCGCACGTCTGAACGGCGGCAAAGTGATTGTTTCAGTATCCAAAATTATTCCCAGAAACAACTCACAAATTTCCATACCGGCGGATCAGGTCGATGCAATCGTGGTCAATCCACGCAACGAACAGGTTGGGGGAATTCGGCAAACGGAATTCCTGCCGTATTTTACGGCCTGTTCGTCTGAATTCGACCACGAAGCGGTCAAACTCATGAGATTAATCAATACCTTTATCGAAATTACACCTTATCGCGGCAAGATTGTCGATATTCTCGCGCGCCTTTGCGCCGATGCTTTTGTTAAGAACACGAGACCGGGGTCCATCGTAAATATCGGGATAGGCATTGGCGAGGAGGTTGCCCGCATGTTATATGAGTCCGGTTTATACAAGGATATAACTTTTACGACCGAAGGCGGAGCTCTTGGAGGTTTGCCGGCGGCAGGTGTGTATTTCGGCGCGGCCATCAGTCCCCGACGTATCCTGAGCACCGCCGAGATGTTTCATCTTTATGAAGAAAAACTGGCAACCAGTGTTCTCGGCTTTTTGCAGGTTGATTCGGAGGGTAATGTCAATGTATCGCATCGCGGACCAAAGATTATTGATTTCGTCGGACCGGGCGGTTTTACGGATATTGTCGAATATGCCCGGACGATTATTTTTGTGGGAAACTGGATGGATGATGCACATTACAGATTAAAGAACGGACGTGTCATTGTTAAAAAACCGGGAGTTCCGAAATTTGTCGACAAAGTGGATCAGATTACCTTCAACGCCCGGGAAGCTCTTAAAGCGGGCAAGACAGTACTGTATGTAACAACAGTCGGCGTCTTTAAGCTGACTGAGGAAGGCCTTGAACTCGTCCAAATCATACCCGGCATTGATATCGAAAAAGATATTTTGAAAAATAGCCGCGCGCAGTTAGTTATTCCCAAGAATCCTTT
This sequence comes from uncultured Smithella sp., assembly GCA_964480875.1. Lineage (GTDB taxonomy): Bacteria > Desulfobacterota > Syntrophia > Syntrophales > Smithellaceae > Smithella. Next base: position 4,329 of record CAYZRT010000140.1, on the reverse strand, counting down.
GCCGCAGGTGGCAATGGAAATAGTCAATGGAGAAGGTTTTGAACTTAAATTTGAATAAAAGAAACTCGCTACAGCCTTGAAAGTTAAGGGAGAGAACTATGTTTGAAGGAAAGTATGTAGTGATTACCGGTGGCTCTTCGGGCTTGGGGCTGGCACTAGCAAAGAAATTGGCGGCGAAGGGGGCCATCATCACGATTGTTGCCCGCAGTAAGGAAAAACTGCAAACCGCGAAAGCCGAAATAGCCCGGGCAGGGGGCAGGGTCCATGTGTTTTCATCCGATGTTTCCAAAATTGAATCGATAACAGAGGCCTTTCAGAAAATTAATAACGAAGTCGGTCCTCCTGATATTTTAATCAATTCCGCCGGAATCCTTCGGGAAGGTTATTTTGACAAACTTCCCGTGGAAACTTTCAGGGAAGTCATTGAAACAAATTATTTCGGAGTTCTTTATTCCATCAAAGCCGCTCTGCCTTATATCATCAAACAGAGAGGCAGAATCGTTAACATATCCTCTGTTGCCGGGCTGCTTGGTGTTTTCGGCTATACAACCTATTGTTCATCGAAGTTCGCGCTGGTGGGTCTTTCAGAATCTCTGCGGTATGAAATGAAGCCGCTCGGCGTAGGGGTTCATCTTGTATGCCCTTCGGAGTTTGTTTCTCCCATGACGCTGGACCTTAACGATACGAGAAGTCCCGAGAACAAAGTACATACGCTGACCATTCCCGAGTATGATGTTGATACGATTGTCAAGGATACAATCAGGGGCATAGAGAAAGGAAAGTTTTTGATTATTCCCGGCCTGCTATGCAGGTTGACGGTTTTAGGAGCAAGGCATTTTCCTGTGATAACAAGATTTGTTTCCGATTTCAGGATTCGCAACGTCTTTGTTGATAGAAAATTAAATTAAAGATGGTTGGATGAATTACCTTGAATGTCCTGACCTGTATTTGATTTAATGGACAATCTCCAATTAAATCCTGCCTTGAAAACCATGACACATGCTAAGTTTCCGTTTTTTGTGGCTGTTGTCAGAATCCCGCGTTGCTTCGCTCATGGGATAGTTCGTACGTTTCCTATAGTCAACGAGTCTTATTATCAGCGAGTGTCATTATTGAGGATTGCCGTTTGAAGATAGTATGCTCAATATCAACCCAAATTGCAGGCCGTCTAATCTTCTGGCTTATTTGCAGGTTGATTTGTAAACATTCAAAATATCTTAGGAAATGCATTAAGTTTACGCTCCATCTTGTGCTTGACGCGCAAGACAATTATTTATATTCATAAAAACTAAAAATTTGCTCTATCAATATTGAATTTATTATGATGAAAACCAATAAAACCGACAACAAGGGAATAACTGAATATCTGGAAGAATATTTTGGCAAAAATATCTTGCCGCTATCCAAAGCCGAAAATAAATACATGCCGGGCGCAGGTCCTCTGGAGGTTTTCATATTTTACAAAAAAAATACTCCCGTACAAAAAGGAATAGAGTGTTTTTTGAAAGCGGCTGAACACTACAATCTCTTTTCAAGCCGTTTAATTATGATTGGTGAAAATAAATTTGCCTTGCAATATTGCACCGACGGGATTGTGACGGAAGTTTTGCCGCCTGTTAATGCCGATTGTGCCGACGTAAGTATTGATGATTTTAAAAAAATGATGAGGCATGTTAAAACATTACCCGGCGAACCGCTTTTGGCTCTTACCATAATCCCATTAAAAAACGGCCATTTTGTCGGAGTCAGTTGCTCGCATGCGGTAGCCGACGGAACATCCTTGATTCTTTTTCTTTATGCCTGGAATTGTGCCGTAGAAGGGAAAGATATTATGCCTCCTTCAAGACAAAGATTATTTAGTGGGAATCCCATTCGCTCCGATAAAATCGAAAAAAGTTTTACACCTCCATTGTCCGGATTGAACGATGAAATTAAGAAACGCTATGAACGTGGCATGACCATAAAAACATACACGACGATGGAATATTTTACGGATGAATTTCTCCATGAAATGAAAAATAACGCCAAGACGGAAAACGAGAATTACATCATTTCCAATAATCAAATCATGACGGCCTTTTTATTAAAAAAATACCATCAAAATATTTTACCTGATGCTGATAAGATTAGGATAAGGACTCCTGTAGAGCTCAGAAATTTAAACCCTGATATTGATTCAATGTATATGGGTTATGCAGTTTTAAACAGTTTTACGGAATTTAAGAAAGAAGAGATTGACAAAATGTCAATACCTCAGATTGCCTACCGTTTAAAAGAATCAATTAAAAATACCAGAGATAAAAATTTCATCAAAGAAATATGCTGTTTATCAAAATACGGCGTAGAGATTAACGATGATGTTCTTGAAAAATTTCCTCCTTATAATATGGACACGGACATACTTGCAGCCAATTTAACTCATTTGAATGATCTTGAATCGCTGTTTTTAAATCCGGATGCCATGACTATTTTTTATATTGGAGGAGCATCAATTAAAACATATTTCTCTATCTTGAAAGAAAAAAACGGCAAAATGGTTGCTCAAATAACAAGCAGATATCCGTTCGTATAATTTTTTTGAGGTAAGTATACACATGTCAACGTCAGAATTCGGTTACAAAATTCGTTTCGCCCGTCCTGGAGAAATTCCAGATATCATTGAATTGATGCGTCCTTACAATATGCATCACATTCCCTCTCCGGAAATGGGCCCGCTCGATTACAAGTGTTTTATTGTTGCCGAACAAGACGGGCATTTGATCGGTACGGCCGGTTATGCTTTTCTTTCGGATGATGTCGGTAAAACAACCCTGATGGCCGTACGTCCCGACTGCACCAAGATGGGTCTGGGCAAGATACTGCAAACTAAGCGTATGCAAATTTTGAGAAGTCTGGGATGTACAAAAATCATAACGAACACGGACCGTCCGGAAACCATTGCCTGGTATAAGCAACATTTCGGATACCGTGAAATCGGGAAACTGCTGAAGATTCATTCATTTAGTTTGGAGGACGTTCCGGAATGGACAACGCTGGAAGCTGACCTAACAAACGTTGATGTTCCAGCGCCTCTACACGACAAATTGTTGATTAATGCCGCTCTGACAGGCATGAAGAACGAAAAAAGCGACAATCCTTATCTGCCCGTCACGCCCGCTGAAATCGCCAAAGCTGCATTAGAAGCCGGAGAACTAGGGGCGGCCATTGTTCACCTTCATGCAAGAGACGTCAATGAGAAGCCAACGCCCGATTCGTCGGTATATGCAGAAATTATAAGTCGCATCCGGGAAAAAAACAGCGATCTGATCATCTGTACAACGACCAGCGGACGCAACTGGCACGAACTGGAGAAAAGGGCTGCTGCATTAGAATTGTCGAATGATGTAAAGCCGGATATGGCTTCGCTGTCGTTGGGTTCAATGAATTTCCCTTCACAGACCAGCATAAATTCACCACAGGTAATTCAGTCTTTGGCTCTTCGTATGATGGAGCAAAATATCAAGCCGGAATTGGAAGTTTTCGAAGTGGGAATGGTCGAGTATGCTAAATATCTGGTAAGGAAAGGCTTACTGCGTCAGCCTGCATATTTTAACCTAATTCTCGGTTCCCTTGGCACGATGGGTGCTTCGCAGGATAATCTCCGTTACCTGGTTTCTCAACTTCCGGCATTTTCAATTTGGGCCGCTTCCGGCATTGGCAAATTTCACAGCAAGGTACAGGACTTGGCCGCAGCAATGGGTGGTGGTATCCGAACCGGATTAGAAGATAGCCTTTATTTAGATATTAATAAGCACGCATTCGCAAGTAACAGAGATTGGATCAAAAAAGCGTTGGATGCGGTAACGCGTAACGGCCGCAAAATTGCCACTCCGCGTGAAGTGAGACAATGGTTGGATTTGGAGAGGCCTTAAGTTAGAGCTCAACATTTTATTAGCCATTGAAGAATTGAGAATATTTATAACCGATCTTAATGTATGGTGTCAAGAAAACCCCGATCTTTGAAATTGAAACTTATTTGAAATCTTTCAGCGTTGATTCAAGTTCGCGAAGCGGTTAATGCTTGCATCTATTCAAACCGTAGCGCGTCAATGGGATTCAAAAGCGACGCTTTGTAGGCCGGATAGAAACCGAAGAAAATTCCCACCAGTCCGGAAAAGCTGAATGAAAGCAGCACCGAAAAAAACGATACAACAGAAGGGATTTCAAAAACAGTAGAGAGGATGAAGGAGCCGCCGCTTCCGATGATAATTCCCGCAATGCCTCCGAGCATGGACAGGGTCAGGGCTTCAATAATAAACTGAATGCGAATGTCCCATGTTTTTGCGCCGA
>CAYZRT010000139.1:0-7034 GCA_964480875.1 uncultured Smithella sp. | reverse complement strand
AGACTCAAATTTCAAAAACGAAGTGTATTGAAATTTGTAAGTCGAACAATCCCGCCATAAGCGGAGGGTGTAATACCCCGCCCATTGGGGTGGAATTAGGATCCAGTCCCGATATCAATCGGGATTGCTCTAGGATTCATACCCGTGATTTGAGAGACAGAATATGAGCGCGGAGATTGATTTTGGAATTTCTCAAGTTCATTTTCTTTCTGATATTGTTGCGATGGGTCGCAATCGTATTGACCGATGCATGAAGCATATCGGCAATTTCCTTTGTATTCTTTCCTTTCATGATGAGGTCGACAATCTGAATTTCCTGAGGCGTAAGTGTTTTATGAGAAACTCGAAAATCTCTCATAAAGGGTGACAATACCTCCCGGAGATTACTTTCCAAAACACGGAGGTATTTTTTATTGCGATCATCCAGATTGGCCTGACTCAATTTTTTCAGGTACGGAATAACAAGTTGATGGATATTGGTCTGTAACTTTTCCTCAATTTCCTTTTGATCTTCATCGCGGCGATTCATTAATACGCGAAGCGCTATATTGGCGTCTTCCAGATTCTCGGCAAAATTCTTCAGCTCTTCCTCGGTCCGCTTCCGTTCGGTGATGTCGCGGATGATGCCTCTGAATCCTATCGGTTTCCCTGACGCGTCTTTCATTAACGATACCGATGCCTCAATATAGGCTTTCGATCCGTCTTTTCGGGTAATCTGCCAGTCGATTTCTTTGAGAGGTTTCCCCGTCTTATAAACTCCGTTGAACGCTAGAAAAACTTTCTTCGCCACGGCCTCCTCCGAGTATTGACGATTATTCATACCCAGCAATTCCTTTTTTGGATAACCATGAATCCTGCACATGGAATGGTTGAGAAAGGTATAGTTGCCGGCAAGATCAACCTCAAAATATCCTTCCTGGATGTTTTCGAGAATATTGCGGTGCTGTTCTTCGGTTTTTCTGCGTTCGGTAATATCGCGCAAGGTGGCTATTCTCAGGTTGCGGCCGTTATATTGATGGGGTTTGTCGACAACAGAACATATAAACGTAGAACCATTTTTCCTGACTCCGACGAATTTATATCTTTTGTTGGGCCCCCCGTTGGCAAAATGGTCACGTATCACTTTCCATGATTCGGGAATGGAGAGTTTTCGGGCATGCATACCGATCATTTCGGATGGCTCATATCCGAACATTGTTGCGACCGGCTGGTTCGCGCTGACAACAACGCCTTTGTCGTGAATAGCGATGCCTTCATCCACTTTGGAAAGCAGATGCAAGCGTTCTTCGCTCTCTTTAAGCTTCGCTTCAGCCTTTTTGCGCCGGTGGGCAGGAGAGGATAATCCGTTTCCATACTTTTTATGCTTCTGTTTTTTCATCTATCTTTTCTCGCCGGAAGGCCGTTTGCAGCGATGTCACATTCGGTGCAATTTTTTTTAAAATTGTTGAATTCATTATTGCGAGAATTTATATCAACTTGCATAATTCATCAAGATCTTTACGCATGCCTTTTAAATCGCAGAATTGGTGCAAACCCATTTGTGCGCTTGAATTACCTTCAACCATAACCCAACCATTATCTGTCAACGCCAGGTCCCAACCAATATAATTTTTGGAATAACTTTTCGGTGTTTGGGGGTATCTATAATGGATACGCCCTCTCCGAATGACAAGGATAATGGTTTTAAAATAAAAAACGGATGTTGGGATGCGAATTTACGGAATATTCCCAGATCATCGTGATTTCTGATGCAGACGATTTCTCTTTTATCGTATTGATGAAACGTTTGATATGTTTTCCACTTGTCATCAAATAAAATCTTATTTTTTGGTCTATTCAGTTTATTGTAATAGATATATCTTTTATTAAATTGTCCCCTTGCAGTCGCGGGATAAAAAACACGTTGTTACGGTTTGACGGCCTCAATGGTTGCGGAAACAACATAGTCCTCCACGTGACTGTCAGGTAACCAGGTACGGATGAATGTTCTGCTTTCTTCTTTGAGAATTATTTTTATTTGCGTAAATCCAATTGCCGTTAAGAGGTTTTCAATGTTTTGCACGGGAGACGCTCCCGCAATGCAGCAGACATGCAGGGCCAAATCTTTTTTCATTTCATCGGGTATCGGAGCCGTGGCGACTATATCGGAAATCGCTAACCGGCCGCCCGGCTTTAATACCCGAAACGCTTCCCGGAACACTTTTTCTTTTTCCGGAGAAAGATTAATGACGCAATTGGAAATAATGACATCAACGATCCCGTCCGCTACAGGTAAATGTTCCAGCTCTCCCAATCGGAAATCAACATTGGCGTAACCGCCTTTTTCAGCATTACGACGCGCCTTCGCAATCATTTCCGGCGTCATATCCACGCCGATGACGAGCCCTTGATCGCCGACAGACCGTGCCGCCAGAAAACAGTCGAAACCGCCGCCGCACCCCAGATCCAGCACCGTTTCTCCGGCCTTTAACGAGGCAATGACCTGAGGATTGCCGCATCCAAGCCCCATGTCCGCCCCTTCGGGAACGACAGCCAAATCGTTTACGGAATAACCCAGCGCAAGAGACGCGGCATCATCCGGTCTTGCGCAACAGGATGAGCTGGAACAGCCGCAACCGGACTGCTCAGAGGCTGCAACTTTTCTATAATTTTCCAAGACCGCAATGCGGATTTCGTCGTTTTTCTTATCAGCCATTTGTAAATCCTGCTTTAATCAGGAAATAAATTTAATATTACGGCTTACCTTCTAACATAAAAATGCCATAATGTGTAAGGATTGATTCCCGATCAATCCGCAAGATAGTGACGTGTTCGGAACGCCCACCATACAGAAATCGTATCGTATAGATTTTTTACTGTAACACACTCATTACAGCTTCCTTATAATATCTCTTTCATCAGGCGCCTGGTCATCCAAAACGGGCGCTTCCAGCAAATGACCGGGCAAAAAGAACGTGTTGGCGATCAGTGTCGGTATGACAGCGCTCGCAATAACCGCCCCGACAATGTAAGAATACTGCGCTTGCGAAATGATGTTATGGGAAAGTCCGAATAGCGCGGAAATCGTTCCGAAGGTCAGTCCGGTGGACATTAGTAATGTATAATACCACGTTTCCCTTTTATCGTTCCGGAAGTTTCGAATGGCCGGATACAATCCGAATATTTTAGAGGCGACTTTTCCGGCAAGCAGAACAATAAAAATAACCGGTGCGGCGACAAGTGCCGGTATGGACACCAGCGCGCCGGCTCTTAGGAAATACAGCGGCGTTAAAAAGCCGACGGTCAGGGTTCTTAATCGCCGCACAAAATGACCGTCCTTTTCCATGGTTCTGGCCATCAGCATGCCAATGATGTAGGCGGGCAATACCGGTTCGCTTCCCGACCATAGCGCAAGCACTCCCATGGCCAGTAAGACGAAAAGTATCCATTTTGCGCGAATGGCGGCTGTTTTATACGCAAAGTGTTTTATTAAATAATCGGTGATGTAAGGTAGCGTGATTAAGACGCCGATGGTTGCTGAAATGAATATCACAGTCTTATACGTGAAAGGAGCGAATATCAGTCCTAGACCGATAACTGTGCCTAAGTCGTTGATGAAACATGCACCCAGGATGCCTTTGCCATATTCGGTTTTGTTGAATCCGTACTCCAGCATGACAGCGTAAACTACTGCCATGGACGTGGTGGAAAGAGCGATGCCGCAAAGCAGGCTTGACGGAAGGGTCCATCCAATCAGGTAATAAGCAATCAAGGAACAGCCGATGAAGGGAGCAAAAAATCCGATGAGTCCGACGATGGAGACTTCTTTAATCTTTGATTTCATCACGTCAGGACTTAATTCCGCTCCCGCGAGAAACGTGAGCAAAATAGCTCCAATCCCTGTGCAGAACTTTAGCCACTCGGCATTTAAAGATAGTCTGTCGAAGTATCCGAGCTGATAGGCGGCAAATCCAATGACAGCACCGACAATGATTTCCATAAGGGCGATTGAAATTTTCAGACGATTGGCAAGAATGGTGGATAAAACAGCGGCCAGGAACCAGAAAGACGCAATGAAATAAATATTTTCCATGTAATAACTCCTGCACTTAAATTCTTCAGGAGTCATTAGCATCAACTGCGGTTAAAGGTGAACTCCATCACCTGCACATAAGAAAGATTAAATCTTGACGGCACGCGTCATTAACAAACTTATGATTTTACTGTCAATAAGTTTGTATGTCTTTTTATATTTTAAGAAGTTTAACGGCTTCTTCCATCTCTTCGGGATCTTTTAATTTTGTCAGCATCTGCGGTGATTCCTGAAAGTTTTCCAGCGCATTGAAGAATCTATCCAGAACATCTCCGCTGTAGGTGGGAATCAAGAAAAGATGCGTGTGGGGTATTCTCCTGCCACGCGCGTAAAGAAAGATAAAATCCGGCTTGAAGGATTTCATCATCTTGTTGGAAACAATTTTGGCAACTTTAAATAAACTGGCATTTTCCTCATCGGTTAGCTCATGCCACCAGGGAACATGCCGTTTGGAGATGACCAGGCAATGCCCTTTCGTATAGGGATGAATATCCAGAATGCACATGGAGAATTCATCTTCATAAATTTTATAAGCCTTGGCTTTGCCCGCGACAATATCGCAAAAAACGCAACCTTTTTGATCGTTCATCTGCTGTCTCCTTAAGAAGTTCTCGATTGAATACCGTGCTAAACCCTCATACAATATTATTCTCTATTTGAGTAATAAGTTTTTTGATGTCTTCGGTTTGTCCCTTCGTCCCGGAAATTAACGCGTCTATCGTGGCCAGTTCATCATGAATATAGTTGATGGCCTGCACGCGAATTTCCTCAATGGCGTTATTGACGCTCTTTTCCCATTGGTAGGCGAGGCGTGACAGATTGATTTCAACTTCCTTCGGCATCCCCTCCATAAAATGCCGTTCGAAAATTTTGCGGAACAGCATCATGGGAATAAGAAACCAGATCAGGTCCAGGTGAATATCGAACGTTTTGGTAAAGGAGATATCCGGATGGTCGGGTTCAGCGACATCGATTTTCCATTGAACTTCCGTCATCTTCACGCCCAGCACGTTTTCAATGTTATTTCCCAGAAAAATGCAGAAAGCTTCCAGCGACCGGGAGAAAGCAGCGTGTGCTTTCTTCATAGTTCCCAGAAAATGGTGGTGTTCGTTTCTGGAAATCAAACGCATTTCTTCGGAGAGGGTCTCCGACACCCAAGACTCATATTTTCGGGATAATTTCCAGAGATTTCCTTTCCATGACGGCATGTCTCTTTCCAACTTGCTCATGACCTTTTTGGTCAGCGGCGATTTGAATTTTTCCAGATACGCTGCAATGATCGGACGGGTTTGCCGTTGGTGCTCGCGGGAAATGATGCCCAGTTCATCCCGCATCAGATCTTCATTGACTTTTTCGTTGATAATTTTTTCGCGAAGATTTTCCCGATTCAAATCCGCCTGCATGGAAGCGTTGAGAGCAATCCTTAAATAGCCGAGGCATTGCAGAGAAAGGGAACGAACTTTATGATTTAGAATTCTTGAAAATTCGGAATTCCTGTTGGCGCAAATCGTTTCGAAAATATCTTCTTCTACGAGCCTTTTATATTCTTCGGTATTGCTTTTATTGGAATAAAGATAAACGGGCAGATTCCTGTGCAGTTCGCGCTGAAGCGTTTCCTGAAAAAAAGAAACAACTTCTTTTTGCTGGTCCGGTGAAAGCATATCCGCTTTGGTGAGCAGAAGAATGATATTTGGTGTGTGACTGGTCAGTTCACGGATAAGCTCCAGATCATGCTCGGAAAGAGGGCGGTCGGAACTCACCGCCAGTAACGCCGTGCCGACGGAAGGGAGCCAGTCTTCCGAAGCGGACTGATGATATTTGTAAACGCTGCCTAGCCCCGGTGTGTCCACAAGGCGAAGACCGGAATATTTCTGTAACGAAGGCAGTTCAATATCTACGATGGCCACGTTTTTCGAGTTGCCCGGATTCTCAGCTTCGGAGGTAAATTTTACAATCTCGGCTAACGACACTTCGGTGATGCGTCCGTCAAAGTGCCGCACGATGGCTTTTTCTTCGGCTCCATATTGCAGGCGGGTGATAGCCGTGGTCACCGGAATGGCGCCGACGGACAAAATGTTCTGTCCCAGAAGGCTGTTTAGAAAAGAACTTTTCCCCGCCTTGAACTGTCCCAGAACTGCAATATCGATGGGAGGATTTTCAGCAAGCAGTGATTGCGCGGCTTCCAACTGGCGGTTCAGGGAAAGCATCCGGAAACGGCTGCAGGCATCCGCAATGATTTTCAGATGACTGCGAATTTCCGGAATAGACTGTTGGGTTGAAACATTTTCCATAATAAAAAACTCCCGCAGATATATTTTCTGCAGGAGTTATCAGCAATAATTGCGGTTATCTCAGGTGAACTCCATCACCCGTTTGCTATCTGCGGTGACCATATTCAAAAAAGAATATTTAGTCAACATGATTGTATAAGACGACAGAGAGCAATCTTGCTAATTGTTTCAAATTCTGAGAAATGAAGCGCAAAAGTATTGGCCAAACAGATAGAAATAAATTATAATGGCGACGAAAAAAAATAATAATAAGAAAGGAGATTCGATATGCCCGAGGTCAGTTTTCTAACGCATAAAGATATCAAAATATTATATGAAAATTTTGAAAACGGTAAACCCGATGAAATAATTACGTGGATAGAAAAAGCGAAAGTTGTCATCCGTAGTCAGCCAGAAAAATCCGTCCTTGCCCTGGTCAATGTCCGGGGCGCGAGTTTTGATATGTCGGTTACCGCCGCCTTGAAAGAATTTGTGAAAGGAAACGAACCCTATATCAAATGTGCCGCTGTTTACGGTGTGGAAGGTTTGAAAGAAGTGATATTCAGGAGCATTCTCACCTTTACCGGCAGAAAGAACCTTGTGCTTTGTAAAACCCTTGAAGAAGGCAAAGACTTCCTAGTGAGCCAAGCTGAAAACAAACGAAGTGAAGTTTGAAGCGTAAGGCGAACTAT
>CAYZRT010000138.1:0-7050 GCA_964480875.1 uncultured Smithella sp. | reverse complement strand
GGAGCGAAGCGACGTGGGACAATCTATGGTAGATAACTTTCATTCCCGTGATCCGATTTTATCCACTTCACGGATAATCACGTCAGCCTGCTTATCAAGTCCCATGCGTCTATAGGCTTCAGCCAGACTCAGGTAATAAGATTTCGCCGATTCGTATGTTATGGCCAATTTAAAAGCATCAGATGCTTTTAAAAAATTTCCAGCCTTCATTAATGAATTGCCCAAGCGATTATAGTACATCGCCGCCCTTGATTTATCATATTGAACAGCCTTATCATAAGCATCAAAAGCGTCTTGTACGTTCCCCATACTGACAAGACTATCCCCCATTGAGCAATAATAAAGAGGATTAGATGAATTGACGGTCAGGCATTTTTTCAAGAATCTTTCAGCGTTGTCATAATTTTGAGCCTGCTGAAATAACACAGCCATCTTATAATAATAGCGATCAGACTGCTCGGAATCTATTTCACCGGCTCTAAGATATGCCTGTTCGCTCTCTTGGTATAAACCTGCTTTAAATAAAGCTTCGCCCAAATAACAATAAAAGACAGGATTATCATTTTCAATTTCAATCAATCTTTTGTAAATCTCGCAAGCTTTTCCTGCTCGGCCCGATTGCACATAGGCATTCCCCAATTCCGTCAACAGACAAACATCTTCCGGTTGAGCGGCAGCTGCCCTTTCACAGATTTCCACCAGTTTGAGAAAATCTTTGCTCTGCTTGTAAATGCGCACCAGCTCATCAAAGGCAAAGCCGGTGAAAACTTTTCGTTTAAGTTCCCGCTCCAGGAGGATGTTTAAGTAGTTTAAAGCCTGCTCCGTATCACCGCTGTCATAACAGGCCCAGGATAACATTAAGATGATGGATTCTTCTTCAGGAAATTCTTCATTCAGTTCCTTCAGTAAAATGATCGCATCGTCATACTTGTTCTGCTTTAAAAGATTTTCAGCCAGATCAATTTTTGTTTTTTTTTCTTCAGTCATGACAATCACGGGAATCCCAAAGCAAACTTTGGGATATTATTTCCATGCTTATGCAGGATAATTCGACGTGCAAACTTCAGTGCACCTATAGTGACCTTGAGGTTATATGTTTCTGAAACGTGGGTCTCATTACCCTCCGCTATGTCCCGACAGCGTCGGGATTCGACTTACAATATAGTCCCACATGGCTTCGCTTGTGGGATAATTCGACTAATCAATATAACTGCGCTTCGCTTGTCATATCGGAGTCTCATTAAAATTCGAGTCTCACAAAAAAAGGGGGCGGATAATTCCTCCCCCTTCAGGAAATTCTAGCAGCTACAGGAAGAACCGCAACCCCCACCGGCGGCGGACAGACTGGATGTTAACCTGAAGCCTGACCCCTGCGGCGTATACACAAAATCAACATTGATGGGTTTGGCCTGATTAAAAATACTCTTTTCAATAATAAATTTCGTTCCTTCTTTATCAAATACTTCATCGTCATTTCCCGGCTCATCCAGAGCCATGCCCAAAGCGGGCCCGGATCAACCAATGGACATCGTAATTCGTATAGCGGAATCCGGTTTCTTTTCTTTGATAAAGTCTTTGATGACTTCCAATGCTTTCTCCGTCACTGTAAACATTAATTTTCCTCCTTTTTCGATGAATATCGGCATTCATCTTTGGCTTAAAATATCCATCCCGGGCGATATGTCAACCTATTTCTGGAATATTTCTATTTTGCACCGTTTATGATATATAAATTGACATTCTAAGTTACTGTAGTTTATATAAATTACAACGAACTATCTGTCTTTATATAATCAGACACTCCGTCTTTGCTGTTAGAGGTCAATTTGCTGATATGAACAACAGACCAACTACCAATTTTCAAAATATCGGGTTTATCATTTTACTCGTCATTATTACCGTTTTTTTTCTTTACATTCTCAAGCCTTTTTTCTACGCTATTTTCTGGGCGGCGCTGATTGCCGGCATCTTCACCCCGCTCCACAGACTTCTAAACAAAAAAATCCAAAATCCGAATTTATGCGCCGGCGCTGCGCTTGTCATCATTTTGCTTTGCTTGATTATTCCCATCGGATTACTGATTCATCTGCTTGTGCTGGAAGCTTTTGACATCTATAGATCCATTGATTCCAAAGGCGACGCCTGGATAAGCACGCTTTCTGAAATGCTCAACGCCCTGAGGCAAAATCCGCTTTTCGCCGGATTCAACATCGACCAGGCCTTCATCTTGGAAAAATCGCAGGGACTCATCAAAGCGGTAACCGGATACATTGTAAGCCATATATCGGATTTCACGCAAAACATCATCGTTATCATCGTCAAATTTGCCGTCATGCTCTATACCCTGTTTTATTTTCTGCGTGACGGTGAAAAATTACTGGAATCCATCGGCGGCCACATTCCGGTAAACAAAAGATACCTCGATACGTTCAGCCATCAATTTCTCTCCACGGCTAAGGCCTCTTTGAAATTCACGTTCGTCATCGGCGGCATTCAGGGTTTTCTGGGAGGAATGATCTTTTACATTACTGGCATTGAACGGGCGCTTATCTGGGGTGTTATCATGCTGGGCTTATCTATTCTGCCCGCTGTTGGATGCTCGTTTGTCTGGGTGCCGGCGGGCATCATCATGCTGTTTCTGGGAAATATCTGGCAGGGCATTACCATTCTCATTTTCGGTGCGGTGGTTATCAGCAGCGTTGACAATTTACTGCGGCCGGTTTTACTGGGACGCGACACGAAAATGCACGCCCTGTTGATTTTTCTCTCCACCCTGGGCGGCATAGCCGTTCTGGGAATTTCCGGCTTCGTCATGGGACCGATCATCGCCGCCCTCTTTCTGGCCAGTTGGAAATTATTTCTTGAGTTTCATCAGGAGAAACAAGAGGAAAAAACCGAAAACTGATTGCTATCTGACGAAAATACCTTGGAGGTCATCTTTCTTCAAAACGAACCGCCAGAGAGCTTCCCGGTGTTTCTGATGCGCGTAATCAATGCCGATGCGGGGTGTGGTGATGACTTTCGCATTGGGAATTTTTTTATAATCTTCCACCCATAATTTTCGTCCCAGAGTTAAATCCCAGCCGTTAAAAGACTTGTCGATGGATAGTGCCTGACAAAGCTTGGCCGGTCCGTTGGTTAACTCAGTACCTTTTCTCTTACGGTGAGCTTCCATTTCTTCAATCCCTTCCAGCGGCAGAATCGCCCGTATCAGCACGGCGCAGGGATTTTCTTCTGCTTCGGTTACCAGATTGAGCATGTAATGCATGCCGTAGGTAAAATAAACATACGCGTGACCCGGCCTGCCGAACATAACGGCATTGCGCTGCGTTTTGCCGCGATGAGCGTGGCAGGCGCTGTCTTCTCGTCCGCAGTAAGCTTCCGTCTCGACAATCATGCCGGAAAGTTCAAGACTGTTAATCCGCCGCACCAGCTTTTTTCCCAAAAACTCACGCGCAACCCGCAACGTATCACGATGATAAAATTTTCTGTTTAATATGCTCATGTTTGTACTTCGTTATCACAAAATATTAAGTAGCAAAAGTTTATTTCAATTTGATTTTTAAGGGAATTTTTATTCCCCCTTGTTTAGTCGAGTCTTTTTGACTCGACTATTCATCATTAATTTACAACACGTTTAATATTTTCAACCAAGTAAAAAAAGATTTGGCTGAACGAAGGTAAATGAAGTGGGTATTGATTAAAAAAGTGAATCAGTTTATATTGAAATCATGAGTCCAACAATATTCAGAGAAAAAGGATATCGATTTTACTTTCTATCCAATGAAGAATCACGAATTCACATTCATGTTACATGTGAAAAAGGCGAAGCAAAATTCTGGTTGGAACCCATAGTGTCTTTGGCGACTTCCTTTGGCCTTAATCCCAAAAAGTTGGCCGAAGCACAAAAAATCATAGAGGAGCATGAAAATGAAATCGTCAAAGCGTGGCGCAGGCATTTCAGTCAACGTTGAAAATATTACGCCCTTCGGACTGTGGCTATTTGTAAATGGACAGGAGTATTTTCTGAGCTATCAGGACTACCCTTATTTTAAGGAACAGACGATAAAGGCTATCCAAACTGTAAAATTGTTGCACGGCTATCATTTGTATTGGCCGGATTTGGATGTTGATCTGGAAATAGATAATCTGGAAAACCCTGAGAAATACCCATTAAAGTCAAAAGTTACGAAATCCGCTCCGTCACACCATCCGGTCCGGCGAGTGGCAAACGCTTGATGGAAGTTCCTTGTTCGTCACTGTTTAGTCGCGTCTTTTTGACTTGACTATTCTTCGTCTATTTACAATGCATTTTTTATTATCAGCCAAGTCAAAAAGGCTTGGCTGAACTGAGGGGATTTTCCTCTTCTTCGGTCACCAGGTTGAGCATGTAGTGCATCCCATAGGTAAAATAAACATAGGCGTGACCCGGCTTGCCGAACATGACAGCATTGCGCTTTGTTTTTCCGCAGTGAGCATGGCAGGCGCTGTCCGCTTGACCGCAATATGCTTCGGTCTCCGCAATCATGCCGGAAAGCTCAAGACTGTTAACTCGGCGCACCAGCTTTTTCCCCAAAAGCTCGCAGGCAACTTTTAACGTATTACGTTTATAAAATTTTCTATCCAAGATGTTCATCACTGGTTTTTATTATCACAAAACACCCAGTGGTTAAAGTTCAATAATGTTGATTTTATGATGTAATTTTCTCTTTTCAATTTCGTTTAAATAAAGTACGATTGCTCAAAATTTCTTAAAAAGTCCATTGGGTATATTAATTTTTATGCATTAAAAGAAATGTAATGGAGGAAGAATAATTGTCAGTCAGAAATTTCTTTCATGGATATGGCGAAATAGATACAAAGGGCAAACTGATTTCAACGATGCTTGTCAAAGACACATTGAAAAGAAATTTTAGAATCCACATTCTTGAAGAATCACCAAGAAACATCAAATGCAAAATCAATAGAGGAATCAGGATCACTGCTTCTCCTGTTAGATTTCCTAATTCAACTCTAGATATTGCAATGGGAAGTCAAACGGAAAACTCTGTCATCACATACCGCCTAACTTGTTACGACTATTATGTCGTTGTTGTGGGTACACTTCTTTTGGGGATATCATGCACTACTCAGGAACATTCGCTAGGAGAAGCATTAAAAATAGGCTTACTTGTTTTTGCACCGACGTTGTTTCTTTTCGGGGGTTTAGTATTTTTAGACACAAAGTATTTGATGTATCGAATACGCAAAACACTATTAAAATTGACTTTATAACAAGGCAAGCCAATAGACTCTCTACGTCGTGGCTGATTCCGTCGTTTTCTCATTGAGAATCTTTTTCCAAGTCGCAATGTAATCAAAAGCTTAACCGTTTCTCCAATAAATTAATTTGAAAAATAACCCCTCCGGTGCTACATTACCAACCGCAATACTTGGGGGAAAAGGGGACAGATTTATTTTTTGCAAAGGCTAACCACCAGCCAATGCAGCGGACGTCTTGCAGCCGCTGCTGAGCCCCGACATTTCTCTTTATTTTCTGATCGACATTTTTCCTTCATTATATTTATGAATCAACATGGAAATGAGGGTCTGATACGGAATGCCTTCTTCAATGGCCTTTGCCCGTATTTTCATTAAATCCCTTTCCGTCATTCGGATATTGATCCGCTTTTGTTTGTTCAGGCTGTAGCGCGCGGATGCCTCGTATTTCTGCTTTTCTTTTTTAGTCAGATCGGAAACCCATTCTTCATTTTCCAGAGATTCCGCCATTTTTTTTTCATCATCGTCTAAATATACATTTTTTTTCATTGCTTATCTCCCAGAAACTTCTTTGTTGCTTTTCTGTTAGGTATGATTGTCTTCAGAAATATTTTTTCATGATCCTCAACATACGGCACTGAATAGATATAATCTGCAATCCTTACCAGAAACACTTTCTGATTAGGATATTTTGCCTGGTTCGGATGGGTTAACCGGTCTATCAAATCACCGGTTGCTATGGCTAATTCAACCTGTTCAAAGGACACGCCGCGCAATTGTTTAAGCTTTTCATTTTTTTCGTCATTCCAGTCAAAACATTTCATGAGTGTGTGCCTATTGCATTCTTTAGGTCAAGATAACAGCGAATGATATTTCTGTCAAGAAGAATAATCCTTTCATATTGCAATGTAATTCAAAACTTAAGCACTTTCCCAACAAATTAATTTGAAAAATAACCCCTCCGGTGCTACATTACCAACCGCAATACTTATAGTAATTTACTTTCAACGGATAACGACCCGGCATGCGCCGGGCAGGAGTTAGCCAATGAAAGCGAACAGATAAAGGAGATTTAAGTTATGGATAAAACTCACGAAATCGAACAAATGTGCGTGGTTGCCAAAGGTCCGAAAAACGGCCCCGCCCCGATTCCTCAGGAGGGCAAATGGACTCAGGTGAAAGAAATCAAGGATATCTCGGGGCTTACTCACGGCGTCGGCTGGTGCGCGCCTCAACAGGGAGCATGCAAGCTAACCCTGAACGTGAAAAACGGTATTATTGAAGAAGCGCTGATTGAATGTATCGGTTGCACCGGCATGACGCATTCCGCCGCGATGGCCGCCGAAATTCTGCCACATAAGACGGTTCTGGAAGCGTTGAATTCCGACCTCGTCTGCGACGCGATCAACACCGCAATGCGGGAAATTTTTCTCCAGATTGCCTACGGCCGCACACAGACAGCCTTTTCCGAAGGCGGCCTGCCCATCGGCGCGGGTCTGGAAGATCTGGGTAAAGGTCAGCGCAGCGTGATTGCCACGATGTACGGCACCAAGGAAAAAGGTCCCCGTTATCTGGAAATGGCCGAAGGGTATGTCACTGAAATCGGCCTCGACAGCGACAACGAAATCATCGGCTACAAGTTCGTTAATCTGGGCGTGATGATGGACAACATCGCCAAGGGAATGGAACCCGCTGCCGCGCTGGCCAAAGCAACCGGAACCTACGGACGTTTTGCTGAAGCCGTCAAAGTTATCAATCCCCGTAAAGAATAAGGAGTAGAAAAATGGCTTT
>CAYZRT010000137.1:0-7123 GCA_964480875.1 uncultured Smithella sp. | reverse complement strand
AGCGAACCCAAGTCGTAAAACAGACAGCCTTGGCGCATTCCCTGAAAATCAATCATAACGGGTCTTTCGTTTTTTATCATGATGTTTTGCGACTGAAAATCGCGATGAATCAGGGACGGTTCTGTTTTTTGCAGGCGCTCGGAAAGCACACCCAGTTCTTTATTTAACTTCGCGGCATCCATTGCTGAAAGTTTTATTTTGCAGACCTCCCAGACAAGATTTTCCAGAAAGTAATCGTGCTCCCATTTGTAGAGCCTTGGACCGTAACTTTCCGATAATTGCAAATCAGAAGGAAGCGATTTCAGATCAAAAGAATGCAGGCGATAAATTTGAGTCAGTACCTGAAAATAATAATCGCGCTTTTCTTCCCAGGGTTCAAATCTGAGCGACCACAAATCAACATCGCCCAAATCCTCAAGCAATATAAAATGCTGCGGAACATCCTGTATAATAATTCGCGGCACATTAATTTTCAGCGATGCCATGAATTTGTTGATGCCGGCCCAGCGAGCGTTTTCCGCCACCTCATCGCCGTAATGCATAAAAATAAAACTGTCTCCATGCGGCAGAGTCACCCTTAAAAATTGACGGTCGGAACCGCCTTTCTTGATCGGTTCAAGCTTGAAATCAGCCTTGCCCAGATGTTCAGTTAAAAATTTTTGAATTTCTTTGTGCATAAATACATTATTTATGTCATGTCGAACTGAAAGGAGACATCTTATTCAAAAAAAGATTTCTCGTCACTTCGTTCCTCGAAATGACAATTAACCAATACCTTTCCTTTTCAACTTTTCGTACTCCTCCACCGTCCCCACATCATACCAGAAACCATCATCAATCACTACAGCACCTATCGAGCGCTGATTTTCTTTAATCATCTCCACCAACGGCAAAACGATCGATTCTATTTTACCCACTGTCAACCGTCCCAGGAAAGATTTTTCCACAATATAGATTCCGGCAAAAAGACAACTCTTCATGCCTTCATTTTTCAAAATATGCCGCATGTCGCAGACAAAACCTTCCTTATCAACATTGACATTGAGCAGCGGCCCTGTTGAACGCAGTGCCAGCGTGACGGACGTTTTCAATTCGAAATGTTTTCTGATCAACAGTTCAATCGGCATGTTGGTGATGATGTCGCCGTTGTAAACCATAATGCGTTCATCGTCTGCAATCAGGTCTTCAATATTTTTGATGCCACCCGTGGTATCCAGCAAAACCGGCTCATGACGAAACGTAATCGGAATTCCTTTGAAATTATTTTCAGGAAAAGCTTCGGCATATTTTTCCGCGCAGTGATGCGTGTTGACGATAAACCGTTTTACGCCAATGGCACGCAAATGCTCCATCGCGTACGTGATGATTGGACGTCCACCGATTTCCAGAAGCGGTTTAGGGATGTTTTCCGTCAGCGGCCTGAGCCGCGTTCCCAACCCCGCCCCCAGAATGAATGCTGTTGTAATATTCTTCAATAACATATTAGCCGCCTAAACTCGTGATCCATACGACAAAGCTTTTTCCAATTTCTTTAGCGCTGTGTTTTGTTTTACCTTACCCATACGGGAAATATTAAGAAGTTTCCACTGAACCGCAGGAAGCAAATCCACACCCCTTAAACCAAGTAAATCCCATTCAGGCTTGCCCTTCTTCACAGATATAATGAATCTTTTCTCTTTATCCGTCAGGCCTTTATTTATTTCCCGAACAAGAATATCTCTTGCCTCTTCCAACTCCCGTAAGGAAACCTTGATAAAAGTCATTCAATCAAATTCATTTTCAAAAACTTTTTTAATATCTTGATAGTGCGGCCTCAATAATTCCGCCATCGGTCTGTCGTGGCTTATCAAATGAACAACAAAAGATTTCCTGATGTCATCCGTTATCCCTTCATTATCCAGGAGCAATTTGATATCAAACAGATCGCGCGGATGCTGGCGGTCAAGAGCGGCGCAGATTTTACCGCCATAAATGTCGGCTAAGTTCAACACCTTTGAATCAACAGTCAATTCAAACATTTTCTGAACATGAGGCTTCACCGTCATCACAACCGGTTCATAAACTGTGCCTCTTAAAACCAGATTAGGCTCTATTTTAACACTGCATCCGTCAGCTCGTACAGATAAACCCGAAATGATTTTGCCGGAACGCCTAAGTATGACGACTGCGTCTGGAATAAGACGTTTAATGTCGCTGCCGATATTATTAAACGCCAAACTGATAGACGTAAGCGCAGTTTCCCTTTCGTCAACCGGAATATACGTCAAATCTACATCTACTGATAGTCTCGGCATATTCCGAATGAAAAAATTAATAGCCGTACCGCCTTTGAGAGCAAATATCGGATAGCGCTCAATAATGGGCAGAATCCTGAGTAGTAGTTTTGCCTGACGATAATAAATGGAATCTTTCATGTCATGCATCTCCGCCACGTGGTACGGTTATCCTGTATTGCGGATCAAGACGGCCACCTCTTATAATAGTTCGATCACCTTTGCCCAGATTAACCTTTTTAAGATTGAGCTTTGTTACAAAAGGCAAATTAGCCGCTTGCGCCATATACAAAAACAGTCTTTTAACTTTTATGGACGCGCAGGATTCCAATAATTTCTGAACAAGCTCCGGACGAAGCGAAAGAAGTGACTGCATTATCCTCATGGCCTCATCAAAACCCTGTTTTGCCGGGACATGATAGAGCATTTCCATAGCCGCGCGCTCCGGCGAAGATATTCGTATGGAAAAATCTCCCCATGGGAAATTCACATAACTCGCAGAAAGATTATCGGGAAAAAGACCTGTCATCTTGTAGGTGACATTCACCTTCCAATCATATTTTCCAAACCACAGGGGTAATTTTTGTCCCGTAGAGCCAAAGAGAAAAACATCACGTGTTTTTGAGGCAACATAATGACTATAACCCTGAAGCTCAAGAGACGTTCTTGCACCACAATGCACGGGAAGTTTTAGCTGGCTCTGCATCGCGTAAAGCGCACCTTGCCAATCAACCTTATCGCCACGTGTTACATAAGCGCCTTCACCTATAGACTCAATCCATCCGCTTTTCTTGTATCTCGCAAGCAGTTGCGGATCAATACCCTGACTGTTGAGATAACTCGCGGTTAAAACTAAGCCTTTAGGAAATTGCATTATTTTCTGTAATTTTGTGCTTTTTTGTATACTCATAGTTTATATTATGGCATTTATTTACAGAAAAGTCAACCTCTTCTGTATAAATATTCCTTATAGTATACTAAAAGCATACATTAAAGAATAATTTTACAGTTAAGTGGTGGTAGCAATTTTAGAATCTTTCCATCAGCGGCCTGAGCCTCGTTCCCAACCCCGCCCCTAAAATGAATGCTGTGTTGATTTGTTTTGTGTCCATAATTTTTTCGGAAAATTTTTAGAGTAAATTAGTTTTTTTGTCCGCAAAGTTCTTTAATATTCTTGGGCCAGGTTACTTCACCTTTACCATTCTTAATGACATTACGACCACATACCTTATCCGTCATAACAAAAACATTTCCTGATGCGTCCATGTAGTCAACGAGCGGAAATTCTTTTTCAAGCCGTAATACAGTTGGAATATCCGGATGTGCAAAATTAGGGGAAATATAAATATTTCTATATTGCGTGGGTAAAACGATTTTCCCGCTTATGTGAATAACGCCCTTTCTAAGAACTATTCCTCTTAAATTTTTATCTTCACTACTCTCAAGTGTATCCTTTGAAACGATTGCATACTCATGGAATAAATCAGTTTCCACATCGTTATATTGCGGTTCAATGACAATTTTTCCTGTTCGATCCATCAGACCCCATTTGCCATTCTTTTTTATTTGTACCATGCCTAAAGATGGGGGCCGACATGAAAAAGCGGCTTCAAACTTCGGTACGGCAATATAATGGCCCGTTTTATCAATCACCCCCCATTGTTTGTTAACCTCAACCGATGCAATTCCTCCTACGAAAGAAACTGCTACTCTGTTGTCATAAGAACCTGCATACGGCGCCCTGTAAGAACGCACATCATCGAACCGGGGTTCAATAACAAACCGTCCTGTCTTGTCTATGAAACCATACTTCCCGTTTTGTTTTACTGCTGCCAAACCGTCATTAAAGTTATGAGCATCCTCGAATTGCAGGTCTATGACAACATTCCCCTTTTTATCGATAAACCCGTATAAGTCTCCTTTCTTGACCAGGAACAGGCCATCTTTTTCATTATAAATGTAGTCGTATTGTGTCTCTAGAATAAATTCGTTTTTAGCGTTGACAAGTCCCCATTTTTTATCCTTTTGCATGGGACGTGGAGTTTTACGATATGAGCATTGCGCTGCTTCGCAGAATTGATCTTCGGTTATGTAATTACCGTTTTTATCGATATAAAAACGTTTATCGTTTTTTAGGATTATCGCCACACCATTTTTAAACTCTGAAAACACCCTAGAATCATTTTCAATCGGCACAACGATCTTTCCCGATTCATTTATAAAACCTGTCTTCCCGTCTTTCTTAACCCAAGCTAAACCATCCCGGAAAGCTCCAATGTCCTCATATTGAGGCGCAATGACAAATCGGCCGGTTTTATTTATTACACCATGCTTGCGATCTATACGGACACTGGCCAAGCCACCCTGAAAGAAACTTGCTTTTTGGAATATGGGCGCTATAACAACACGTCCGTCTTTGTTCACATAACCCCAATTTTTATCAGTAATACGTAAAGGATACAGTTCATTGTCATCTTTTAAATCGGTTGTTTGCTGTGGCGCCATGATGATATCTTCAGGCTTCATCGTATCTTTCGTTGTATCTTTCCCTGCAAATATATCGCTCAGCTCTTGATATCTTTGAGCTCGTTTTTCTAGATCTTTAGGGTCTTTTTTTGCATCCAGCGCACGACGAAGTTCTCCGAGAGTTGTCACCGGCATATCTTTGCTGCCGATTACCGTATAGGGTTTTGTGTGGTTGACAATTTTAAACCCTTTCACCACTGTATCGTCGGATGGAGCAGCCTCTTTAGGAGTAAATTTCATAACGCCTTTGAAATGTTTTACATTCTGTTTGCCAGTTAAGGTATAATTATAATCAATAACGCCCTGCGATGTCCGAACTACTTCTCCTTCGGCTTCGGTCAACGCAATAGGTGTTTTTTGCGTTATGCTGCACGGGCCCTGCGGAAACGCTTTGGAAAGAACACCGCTTTGCATGAACATCATGGGATACCAAAAAATGTTGTCATAATTTATTTCATCATCATCAAGGCCTTTAACCAGAAGAACTCCCTGCAGAAAATAAACATGCGTGGTTTTCCATCCCTGTTTGATGGAAAGATAACGCTCAATGTTTGCGTAGTCTGTCATTGAAGCGGTCATGATTTCCGTTTCCATGGTTTGAGAAGACGGACTGCGCCAGTTGTTGGAACAGGTAGCCGCGTAGGATACCGCTGATAAAGTAATAATAAGTATCTGAACGGCCAAAAAACGAAGAAGCATTTTTCTCATCTTGATGATCATAACAACACCTCTAATTTTTATTTTTACGTCTTATATAATAATTTCTGTTTCGATGGCTTCGTAAAATACCCTAAAGGGCACACGATCTCCAAATGCAAGGTACGTATATTCAATACCATTTGCCTTCGAAGGATAACGCGACGGCAAGGCGGAGGCTCCGCAGGCGTATTAGTAATACGTCGAGGAAGCCGACAACGCTGCCAACAAAGTTAGCCGATGAAGGCACATTGGTATTGCTACTTTTTACCATACTCCGGATCAATTTTAACTAAAGCTGCAACAATGAATCCGGGAATGGTTGTAATCAGAATCCAAATAAAGAAATTCTGATAACCCAGCATGTCCTGAATCCAGCCGCTGCCCATAGCGGGAATCATCATTCCCAAAGCCATAATGCCGGTGCCTATCGCGTAGAATACCGTTTTGTATTCACCCTGCGAGACCATGATCATATAAATCGTGTAAGCGGTAAAGCCGAAACCGTAACCGAATTTTTCCACCGCTACGGCGGAACCAATCAGCCATAGATTCTGAGGCAGGGCATAGGATAGATAGACGAAAATCAAATCCGGCAGGTGCATGATAAATACCATCGGCCAGAGCCAGAACTTCAGGCCGTTACGGTAAATGACATAGCCACCCAAAAGCCCGCCCAGCATCAGCGCGATCACACCGACTGTCCCGTAAATAATTCCGACATCAGCCGTGGTTAAACCCAAGCCGCCTTTGGCTGGCGTATCCAGCAGAAACGGCACGACCATTTTGGTAAGTTGCGCCTCGGCAAAACGGTAAAACAGAAAAAAGAATATGATGACCAGAATATCCCTACGCCGGAAAAACAAGGTAATAATGCGAAAATATTCTGCAAGAAAATTTTTTGATTTATCCCACGGCGCGCTGACATCCTCGGCAGGTTTCGGCAGAACAAAAAAATGATAGATGAAAAACGCCAGAAAAAGAGCGCCCACACCGATAAAAGCCAGCGACCAGGCTCGAGCTGCCGGATAGCCGTATTTTTCCAGCATGCCAACCAAAAACACCAGCCCGCCTTCGGCGGCGATGGTGGCAATGCGGTAGAAAATAACGCGCACACCAACAAACGCGGCCTGCTGCGGTGTATCGAGTCCCAGCATATAGAAGCCGTCGGCGGCGATATCGTGCGTGGCGGAACTGAAAGCCATGATCCAGAAAATCGCCAGAGAGTAGCGGACAAAATTTGATGCAGGCAACGTCAGAGCAACACAGGCGAGAGAGGCACCGATAGCCAGTTGCATAGCCAGTATCCAGAAACGCTTGGTGCGGAAGATATCAACGAACGGGCTCCAGAGCGGTTTGATGACCCAGGGGATATAAAGCCAGCTTGTGTAAAAAGCGATTTCGGTGTTGGAAAGTCCCATATCCTTGTAAAGCACAACGCTGACCGTC
Source organism: uncultured Smithella sp. (assembly GCA_964480875.1). Taxonomy (GTDB): domain Bacteria; phylum Desulfobacterota; class Syntrophia; order Syntrophales; family Smithellaceae; genus Smithella. The sequence goes on along the minus strand of CAYZRT010000137.1, from coordinate 179 downwards.
ATGGCAATCACGTAGGGAATGCCTTCGGCTAAATAGAGAGAAGGAACCCAAAGCCAGGGGTTCCTCCGGCCCACATTATTTATTGTTTCTGTTTTTGTTTCGGACATAATTTTGTTCCTGGATCCCCGCCTTCGAGACTGTGTCGTAATTGTTTTTGCATACATAGTTAAACGCTCTTT
>CAYZRT010000136.1:0-7141 GCA_964480875.1 uncultured Smithella sp. | reverse complement strand
CGAATTATCCCCGAGGCGAATAACCTAAAGGTCACTATAGGCCGAGCGGGATAAATACGGGTCTAACTCCCCACCCCTTGGGGCGCAAGTTCCTTTGGAAACCCCGCTGCTTGCGGCGGGGTTGTGCATTTTATGCAAGCTAAAAATAGTTTTGCAAATGATCATTAAATGAATTAAGCTTTTTAAAAAATATAATTCATTTGTCATTGGCAAAAATGGTTTGAATCATGGCTGGCTTCATCGAGTACGATCAATACGACGGCTTGGGATTGGCAAAGCTGGTGCGGGAGAAAAAAATTACTTCCGTTGAACTTTGCGAAGAAGCGATAAACCGTATTGAAAAATTAAATCCCGTTCTCAATGCCGTCATTACTCCGATGTTTGATATCGGACGTTCTGCGGCGAAATCGCCTCTTCCTGAGGGACCTTTCAAAGGCGTTCCTTTTCTTATAAAAGATTTAGTCAGTGTTTATGCCGGAGTGAAATTAACAAGCGGTTGCCGTGCTTATAAGGATTATGTTCCGGATTATGACACTGAACTTGTAAAACGGTTCAAGAAAGCAGGAATGATTACGCTGGGAAAAACTAACACGCCCGAATTCGGTTTGATGGGCATCACCGAGCCGGAATTGTTCGGCCCGACACGTAATCCGTGGAACATCGAACGAACATGCGGTGGATCAAGCGGAGGTTCGGCGGCGGCCGTTGCTTCAGGCATGGTGCCCATGGCATCAGGCGGTGACGGAGGAGGTTCCATTCGCATTCCGGCTTCTTACTGCGGTTTAATAGGCTTAAAGCCTTCAAGGGGACGTATCCCGACAGGACCAAAATCGGGCGAATTGTGGCAGGGCGCGGCAGTGGAGGGCGTGTTGACCAGATCCGTGCGCGACAGCGCCGCGATGCTCGATGCGATTCAAGGCGCCGATCCGGGAGCTCCCTATATCATCAAATCTCCGGAGAGCCCATACAGCGAGGAAGTAAACCGGGAACCCGCTTCACTGAAGATTGCCTTTAGCACCGAATCACCCCTGGGAACGGGAACGCATGCATATTGCAAAGAAGCCGTTCTGAAAACGGTCAAACTGCTTCAGGATTTAGGACATAAGGTTGAAGAAGCAAAGCCGGAAATAGACGGCTATAAACTGGCCAATACTTATTTCACCATGTATTTTGGAGAAATTGCCGCGGATATCGATGCGGCCAAAAACGTATTAAAGAAAAAAGTCGGGAAAAAAGATTTTGAAATCACCACATGGTTTTTCGGCCAACTCGGCCGTTGTTACAGTGCGGCGGATTTTGTCAATGCCATACGCCAATGGGATATTGCCGCAAGGGCCATGGGAAACTTTCATTTAAAGTACGATTTATATCTTACGCCGACGGTTGCATACCCTGCGGCTAAAATAGGAGAGCTTCTGCCAAAATCTTACGAAAAAATCGCCATGGAAATGATAAGCTTTCTGAAACTCGGTTTTCTGGCCAAGATTTCCGGGCTGGTAGAAAAGATAGCCATCCAGACTCTCGCTAGAACGCCTTTTACACAGTTAGCCAATTTTACCGGTCAGCCCGCAATGAACGTGCCCTTACAATGGGATGAAAATGATATGCCCTGCGGTGTGCAGTTTATCGCCCCCTTTGGCGATGAGGCCACTTTGTTCAGGCTGGCTTCTCAACTGGAAAAAGCCCAACCGTGGTTTGATAAACGTCCATCGATTAACATGTAAATTCCCAACATGAGCCAAGCAATGACCCCATGACTTGTGTTGAAATGACGGGCGAAAAAATTGCGCAGGTTCAAAGAAATGACACGAATCCAAAACAATGGAGATGGACAATTACATTGAAATAAATTCCTGAACATTCGCGGGGAATAAGGGATATTTTTTTAACTGCAAACCCTGTCGGGGGGAGCGAGTCTTAAACAACGGATTTGACCTACATTTAAACGAATTTACGTAAATACCCTCGCGACGCAAGCGCGAGGGTATTTTAAGATTAACCGGCAAATAAGAGCTTTAAGGTATTTAAATTACGATAAAGCTTCCCCGTTACTGAATACCGTATATATCCTTTAGTGCATCTATCAGGGCGTCGGCCTGCATCCTGTCAAATGTATTCAACTGGTCGTCAGAAGCCCCGCTTGATTCTAAGGCAGTTGCATCCAAAATAACCTGGCTTTCAGTTTGAAGAAGCGTGTACCTCTTATCATTTGCGCTGGTCCAATTTTGAATCATGATATCATAAATGTCCTGGGTAACAGCGAATAGTGAATTGTTGGGGTCGTATAGTCTGGAATCCGTGTAATCCGGATTTACTGGATCGCCGTTTTTATACTTAAAGGTGCCATCGGTATTTTGAGCAAGGGCGTTCCCGATATGGATGGGTATATAGATTGAGAGATCCGGCCTTCCGATGGCTACCCACATACAACTCCGGTTCTCAGGATCATTGATATCGATGACAAACGCTGTCGCATTGACCGTATTGCTGTTGCAGATCGAGCCCAAATAGTCATGATTTTCAACATCATTGCCAGATTCTTCGATGCCGGTGTTTCCATAATATAATCTTGATAACTCAAAGTCTTCCAGTATGGAAATTCTGTCCGATTTGTTGGCATTCAAAAAATCCCTCGCGGTATCATATCTGCGATAAATTTCAGTTGTCATCTGAGGATCGGAATACATCAGACTCACAAAATAATTGGATCTGGCTTTCGCATCATTTACAACATCAATTTTCTTACTATATCCGCCGGACACCTCCACGATCATGGTTTTATACCTGTCCCCAAAGAAAAATATGCCGCCTTCACTTAGTTTTGTTACATTGTTTTTTAAATAGATATATGCGTTATCAACTGAACTCTGATTTTTCAGAATTGTTGTAAGCATTGTTCTTGCGGTCACTTTTCCCCAGATGTATCCACAACAAGCGGCATTATAGGCGACGGCGAGACCTGCCTTATTGATACCGGCGGACACCTTCTGAAGATTATTATTAGCATCGACATCAGACGCGAATCCAATCCCCAAAAAAGGAATCCCTTCTTTGTTTCGCCCAACCACCTGTGCTTCATCCGAGCTTTTATCGCGATTTTTATGCACGATATTTTTTCCGACAGGTGCGGCAGAGCCTTGTGCCACCCACGAGGTACATTCATCACCCGCATTGGTTATTTTTTGATAAAGCTGGGTTGAACCATAATATCCCAAAAAAACCGCCAAACATACTGCCGAACACATGATAAGACGCTTGAGACTGAATTTTGTTTTCATAAAAGCCCTCCTTAAGTAATATTAAAATAATGTATATCCGGTTCAAAAAATATCGGGGACGGTTTGATTTTTCGTAATTTCTTTAATTTTTCTTATGCCGCCCTCCTTAAATTTTCACACACGACTTAGCGCAACCGCGCGATGAATACAATGGGCGAGCTGCACGCTAGCATGAAACGCCATCCGGTTTTTCAAGTCTGCAAGTAAAGTAAATCTTTGAAACTTATTGAAGCACTGGTGATTGTTTTAGACGAATCTTTCATAAATAATATTTATCTGCTTGTCAATTGAAAAAACAAACGGTTATGTTTTTTTCAGTTTCATGTTAGGAAGTAAAAATGTCCAGTTCATAGTTCAATGTTTCTAATCAAAAACGTCTGGTATTTTTCAGTGGAATCGGATACAAAATTTCCCGATATAAAAAATTAGGCCCCTGGCGGATATTTGCACTTTTAAGAGGGCCGCAGGAGTATGTTATGGTTTCAGAAAAAAATAATCCCCGGTTCAGCGGCGCGTCCAGGTATGTTTTGGACGATGAGCTGGCGAAAATTGTCAATGTGTCCATGGCGCTGGAAATGCCTCTTTTGCTCAAGGGCGAACCGGGAACCGGGAAAACGATGCTGGCTCATGCGATTGCGGAGAGTCTGCAAATGCCTCTTATTGTTTTGAATGTCAAATCCAGCATGAAGCTGGTTGAGGCGCTCTACCAGTACGATACCCTGACGCGTCTCAATGACAGCCGTTTCGGAGATTCCAAAAGAGATGTCAGCGACATCGAAGCCTACATTAAGATGGGCAAGATCGGTCAGGCGTTTACCTCGGATAAGAAAACAGTTCTTCTGATTGACGAGATCGACAAGGCCGACACGGATTTTCAGGACGACATGCTCGATGTGCTCGATCAGATGCAGTTTGATATCATCGAAATAGACAAAACCATCAAAACAAAACACCGGCCGGTGATTGTGATTACATCCAACGCCAAGAAAGATCTTTCCGATCCTTTTCTCGGACGCTGTAATTTCCATCATATCGCTTTTCCCGATCCCGATATGATGCGCCTCATTGTGAACGTGCATTTTCCGAAACTGGACGAAGATCTGATGAAAGTTTGCATTACCACGTTTTACCGATTGCGCGAACTGCGCGGCATCGAGAAAAAACCGGCCACGCGTGAACTGATTAACTGGATTCGCGCATTGAAAAGTGATCCCGACTTTAAACCGAAAACGCTTTATCAGGGACGGGTGCCTTTTCTGGGCGTATTGTTCAAGAAAAGCGCCGACCTGCAACAGGCAAATCAGCAGATCGTCAGATCGCGTGGATGAGGGTTAAGGCGTGTTTGTAAATTTTTTCTACACGTTGAGAGAAAGGGGTATACCCGTCACGCCGACGTCATTCCTGCGCCTGCAGAAGGCGATGCATAAAGGACTGGTTCATTCTCTTGACGATTTCTATACGGTGGCCCGCTCCGTTCTGGTGAAGAGCGAACGCTATTTCGACACGTACGATCAGATATTCGCCCATCATTTCAAAAACGCTTCCCTGGAAGATCCGACAACGGTGGAATTGACCGAAGTTGCCCGCGCCATGCTTGAAGATTGGCTGCAAAATCCGCAGGAACTGGCCGATCTTATGGGCATTGATAAAGACAAACTAAAAAAAATGACACCCGAAGAATTGATTCAGTATTTTCTGGAGCGTCTCAAAGATCAGACCGAAGCGCATCACGGCGGCAACAAATGGATCGGCACCGGCGGCACATCGCCGACAGGACATTCCGGATACCATCCAGGCGGGATGCGCGTCGGCGGAGTATCCAGAAATCATTCTGCCATTAAGGTAGCCATGGAAAGACGCTATCGGGATTATTCACAGGAAGGGCCGCTGACTCAGGTTCAAATGGGCGAGGCGATGAAAAGATTGCGGCGCATGGTGCCGACCGGTCCCAAAGACATGGTCAATATTGATAAAACAATCTATGAAACCATGCGCAACGCCGGAGAAATCGAAATCATTTTCGACCGCCGTCTGACAGATCGCCTGAAGGTCGTGCTTTTGATTGATAACGGAGGCTGGTCGATGGAACCTTACATTGAAGTTGTTCAAACGCTTTTTCATTATGCCAGTTCGCAATTCAAGGATTTGAAAATCTACTTTTTTCACAATACGATCTACAGCCTTGTCTGGGCTGATCCGCAAAGATATTATAAACCGCAGGATGTTGACGATTTCGTCCGCTGGGATCCGGAAACCCGGATTATCATTGTGGGAGATGCCAACATGGCGCCTTATGAACTGTCTCATCCCAACGGCGCTATTTACATTGATGCAAAACCAGGCGGCGCCAGTATTGAACGCCTCAAATTCATCGCGAAGACATTCCGTCACTGCGCCTGGCTGAATCCCATGTCCGTTGACGAATGGTACTACAGCCGGACGGTTCAAATGATCCGTCAGGTTTTTCCCATGTTCGAGTTGACGCTGGATGGCTTGGAAAAAGCCGTCGGGCATCTTGCATCCATAAAGAAATAGAAATAAAGAAAGTCTATACAAATAGGCGGGCTTGATATATAATGTAATCAACAAGTTGGTAGCAGGCAGCCGTTGCATCTATGCGGAGGAATGATCGTGCTCATAGACCGAGAAAAAGCTTTCCGGGAACTTGATATGCCGGAAGAGCTTTTTAATGAATTGCTTGATATGTTTATCGAACAGACGGAACCGGCCTTGCAAATCCTTGAAAACATCACCGGGACGACAGATTATGAAGAAATACGCAAGACCGCTCATCTGATTCAGGGCTCGGCGGGAAATTTGCGCATAGAAGCAGTTCAATCCATAGCTAAAGCCATAGAAATCGAAGCGACGCAAAAACTGGATATTGCCGTCATAAAAAGCAACATCGGAAAATTAAAATCTGTTTTTGAACAAGTCAAAAAAGAGGTGGCCGATGGTTGAATCCAAGAAAATTCTTGTAGTTGATGACGATAAAGTATTTCTAAAGCTTGTGGAATACGATTTGACCAAAAACGGTTTTGATGTGATTACCGCTCTGGACGGAGAAATGGGGGTTTTATTGGCGAAAACCCAGAACCCGGATTTGATTTTGCTCGATATCAACATGCCCGATCTTGAGGGTGGAGACGTGGTCGCCATGCTGGAGGCTCATCCCGAGACACAGAATATTCCCATCATATTTGTTACGGCGTTGTTGACCAAACAAGAAGAAGAAAGACGTAGCAACATGATGGGCAAACATTCGTTCTTTTCCAAACCCTATAACTTGCAAAGATTATTGGAGGAAATAGACAAGCACATTTAAGCTTGTCCATATGTTGCAGGCAGTTGATTTATTTTAAACGTAACCCGCGTTAACAGCCTTTTCCCAAAAAAAATCAATAATCTTTTTGAAAATAATAAAGATGGTTTTATAATTTTATAAACGAGGAAGATAATGATCAGTCAGGAAGCACAACATGTCATGGCCGTTATGGCAACGATGAAAGTGCAGAATATCGGCGAGCTGCCGATAGAACTCTTGCGTCAGGGGATGGCGGGTATGATGTCGTTTGCCCTGCCGCCTGCAACGTGTATGATTGAAAACGTCAACGCCGGAGGGCCGGAGGCGCTGTGGATAAGCGCGGTAAAACAAAACGAGAACGATAAGGCAACGATCTTGTATCTTCATGGAGGTGCCTATTCAATGTGTTCGCCCCAGACTCATATCGGGCTTACCGGATTGTTGAGTGATCTGTCCCAAATCAGAGTTTTGTCCGTGGATTACCGGCTTGCGCCGGAACATCCTTATCCCGCCGCAATAGAAGATGCCGTCAAGGCATACCGCTGGCTTTTACAGCAGG
>CAYZRT010000135.1:0-7171 GCA_964480875.1 uncultured Smithella sp. | reverse complement strand
CATTTCGACCGAAGGCTATAGTCCAGCTTTGCTGGGGAGAAATCTTATAAAACAATAATATTAAAGAAGGATTTCTCGTCGCTTTGCTTCTCGAAATGACATGAAGGGTATTATGCAAAGCTCTCATTACATCAAAATTTTCTTTTTAATCATGACAATTCTTATCTGATAAACCTGAAAATAAATTGCAGCAGCGACACTCTGTCACGATAAGGGGGATAACGCAACGGAATATCCACCAGATTCGAGCGAAACAAAATACCGCGCTGATGGGAAAACGTATCAAAACCGGTCTTGCCGTGATAAGCGCCCATGCCGCTTTCCCCGACTCCGCCGAAAGGCAGTTCCTGACTGCCGATATGAGAAATCGTGTCATTGATACAGCCGCCGCCGGAAGATGTTTCGCGCAGAACCTTGTCCTGAATTTCCTTGTGTTCCGAAAAACAATAAAGAGCCAACGGTTGAGGCCGCTGATTGATAAACGCAATCGCCTCGTCAATATCGCTATATTCGATTACGGGCAGAAGAGGACCGAAAATTTCTTCCTGCATAATAGGCTTATCCGGAGAAACCTGATCAATGATTGTGGGCGATATGTAAAGATCCTTGCTCAGGTATTTGCCGCCGTAGAGAATCCGCCCGCTTTTCATTAGATTGATAAGACGATTGAAATGTCTTTCATTGATGATTCTGGCATAGTCCGGGCTCTTCATCGGATCTTCGCCGTAAAAAGAAAAAATTGTCCTGATCATCTTTTCGACGAAGTCATCTTTGATTTTCCGGTGAATCAGAACATAATCCGGAGCGATGCAAGTCTGACCGGCATTTAAAAATTTTCCCCAGGCAATTCTTTTAACCCCGTACTTAAGACCGGCATCTTCATGCACGATACACGGACTTTTCCCTCCCAACTCCAGCGTTACCGGCGTGAGATGGCGGGCTGCCGCGGTCATAATGCTGCGGCCGACGGCCGTACTTCCGGTAAAAAAGATATAATCGAATTTTTCTTCCAGAAGTTTTTTCGTCGCTTCGGCTTCACCCTGAAAAACCGTGACGTAATCGGATTCGAAACACTCGCCTATCATGTTGCCAATGGTTTGAGATGTGGAAGCAGAAAGCTCGGAAGGCTTGATGAGGACACAATTCCCCGCCGCCATCGCGCCGATTAACGGCGTCACGGCAAGCAGGAAAGGATAATTCCAGGGACTGATAATCAAAACAACACCGTAAGGCTCGTGATAAATCCGGCTTCGTGACAAAAAATGAATAAGGGGTGTTGCCACGCGCCTGGAGCTTGCCCACGACCGAAGATGCCGGATGACGTGATCGATTTCCGTATAGAGAATGCCGATTTCACTGGCATAGGACTCAAAAAGAGGCTTGCGCAGATCGTCATAAAGAGAAGCCATGATTTCCGGTTCGTATTTGCGGATACCCTCCTTGAGCTTCTTCAACTGGGCAATACGAAACTCGACATCTCTTGTTTTTCCCGCTCCAAAGAAAGCCCGCATTGGTGTCAACATTTGCGATATGGATTCAGGCGACATCAACATCCTCCATTCATACCAATTCGCTTTCTTTGGCTAACTTTGTTGGCAGCGTCGTCGGCCTCCTCAACGTATTTTCATATACGCCTGCGGAGCCTCCTCCTTGCCGCCGCGTTATCCCTTGAAATCGAAATGGTATCCGTTGCATAAACTATAAAAAACTTTTTCGGCGGATTCTCTTTTATTTTAGGAGTATATGGAGAAGAATAGAGTGTGTCAAAGGAATATTTCTAGAATAAATATCAAATCCTTTTTTGAGTCCCTAAACAATAAATGTTTGATTTTAATACAGCATTGGTTTAAATAATTAATCACTTAACGAATAACCTTGCTCAAAAATAATGGATTTAAGACTTAATGATGTTAAGCGTTGAACAAAAAGAACCAAACAAAGATTTGACTAACAAGCCGAGAAAATGGTGGATATCAGGATTGCTGAGCTTCATCAGACCGGGCTTAGGCCAAATTTACAACGGACAAGCATTAAAAGGAGTTATTTATTTTCTTTGTTATTTATCCTTCCCTTTCTTATTAATAAAAATATTAACTTTTTACCCAGCAAGTCACTCTATTTTGGTGATATGTTTTCTATTTTTTATTCCATTAGTCTTCTTCGTCTTGGTTATAGCTGACGCAATATATCAATCAAATAAGCTTAGACATGAGTACATATTGAAAAGATACAATAATCCAATTGTATATATAGGCATATTTCTAGCGTTAGTCGCAATGTCAGAACTGATACCTAATCTGGAATTTGATAAAGAGAAAATCACGAGTAACTATATACAGGCATACAAAATAGCCTCAGTAAGTATGGAGCCAACTTTATTACCTGGTGATCATATTCTTGTTGATCGGCGCTTAGCCGCAAGAAATCCTGCTCGTGGTGCTCTGAGCGTATTCGTGTATCCCAAAGACGAAACAAAGGACTTTGTAAAAAGGGTAGTAGCGCTCGGAGGAGATATTGTGGAGATTCGAAACAAGTATTTGTATGTTAACAACAAACTCGTCAAAGAAAGTCAAGTGATTCATAAGGATAAAGAGGTTCTTCCTGCAAGTCAAAGCCCGCGTGATAATTTTGGGCCGATTACCGTACCTACTGATTCATTTTTCGTGATGGGTGATAACAGAGAACTGGCTCTAGACAGCAGATTCTGGGGAGTTGTTGATAAAGACAAAATGAAGGGAACGGTCACGCAAATATATTGGTCATGGGATCGTATTACCTCTACTGTCCGCTGGAATAGAATTGGCAAAAATGTCTTATAAAGATAAATAGTAAAGAGGTGTAATTAACTTTCGATCACCTATTTTTTTTATGCTTGAAAAACTAATAAACACAAAACATGTCTGTCCTTGGTGGTTGTGTTTTACGTTCGATAACCCCATCCGTAAAATTATTCATGATCCGGTTAAAATTCTCAGTCCCTATGTTCACAAAGGCGATACAATAATCGATATCGGGCCCGGCATGGGCTATTTCACCATGCCTTTGGCCGCCCTGGTTGGCCCTACGGGTCAGGTCATAGCCATTGATATTCAGCAAAAAATGCTCTCTGCGCTGATGGAACGCGCTCAAAAGAAAGGTGTTGCCGAAATAATCAAAACACATCTGGCTCAGCCGGATTCAATTGGATTTAATGAAAAAGCTGATTTTATTCTGGCTTTCTGGATGGCGCACGAGGTTCCCGACCAACAAAGGTTTCTTTCTGAAATCCGCGGTCTGATGAAACCGGCTGGGCTGTTTCTTCTGGCCGAACCTCTCATTCATGTGTCCAGGAAAAATTTCTCGCATGTGGTAAATATGGCAGAAGAAGTGGGATTCGTTATCAAGGAATATCCCGAAATCCGCATGAGCCAGAGCGCTCTTTTTACCCTTGGCAAAAACGGCAGTCGGTAAAGAAACGCGCCTTTAAAATACCTTCTGCCCATTCTCCTTCAGCAGTTGAATCCCACACAATGCCACCGCCAATGCCCATCTCTCCTTTGCCGTTTGAACGATTAATCAAAGCCGTACGAATCGGAATATTAATAAACAAATCTTTGTTGGGTTTGATATAGCCGATGGCGCCGGTGTAGATGTTGCGCGGTTCGTTCTCCAATTCATGAATGATTTCCATGGCACGGATCTTAGGCGCGCCGGTTACCGACCCCGATGGAAAAAGACTTTTAAACAAATCATACAGATTCACATCCGGTTCGATATCCGCCGAAACCGAAGAGGTCATTTGAAACAGTTTTTTATATGGCGTCACTTCGAAGAGACGCGGCACATGAATATTCTTCCCGATGCGTCCGAGATCGTTGCGCAGTAAATCGGTAATCATTACGTTCTCGGCTCGATTTTTTTCATCGTAATAAAATTTATATCTGGCCGTGATATCACTAAAAAAGTTTTTGCCTCTCTGCCACGTTCCCTTCATAGGTTTTGATAAGATGTGATTCCCCTTTTTATACAAAAACAATTCCGGTGAAAGCGACACAATACTGAATTGGTCGGTCTCGACAAAAGCGGCATAGGGCACAGGTTGAACAGCAAAAAGCTTTTTATATAAATCAAAAGCATTACCTGAGAAGTCAAAAAGAATTTTTAGACAGTAGGTAATTTGATACACATCGCCGGCTTGCAGATACGAGCGAATGATATCAATGTGTTCGGAGTATTTTTCCCGGGAAAGATTAAAGCGGATATTTTTTACTTCGCAGGCATCGCCACCAACAGGCGATTGCGTATTCGACCGTTGAGGCTTTTCGTAACATCCCACGTATATGAGCGGGAATCCGTTGAGATGATAAGAGGAAAATTTTTCTTCAAACGTGTAACCCAATTCGTAGGAAAAAAATCCGGCAACATGTAAGCCTTGCTTCAGCGCTTCTTCAATTTGTTCAAAAGCATGAGAAACATCCTGAAAAGAAGAACAACTTATAATGGAAACAGGACGATTAAAACATAAGGACGATTTTTCAAAATCAAAAAGTAGTTTCACGCGGCATTCCTTGGTCGATCTGGATGCCGCATTGCATCGGCTAGAACATGATCTGAAAATGAATTGCTACAATCCTATATAAGGAAGATTCTGATCTGTCAATTGCAGAATGATTTGATCTAATCATTGACGAAACGGAAATTGTTCTTACCGGAGTTTTTAACTTTATACATGGCTTCATCAGCCAGTTTGATCAGTTTGTCCATGTCTTCACTGTGCTCGGGGAAAAGTGCGATCCCGATGCTTGTACCGACCACGGCTTGTTCACCATTAATAAAAATCGGTTGAGAAACCGTCTGAATTACCTTTTGCGCAATCTGGGCGGCATTGTCGGCGGTCATAATTTCTGTCGCAATAATCAAAAACTCATCACCTCCGACACGTGCGACGGTATCTGTCTCGCGTACGCAGGAAAGCATACGTTGGGCAATTTGTTTTAATACGTAATCGCCTGCATCATGACCGAGCGTGTCATTAACGATTTTAAAACCATCGAGGTCGATGAACATTACGGCGGCGCGCTTTTTATACCGGCGAGCTATATTCATCGCCGAGGCCAGTCTATCCATAGCCAATCTCAAACTCGGCAGGTCGGTTAATAAATCATGCGAGGCCAAATATCTTATCCGTTCCTCCGCTTGTCTTCTTTCGATGGATTTTCCCAGAATATCTGCAACCGCATCAAGCAGATTGCGTTCCTCGACTAAAAACGGGTCCTCATTTTTCTTACATCTTTCTCCCAAGTAGAAGACTTCAATCACCCCCGCCTGCTCGCCGTTAATGACAATTGCACTGTTTTGCGTCCAGATTGTTTTGTTGAAGTTATCCGTTCGATACTCATGATTGCCCAGGATAATACGACAGGCTGTAATTTCCGGAAAACGATATGCCCGGGAAATGATCAATGGACACTTCTTTAATATGTCCTCCTGGGGAATATCTTTTCTCTGAGCGATTTCGGAGATGGAGTAGAGGCAATTGAGTTCTTTAACACGCTCTTTCAGATCATTGGAATACTTATTGATGGCCTCTTCGGCCTTCTTATGTTTGATAATTTCCCATGCTACATCCGCCAGGTAAGAAACGATTTCCGCATCTTTCTCGGTATAATATGTCGGCTTATTCCCGATACCGAGTATCGCCATGACTTTGCCGCTCCTCAAAATCGGCACGACCAGTTCCCGGATGACCGGCGCGTGACCTTCCGGCAATCCTCTACGATGGGGCAGCGTATAATAATCATTGTGAATAACCGCCCGCTTCTGATGAACGCAGTCCACCCACACACCGGCCTGATCAATGTTGTAATGCATGCCCTTGCCTTCAGCTTTACAGAACTCTTGCAATGTACGAGTCGACCATGTCTGAAGCGTAAGATTTTTCTGATCTTCATTAACAAAGTGATAGAAGCCGACAGGACTTTCCAGCAGAATTCCGATTTCATCCAGTGTTTTTTGAAGCACTTCTTCCAGAGAGTGAGTGGTGGCGAATTCCAGCAAAGACAATCTGATCCGGATAATCCTCTCTTCCTGATCGCGCTGAATCCTCTCTTTCTCCAGGTCCATGGATAGTCGACGGCTGACCATAAGAAACAGGGCAAAGGTCAGGGCAACAAATGCTATCTGGTACATAACAACGGCCGTAATGCCGAAAAATGACGAAACGATTAACGTATGTGTTTCCGGCGTAATGATATTGACGATAACTTGAATCACGCTAATCAAACAAAACACGGCAAAAACAATGCCGGCCGGTCTCGTGGCCGATCGAAGCGATACATCTGTTCCGCGCAGCATCAGCCAGGAGGCCTGCGCGCAAATATAAAACAGGGCGACGGATATATTGATCGTACGCCACGCCGTGCTCGGATAAACATAGGTCAGGTAAGCTTGAATAACCGTGAAGACGGTCAGCATAACGATGTTATGAAATTGACGATTACCGCGACTTACATATCGGCAGAGACCAATATAGAGAATAATGGTTCCTCCGATGATGAGAATATTCGCGACAACAATCGAAAAAAAATCGGGGATGATCTCGCGTAAAGTAATCAGCAAAAGCCCTATGAACTGAAAGATATAATCTGTAAGCCACAGGGCAATTTCCGGAAAGCGTTTACGGTTTTGCCACCACAGGAATGCTATGACGATAGCACAGAGAGCGATAAACAAGACGTAACTGACAAAAAATGTTCTTAAATAAATAACATTCATGACAGATCACCTTTTGCCAGTGCGATAAAGATCTTGTTAAAAAGGTTTAGACAGGCATAGCTGCTTGATCAGCGGCGCGAACCACCCAGGATTGAGCCCAGCACGCCGCGGATAATCTGGCGTCCCAAAGAAGAACCGATGCTGCGCGCCACACTTTTGGCCGCGGCCTGCACCATGCCTTCTCTCTGTCCTCCGCGGGGGCCTTTGCTGCCGAAAATCATTTTGCTGAGAGCATCCCCCATGCCTCCGCTGTCCTTTTCTTCTTCACTTTTTGCCGGAGCAGCGGAACGCTCCACTTTAATGGCGGGTTTTTCTTCAGGCGTTTCCTCTTCCTGTTGTGCTTCACGCAGTTTTTCATAGGCGGATTCGCGATCGACGGTTTTTTCATAATGCCCGTAAATCGTGGAAGCCTTGATAG
>CAYZRT010000134.1:0-7172 GCA_964480875.1 uncultured Smithella sp. | reverse complement strand
CCATCAAATTTCAGTGAACTTCGTTTCTGAAATTTGGGTCTCATTAAATCCTGCTCAATTTACGCGACGGTCAAACCTTTATCCCGTAAATAATTTTTCACATCCTGAATCTTCAGCAGGCGAAAATGAAAGACAGATGCCGCCAGCAGAATCGTCGCGCCGCCCTTGACCACCGCTTCATAAAAATCCTCCAGTTTGCCCGCGCCGCCGGAAGCCACCACCGGCAGCGTCACCGCGTCGGCAATCGCCCGGGTGAAAAGAATATCATAACCGGCTTTCGTCCCATCACCGTCCATACTCGTGGGTAGAATCACCCCCGCGCCCATTTCCTGACACGTTTTCGCCCAGGCGATGGCATCCTTGGCAACCGGCAGCGTCCCACCCGAAACAACCAGCTCAAACCCCGACGGCATCTGCGCATTTCTTTTCGCGTCGATCGCCACCGTTATTTTTTCCTTGCCAAATTTTTCCGCCGCCCTGCGTATCAGGTCGGGATCTTTCACCGCCGCGCTGTTCATCGAAACCTTCGACGCTCCGGCTGCCAACACCATTTCAATATCGTCCAGCGAACCAATCCCGCCTCCAACCGTCAGAGGAATTTTTATCACGCTGGAAACATTCTTCACCCATTCCAGACGCGTCTTGCGGTTTTCCAGTGTGGCGGCAATATCCAGCATCGCCAGTTCATCAGCGCCTTCCGCCTGATAAAAGGCGGCATTTTCCACCGGATCCCCCGCTTCCTTAATATCCACAAAATGAACTCCCTTGACCACCTTTCCGTTTTTCATATCCAGACACGGCATTATTTTGACTGGTTCCATAATATGTCCTTTATTTTTTATTTCCGAATCCTGCGCTTATTTCCCGGGATTACGGTTTTTCATATATTCGTGTTCTTTGCCAAGATGTCCGATATAGTCTCCGAATGTCCATGTCAGAGCCGTTTCGGTTATCACGGCAAAAATAACATTTTGAGAATCAGGCAGCACCGCCTTAAAACTCCGCATGATTTTCAAGACGTCCTCACGTTCTTCCGCGAGCACAACAACCACACGGTATTTATAAATTTCCGGGGATATTTGATCCTCCGCATCCTTTCGCACTTGGGCTGCGTTCAATCCGTAGCCATCGAACACATTTGCCAATACGTCCGCAACTTTCAAACCCAGCATGGATTTTGAAACTGTAATCACTTCCAGCGCGGGCGCTTCCCTGTTCAGACTATAAAACGAAGCCCGGCCTTTTTCAATGTCTTCTTCCGATAAACCCAAACTAAAACAAATAATTCTTTTACTCATATTTCTTCTCTCACCATCCACCATCTAGTGACACTCGTTGAGCGCGAGTGAAACGACGCGCGAAACGTAAGTTGAACTATCCCCGAAGCGATAGCGTAGCGGGACACCATCAACCATCAACTATTATCTTCTTCAGTTGCTCAAGAAAACCGCGTTGACCCGGCAATAACTTTTCCTGCGCCTGCGCTATCGTAAACCAGCCGCCTTTATCCACTTCCGGAAAATCCTGCTCCTTACCTGAGCGGGGCGGCCATTCCATCGAAAACATATTACTCTTTATTGACGTTGCGTCAATATTTCCTTCAACCGCCCAGACATAAACCACCTTTCCGCTGGGCTGCCTGAGCGGAGTTAATTCTATGAAATTGCCGGTGATGTCAAAACCGGTTTCTTCTTTAAACTCACGTTTCGCCGCGTCCAGGGAATCCTCCCCGGTTTCGAATTCGCCTTTGGGGACAGACCACGCTTTTTCATCCTTTTTAGCCCAGTAAGGCCCGCCGGGATGAACAAGAAAAACCTCCAAACCGTTTTCGGCCATTCGATATAAAAGTATTCCAGCGCTGGTCTTTCCCGACATAGCCAATCGGATTAAGTCTCCTTTCTCCCGGATAGAATCTCTCCCAGCATCTTAACATCCGCTCCAAAATAAACAGTCTTACCAATCTTAGCAATAGGTCTTCGGATCAGGCGCGGCTCTTTAAGCATGAGATTAATCAAATCGTCATCTTTTAGTTTTTCCTGCTTCAGCCCCAGCGCTTTGAAACTGGGTGACTTAAAACTGAACATGTCGGAAGCAGCCTTTCCCGATAAAAGCGTTTTGATTTCTTCTCTCGTGAACGGTTCCTTAAAAAAATCCCGTTCGGTGATTTCCACCTTTTGCTGCGAAAGAAACCCCTTCGCTTTCCGGCAGGTGGTTCACTTATTCCAACAAAAAAATCCAACGCTCATAATGCCCCCTCCATCAACTATCTAGTGAGACCAGTTGAGAACCAGTCCCGATGAATCGGGACGAAGTTCGAAACGTAAGTCGAACTATCCCAGGCGCATAGCGCCGTGGGACACTATTCACCATTCACCATCAACTATCAACTATCAACTACTTCCCCGCTTACGCCATTGACGCCACATGCCGCACCTGCGCTTTTAAATTCTCGACATAAGGTTCCCGGGGCTGGGCAATCGTCCCCTTTTCATCGTACTCCCTTTTCGCTATGAGCTGCACGGCATTTTCGATATTGCCATTTACCGGCATCGGAGATAGCATTTTTGTTTTTGGTGGTGCTTTCGCCTTTGATCAGGGACATTTTGCTTCCAATGCCCTGACCATGCCTTTGTAATAGTCGCAGAGTTGGCTGGCGCTCGCCTTGGAAGATGCCATCCGGTCTTGCGCCTTTTTTTTCATCGCCTCATCGCCGCTTTTATAACTCTTTGGAATACCTTCGCAGTACGTCCTTTCTTCCTCGCGATAAACTTTCAAATTGGCGCATTCCCGACGCAATTTTTCGTCAGCTTCGTTACTGCTATTGTCTGAACCTGCGACCGATTTTTGTTTTTCACTTCCTTTAGAGCTTGTATTATCTTCACGTGCCGAATCGTCAGAAGAATCCTTTAGCACACAATCCGTCATCCCGTCTTGAGGCGTGCTGGTAATGATTTGATTGCCGTTACTATCCAAACATCGGTACATTTCTGCGGCATTAGCGGATGTCCATAAGACGGCGAAAAAACACAAAGTCAACATGACGATTCTCATTCTATTTCCTCCATAAAAAAGATTTTTTGCAGGGCGCGATTTTTTGTTGATTCAATCATTATGATAGAATCTTTCTTTAATTTTCTTTTGCCGGTTCAATCATCCTGATTGAATCAGCCCTTGATTCTCTTAAAACATCCGGATTCAATCTGCAAGATTGAACCCGCCTTGAAGTCCGGGTTAGTTTCGCGGATTGATCGGGGGATCAATCCCTACATATTATTTCCCCTCTACAATATCGATTATCGGTTATTTCTGTAGGGCGTGTTCCCCGAACACGCCGGAATCAATATCATTAATCATTTGCAGTTTGTAGGGCGCGATCCCCGATCGCGCCGCACGTATTATTTCCCTTCCACAATTTTGATCTCTTCTTCCGTCAGGCCGTAGAGTTCGTAAACGAGTTTGTCTATCTGCTTGTCGGTCGCGTCAATTTGGCGCTGGAGCAACGTTTGTTCATGGCCGGTCTTGGCTTCGGTTAATTGTTTGTACAAGGCGCGCATTTCACGGTTAAATATTTAGCTGTTTTGCAGCATGAGAAATTGTTACAATTTCTATAAGTTGTCCTTTTATTCTATAAACAATACGATAATTCTGGAATATTTTTTCTCTTAAATTTGAATCCTGATATTCTGGAACAATTCGACCTGATTCTGGAAACGAGGGAAGGTTTTTAACGATAGAAATAATTTTCTTTGCTAACATTGATGCGTAATATTCTGAATCCTTGCCAATAAAAGCACATATTTCTTCAAAATTATCTGCGGCTTTTGGCGACCATCTTATTTTTTTAACCATTTTTTCATCCGTTTTTCTATTTCTTCATGCGGAATTCCCTTACCCTCATCTAATTGTTTGATACCCTGATCGACCTCATACCGGAAATATAATTCTGCCATAATATCTTCAATAGAAACATCTTGGGGCATACTCTTAATCATTGAAATTACATTTTCCCTTAACCGTTGCATATTCACCTCCATTAACTCTATTGTTACTTTTAGCACATTTTAAAATAATTATTTACTGGTTTTTGTCTCTTGCTGGTTCAATCATCCTGATTGAATCAGCCTTTGATTTTTTTAAAACGTCCGGGTTAGTTTCGCGGATTGATCGGGGGATCAATCCCTACATATTATTTCCCCTCTACAATATCGATTATCGGTTATTTCTGTAGGGCGTGTTCCCCGAACACGCCGGAATCAATATCATTAATCATTTGCAGTTTGTAGGGCGCGATCCCCGATCGCGCCGCACGTATTATTTCCCTTCCACAATTTTGATCTCTTCTTCCGTCAGGCCGTAGAGTTCGTAAACGAGTTTGTCTATCTGCTTGTCGGTCGCGTCAATTTGGCGCTGGAGCAACGTTTGTTCATGGCCGGTCTTGGCTCCCTCTCTTTATTGACCAAGTCAACATATTTTCTTGACTTTATTTTCTTTATCGCTAGAATAATAGCCACCAGGGACGAAATTCGGCTCCATGCCGTGTGAGATTCCGGCTAGTCTGGAAACTCCTATATCCCCGGTGTTTTTTTAGCCGCCATTGTGAGCGGCTTTTTTTGTGTGTAATATTCACCGTATTTATTTTCTCTTGTGTCATCAATATCTCGCACCAGATGAAATGCTGGCCAAAGTAATTCCATGTACCTGCTTTCACCGCGTTCGTAAAACCTTTGCAAAGACCAAAGAAAATAATCAACAGCTTGAAGTCCGGAATAATTCTTAGGTTCGCTGGCCAGCACATTCATAGAAGCAGAACTTATTTTGCCGCATTTCTCAGTAAAACGCAGACGAGCTGTTTCCAACGCAACTTTTAATGCAGCAGTCCTGTCAGACTTACCTCTTTTTGCAAAATGAATTTCATAAGCGTCATGCTGATGAAGCCGGTCTCGGAATAACTGTCGTATGAGATAATCATAAAGTTCATTTATATTATACCTATAACGATTATCAACTTCATTTCTCTTTCTTATATATTCAAGCACTTTTGTTTTATCGCGGACTATGGCGAAGAATCTTATCTCGTGATTTAGAAGAATACGAAAAACTTCACGACGCACTTCAGGCAGATCATCTTTTGCATGAAAAAAAACAGCCGTTTTCTTAGTTTTCAACTGCATTGACGGCACATCCTTAAAATAAGGATCTTTAATAAGTGTCGACCGCAGAGTTTTGATATCCGTTTCAAGAGCTGAAGGTTTAGCCACCTCAAGAAGTCCCAACATGAAGAATTTAGAACAGCCTTCCTTACCTATGATAACCTGTCCTTTGGCATCAAATATTGTCCCGTCACCAGCCTCATCCACATAGTAATGTCTGATTTTTGATTCAGTCATATGTGCCTTTTTATTGTCCTTCCACAATGGCGATTTCTTCCGGTGTTAACTCGTAGAGGTCGTAAACCAGTTTGTCAATCTGCTTGTCGGTCGTGTCGATTTGGCGTTGAATCAATGTTTGTTCATGGCCGGTTTTGGCTTCCGTTAGTTGTTTGTTCAGGGTAAGCATCTGCTCGACGAGTTGTACCATATTATCGTGCATTTTCTTTTCGTCAGGATTGGAAATCTTAGCAATTGGCAATTGAGCTAAATGACCACGCTTCACTTGAGCAAGTGCTTCTCCCTTTTCCGGATTTAATATTGATTGATAGTACCAATTTAAAAGGCACGAATTTAGCAATCCCAAAAGAAAGCGCAGATCACTGAATTGTGTTCGTGAGACTATGGTGTATAAGTTATCTCTTACAACGAACTGTTCTTTGTCCAATGTTGCAATAATAGAATCTCCTGTTTGACGTACGATGATCTTTTCTTGAACGTCGTAATTTGCTGAATAACGGGGCTCTGCTAACCAATCACCAAAGCTTATCCAATAATTATTGTTCCACATGATTTTATACTTATTGATAAGACTTCCTCGTAACAATGGTCTAAAGGTTTCGTCTTTTCTGACTTCAGCAACAAATGGTTTGTTGTCTACAATTTCTCTTGTCTGCGGCGGCTTACCTTTTCCAACCTGAAAAGGTTTAGTCCCCTGTGTCACAATATATAATTCGTCAAGAACCGTAAATACTTTTAGCTTGTCCGCGAGCTCAACAAATTCAGGCACCTCAAAAATATTAACCTGTTTACCGTTATTTTCTTGCCATCTTTTTTGAGGAATCAAATAATTGGTCGTATGGTCATCTTTGCTGTTAATAGATATTTCTATATCATTCTTTCCGCCTGGTAATGTTTTTTGTAATATTACCACTTCAGTATCGACTGTAGCTTTTGCAAATACTTTCTTTAGGTAATGAATTATTTGGAGTATTTTTATATTTTCAAAAATATATTTTCGGATTTTCATATATTGTAAATTTAGTAGCCACGTATTTGGTATGATCATTCCGAAAAATGCGTCTTTTCTAAGTAATAAAAATGCTTTTTCTAGAAACAGAATGTAAGAATCCAATTGGTAGTCTTGCAATTTATATTTGGATAGCAAATAGGTACTGACATTATTCGATAGGTCTGCTCCATATGGCGGATTGCCGATGACGGCGTCGAAGCCGCCGGCCTTGAAGATTTCGGGAAACTCGGTTTGCCAGTCGAACACATTGACGCGCTGGGCTTCTTCGGAATCGAGCATGTTCATCTGTTTGCCTTCGTAAAAATCCGGCCCGATGAGCGAGTTGCCGCATTTGATGTTGCCGCCCAAATCCGGCAGGGCGCGCTCATGGAAAAGCATTCTCTGCCGGTTGAGCGTCTCGCCGGTTTCGTCTTCCAAAACTTTGAGCAAAAGGGAAAGCTTGGTGACTTCCACGGCCTGCGTGTCGATATCCACGCCGTAGATGTTGTTGAGCAGTATGCGTTTGCGCTCGGCAGTGGTCAGATGCCACGCGCCGCTTTGCCCTTTGTATAAAATCGGTTTCTTGGCTTTGGCGTGTTTTTCGGGATCGTTTTCCGCGTCAGCGTACCACTTTAAGTGCCAGTCGAGAAGATTCTGGTAAGCGCCCAGCAGAAACGACCCGGAGCCGCAGGCGGGATCGAGGATGCGTAACTTTTCCGCCGTTTTCGGTGTCTTGCCTTCGAGGAGTTTGCCCACGGTGTTTTTGACGATGTAATCGACAATGTAAGTGGGCG
>CAYZRT010000133.1:0-7255 GCA_964480875.1 uncultured Smithella sp. | reverse complement strand
TAAGCCGGTCCCATGACCGCGTAGGCAATACCGATGGTTGAAGGCGTATCAATCCCCAGGGGCATTGCCGTAACATCGGTTCGCCCCGTTTTTTTTCTCAATCGCAATGCCAGCCAGGTATAAACAAGGTCGCCGATGCAAATCCCGACAGCTGTTCCGGGAATCATACGCGTCAGAATGATGTCTGCCGGATAGTTGAAAGTAAAGACAAGTATCGCGCTGAAAAATATCAGCGTACCGACATTGTCAAGAAACAGGGCGAGGAAAGCAGTTGTCTCTCCCCAGAAATTGTGATGGTTGACCGTGTTTTCAGCGCTCATAGAGCAGCCCTCCCCATGAACCCGGTTAAAAATTCTGTATATCTAAAATTGCCACGTTTGACAATTCGTTTTAGATATATTGACAAAGAAATATGAATAATGTTTCTATGTAAACAAAATTTAACATTAAATTTCTAAAGGGGTACAGCAAAATGGCCAAGAAATCATTACCGCTTTCCAAAGTTTATACGTTGCTGGAGTCGGGGCCGGTGATCATGGTGACGACGGCCTGCAAGGGCAAACAGAACGTAATGCCGATGTCCTGGCACACGATGATGGAATTCGAACCACCGCTGGTCGGTTTTGTCATGAGTGATATGAATTACTCCTTCACTCTGTTGAAAGCAACCAAAGAGTGCGTCATCAATATTCCCACTGTAAAAATTGCTCAGAAGGTTTTTGCCTGCGGCAATATCCACGGCGACAAAATAAACAAGTTCGAAAAATTCGGTCTGACGCCAAAACCGGCTTCTCTGGTCACGGCGCCGTTGATTGATGAATGCTACGCGAATTTCGAATGCCGCGTGGTGGATACAAAGCTGGTGGCGAAGTATTGCTTCTTTGTGGTAGAGGTGGTCAAAGCCTGGATCGATCCGGTGGTAAAAAACCCGCAAACGCTGCATCATATCGGAAAAGAAAACTTTATGGTCGCGGGGAAGCGCATCAAGATCAAATCCAGGATGAAGTAGTTTAAAAGCAAAAAGGAGGAATTCAGTTACAAGATTGTTCTTGCTTATAAGTGCCGGACTTATTTTTTTCTTGCGTTATGTTCATTTTTTTGACGCTTGCTGCCGGGCAGACGGGATCAAACACGGCAGGCACCGCGTGATCCGATCAAGAAATTCTGGCAGAAAGATTGTCGAAGACCATACAGTTTCAGACTTTCTCGTATGACGGCAGGGATAAATTCAATAGAAGAACGTTCAGAGAATTTCATAAACTCCTGGGAAAGATCTCCAAAAGTTCATACGCCGCTGAAGAATATCACAATGCGGTGCGATTCTACGCTCAACTGACGGAGAATGAATAAAAAGGCTGAAAGCGGATTAATGCCTTAAAAAACAAGCACTTATTTTATTTAAAAAAATTACTTGAAGATGCATGGGAAAGTGGATATAGGTCTGATGATTTTGTTCTAAAGAACATCGGATTATTCAGAGGCTTTCAGGATAACAAATCTAAATATTTTCATGAGGAGTTTAAAAACATGGTCGCTACATTGCGAAAATCTTTAAAAACGATTGAGGATTATAAATCGGCTAATCCTCATTATACAGAGCTTCTGGATATTATGGCTGACATTTTAATTTTACGGGAAGAATATTTTAAAAATATGACGGATTCCATTTTCGATGTGGATGAAAATTTAATTGCTCAAAAAATGAAGGGGGGCCTTCCCCTTATCGATTTAACAGGAAAAGAATTTGATTTAAAAAGGCCTAAAGAATATTTTTATTCCCTGGTCTCTATTGCGGATAAAAGAATACCCGAAGTATCGCAAAACATTTCAGACATCATTAATGATCCTCAGTTCGACTGGGAAAAAGGTATTCGTGCATCATTTGACCATAAGATTGAAAAGACTAATACTCAAGAATCTCCTGCAGAAAATGAAGCAGAAGATAATATTGACCTGGTTGAACTTTTTTTGGAAGAAAGTTTAAGGCCGGAGCTGGAAGTCATTGCCAAAAAATATGGGGATATCGTGGAGCAATCCGATTGGTCGGAAGGATATTGCCCCATTTGCGGTAAGGAGCCGAAGATTGGTGAGATCAGGGAGGAGGAAGACGGGAAGCGATATTTGTTTTGTCATCAATGCGGTTTCAAATGGTACTTTAATCGCATCAAATGCCCTTTCTGCGGCAACGATGAGCAGCATTCTCTGGCGTATTTTGAAGTGGAGGGCGATGAACGTTATCGGGTCGATGTATGCAATAAGTGCTGGCGTTATATCAAAACAGTTGAATTGCCTAAATCAAGCGAGGAACCCAATCTGGATGTTGAAGACATCGCGACGTTGCATCTGGATCTGATTGCTTACGATGAAGGCTATAATTAAATTTCTTAATCTATCATCGACAGGTCGGCTCTTGGTCAATCACGATGTGTCCTGACGATGGTAAGCGGGTTGCCCACCCAGTATTTCTACAGGTAGGAGAATTTCCCTTCGAAAGAATCAATGAGAAAGGCAGGGCCATTTCCGGCCCTGCCTTTCTATAAATAAATCTTTTCTGCTATGTTGAAAATGTAAAAGTTACTTTTTAGGTTTTGTGCTTGTGTGCCGCTTGCTGGACACCGATAAAAAATCCTCCGCGGTTTTCATGTTTTTATTATACATGTTAACCCATTCTTTCATAACGTCCTTCAGGTAATTTTGTGGCATCAAATGATTCTTGCTTGTAAACGTATTGAGCATTTTTTCGGTCTGTTCCGAAAAAATGAACATCGCGTCTAAATCAAACAACGTTTCGACCCGGGTATATCCATCATCGATTGCTTTCTTAAAATCGTCAATTCCCTTCTTGTAGGCTTCGTTCCACTGGGCGAGGACTTTTTTCCCTTGATCGCTAATTCCAGGTGTATTATCCATGAAAGTATTCAAAATCTTTTCAGTTTGATTTTGATACATTATCATTGTTGAAAAGAAGTTATCAAAGGATATCTTATGTGCATCTATCATTTCTTTCACCATGTCTTTCATTTCTTTTTTATCCATGGTTCGCTCCTTTCTGTTCAAAAATAATTATGAGATAATTACTCTTTCATACGGCTATCAAACCTCTGGTGATGAATACGAAATATGGTTGGTCATACAAATAGATCAGGCACACTCCTGCATATTATTTATATGTCCTTTCTATTTTCATTTCAGGTTTGACGATCGTTTGACCGGAATTTTTCTAACCACTGCTCAGTAAGCTTACCCGCTGCTTCACGACCGCCCAACCCAAATGACAGCGCTACCGCCACTGCAACTGAGCCCAACGTAAGGCCGAAGGCGAGGTTGACGATGTCATCTGCAATGCCCATGGCACGCAAGCCAAGTGCCAATACCAACCCCAGGATTGCATAACGACCAATTCGTGCCAATCCTTTTGTGTTAGCGCCGCTGGCTTTATCCATTGCTTCATAGGCAAGGTTCGCCAGCCAGAACCCGACAACAAGAATGATCGAACCTAATAGAACATCACCGCCGAAACGGATAAAGGTATCCACCGTATCGCTGATATGCGTGAATCCGAGTTGATTTGCGGATTCAACAGTAGCGAACAGCATGGCAAAGAAGAGAACCACGTACCCTACAAAAACCGAAGCGGGAGTTTTGTTAAACGCGTGAGAAAGTCCGGCATATTGGGGTAGATTGTCGAAGCCCAGGGCATTGAGCAGGCTGGCTAATAGACGTGAAGCGAAGGAAGCGACCAGCCAAGTTACAACCAGGATAAGGACAGCCGCGATGATATGTGGCAGAGCTTCAAAAAACATATTCAACATGTTTGTGGCTGGTTTGGAGATAACCTCTATCTTCAGGGCGTCCAGAGCAGCAATAAGCGCCGGAAGAAATACAGCCACGAACACGATCAAACCGACTGAATTGGACAACTTCACCGATTCATTTAATCCAATCTGCTGGCCAATTTTGTCACTTCCGGCCGTACGCAAAAGGTTTGTGGTAAGATTACGCAGAACTTTGGCTAAAATCCAGCCCACGCCACCGATCACAACAGCCGCTACGATGTTGGGCACGATGTCGAGAAACTTAGTGACCATTTCGCGAAAAGGGTCCATTAATCCATCCATTTGCAATGCGCTTAGGACGGCAGGCACAAACAGCAGAATGATAAGCCAGAACAGTGTTTGGCTCAAACCGTCACTGATCGGGGCTATGCCCGCATGTTCGGATAGTTTTTCGTCAAGCGTCGTTTTGGAAAGAGCTTTGATGACTATTTTACGCACGATACTGGCTAGCAGCCACGCGATCGCGGCCAGTATCAGACCTGCCAATAACTGCGGAAGGTATTCAAGCAACTTTGTAAGCAGCGCAGCAAATGGAGCGGAAACCAATCCCAAATCCAGTGAGTTGAATACCGCTGTCAGCGTAAGGAGTATCACAAACCAAAACAAGCCTACGCCAACCGCTTTTTCAATGTCCACAACTTGACTGGTGAGTTGGGTGAAGCGCGTATTGATATTTAACAATCCCAATCCCTTGCGAACAGCGGCGCGTACGAGTAAAGCGATAAGCCAACCTATGAGCAATATGCCCAGCGCGCCCAGCATTGCGGGAATATGGTTGCCCAACCCCGCCTGCAATGCATTCCACATTGTCGTCATTTCTGCATTCATAATTTTCCCTCCTTTTGATTGATTTTTAAAACGTTTATTCTTAATTGCCTAAAAACGTCCGTTTAAATATTTACTAACAAATCAAATAGGTCGCTCAATAAAACGAATAATATATTTATGCTGCCGAGAACAATTTTTGAATGCACGCCTGATGCGAGCAGGGAATTATTTGTCGGTTGTTTGAATTCAATTACGGATAATATTGTTTTAAATAAGTTCATAAATATTAATAAAAGGTATAATCCTTGACGGTCTGCAGATGATGATACCAAGCCTGCCCAGTCTAAAAGAATACGACCAGTATGCCTTCTTACCTGTTGCTCCATATTGATAACTAAAGCCGTTTTTCCAATGGCTTTTTGGTATTTTGTGCATTTTGGACATCCTATTTATCGATGCTTCAGAGAAGATTTTAAAGATTATTCTTTGTCTTTTACCGTCATAAATTTCATCCACTTCGTGGTTGTTGAAATTGGTGAGAAATAAAGTGGATCTCTGATAAGCACTGCGAAAATAAAGATTTGTTCATGCGTATTGTCCGTTCCGTATAAAATATCCATAATAAAAAAAAGACCGCCACCTGAGTATTGTAATCAGATGGCGGCCCGACCATCGGTTAAATTCTCCATAAGCATTTTTTCGCTTATGGACCCTTTTCCCTTTTATATAACTAAATTTTTGTAAAGCCGTTCAGAAGAATGATTATATGAATATCATTCGTGTTGAGAAAATGCAAGCATTTCATCGTTGTTAAAATACCGAAAAAAGTTTTGTTCCCCATGCCATGTTGGGTTTTGTGCGAGGACAAAGTTTATAATAAATTCAATATTGATTGTGAGACTCAAATTTTAATGAGACTCCAATATGACAAGCGAATAACCTAAATACCCTGAATAACCTGAAGGCCACTGTAGGGGCACCATGGGGTCACTACAGGCACAGTCAGATTGGTTAGTCGAATTATCCCACATGCGAAGCCATGTGGGACTAAAAGCCCGCCCCTCTTTTCAGAGGGACGGGCTTATTGTTAAGATGTCTTTATGGAAACCTTTGTTCCTTTTGCTTTAGTGCTCTGTTTTTTTGGAATCTTGATATCCAAAATGCCGTTTTTAAATTTCGCTTCGGCCTTTCCTGATTCAATTTCCGCTTCCAGAGGAATGACTCTGCAAAATGAACCGTAGGACCTTTCCATGTAATAATAGTTTTTATCCTTGTCTTCCTTTTCCTCCTTTTTTTCGCCCTTGATTGTCACCGAGTCACCTGTAACGGTAACATCAATATCTTTTTCATCGACGCCAGGCAATTCCGCTTTAATAATAAATTCTTTTTCGTTTTCCTTCACATCAATGGAGGGAGAAAAAAATCCCGCGTCGCCGGCCGCAAGGCCGCGTGGCGCCATTTCAAATCCCCGGAAGAAATTATCGAACAAACTGTTCATCTCTCTTTGCAAAGAATAGAAGGGATGATCAATATCTGTTCTGGTTTTCCGGGCGACTTCCGGTAATAAATTTTTAATTTTCATAATGAGCCTCCTGGTGAAACCCAAGTTTCAGAAGCAAAGCGCACTGAAACTTGATGGTTGAACTATCCCGCGAGATATATCTCGCGGGATTTGTACCTTTTCAAGCTAAACTACTTTTTTTTACGCCGCCTGAATGGCAATTTTCTTCGGTTTTACTTTCTCCGCTTTAGGCAGTTCCAGTCTCAATACTCCCTGTTTGACGGTTGCTTTAATTTTTTCCCGGTCTATTTCATCGGATAAAGTAAACGTTCTCTCATAATCACCAACTTCATATTCTGAGAATACAAGATTATAGTCTTTCACCTTGCCGTCTTCCACGCGTCCGGAAATAGTCAGAACATTTTTTTCCAGTTCAACGTCAACCGTTTTCTCGTCAACGCCCGGCATTTCAGCAATCAGAAAAAGAGCATCTCTGGTTTCATAGATATCCACACGTGGTATAAACGTTTTTACATTACGAATTTTTTCAGTAACAGCTATATTTTCTGTTTTTTGCAGGTCTTTATCGGACATAAATCAATGACCTCCTTATAAATTGATTTTAATTTTCTTGGGTAAATCTTCTTTTTGCCTGGGCAACGTAATTTTCAGAATTCCCTTTTCATATTTAGCTTCAATCGCTTTAGAATCCACCGGAAAAGGCAACTGGACATTCCGCTGAAAATTACCCAGCTCTCTTTCCTGACGTAAATAAGTTTCTCCTTCATTAATCGGATCAGGCTGGCTTGTCCCGGAAATTGTCAGAGTTGTGCCGGTAACTGATATGTTGATATTTTCCGCATCCATTCCCGGTATTTCAGTTGTTACAACCAGGCTGTTATCTTTTTCCCATACATTTATAGCGGGATAATCCAATGCCGTGCTTTGTCCGACATTGGAAAAAAGCCTGTTAATTTCTCTTTGTAGATCAATAATTCCCGGAACGCTGTCAGCGAACCTCTTCATTCTCCATATACCCGGACCAAACATAGAAATTCCTCCTAATGAGTCCCAAAATTCAGAAGTGTAACGCGCTGAATTTTGTTGGACGAATTATCCCGCGTAAGCGGGGTTTCAAATCATTTATTAC
>CAYZRT010000132.1:4242-7316 GCA_964480875.1 uncultured Smithella sp. | reverse complement strand
GTCCACGGCATTCAACTTTTCAGCATAAACGGCAATTCCCTTGCACACATAAACGAGCAGGTCTTGCAGGGCCGCTGTTTCTTCCGGTTTGCCGCAAACGCCCTTGATCGTGCATCCCTGATTTTTGACTGTTTC
The DNA here is from genome assembly GCA_964480875.1 of uncultured Smithella sp. GTDB lineage: Bacteria > Desulfobacterota > Syntrophia > Syntrophales > Smithellaceae > Smithella. The sequence goes on along the minus strand of CAYZRT010000132.1, from coordinate 7,181 downwards.
CTGACACTGAAAACAAAACATATGAAACCTCCTCAAAAGATTATTTGTTCTTTTTGTTGGTGATTATAGTGAAAAAGTTTTCGTGTATCCTTGACTTATGTTAAGAAAACGATATATTTTTTCTCCGAAGGACGTAACCTATGAAAAAAGCGTATGAAATTCTGATCAGAAGCCAGCTTTTCGGTGGATTGCCCGAAGAGCATATCACAGAAATTGAAAAAATTGCAGTTGATAAGCATTACAATAAAGGGGATATTATTTTTTATGACGGAGACGACGGCATCGGCTTTTATCTGGTTGCCGCCGGCAGCGTCAGTGTTTACAAACTCTCGCCCGACGGCAAAGAACAGATTTTCCATATCGTGAAAGAGGGTGAAACCATCGGCGCGGTGCCCGTTTTTTCCGGCAAGTCTTTTCCCGCCAATGCCCGGGCGCTTTCTAAAACGCATCTTTTATTTTTCGACCGGACAAAATTCATTGAGCTCATTTCCGGCAAGCCGGATCTCACCATGAATATTCTGGCGCTGCTTTCCATGCGCTTGCGTGAATTCACCATCCAGGTGGAAAATCTGTCTCTCAAGGAAATACCCGGCCGCCTCGCCTCCTATCTGCTTTATTTATCGCAGGAGCAGGGAAACAAAGATCTGGTTAAACTGAACATCTCAAAAGTGCAACTGGCGAATCTGCTGGGAACGGGACCGGAATCCCTTTCCCGCGCGCTGGGCAATATGAAGACGAAAAAACTTATCGAGGAAGTAGATACCAACATTCGCTTGATTAACCGCGATCTGCTGGAAGAACTTGCCGAAAGGGGTAAAGGCTCCCGATAAAAAAGCCAATTTGAATTCATAAATTCTCCATTGACAGCTCATTATTTAAAGCGTATCTGATAAGTCAATTGCATCTGTGATTAATCAACAAAATTAAAAACTTTCTGGAGTTCATCGTGGTAAGGATTAATAAGAAGTTACCACTCGTCAGCCTCAGAGGAGTTATTGAACCCTTATGAGGTTTCTTTTTTAGTTTCGATTACAACATCAATCTTCAACTGAAAAGGGAGGAAGGTATTATGAAAGTATTTATCACAGGTGGAACAGGTTTTATCGGCCGGCACCTGCTGCGCCGTATGGCACAGACCAAGCATGAATTCTACTGCCTGGCGCGCAAGACCAGCGATACCAGCGAGCTAAAGGATCTTGGCGCTCATATCGTCATGGGTGATGTGAGCGACCGGTCTTCTCTTAGAGAGGGCATGCGCGGCTGCGAGTGGGTCTTCAACCTTGCCAATGTGTATTCCTGGTGGGAACCGGACAAAGATATCCACCGCCGGGTGAATGTTGAGGGTACGCGCAATGTCATGGAGTGCGCTTTGGAAGTAGGGGTTTCCAAAGTTGTGCATGTCAGCACCATGGGGATTTGGGGCAAACCGAACGAACTGCCCTTCAAGGAAGAGACGCCGGTCGGTCCGGTCAGGGAAAGCGAGTATTGCCGAACAAAATATGAAGGCGATCAGATTGCCTGGCAGTATTATCGGGAAAAAGGGTTGCCCCTGGTGATGGTCTATCCCTGTGCGGTGTTGGGAAGCGGCGATCCTAAAATGACCGGATCATCGATAAAACTTTTTATTAAACGTCGTATGCCGGCCAGGATTTTCGACGACAAGATTTTAACGTATGTGCATGTTAAAGATGTGGCGGAAGCCATTCTCAGAGCAGCAGAAAAGACGGACAATCTGGGCGAGAAATATATCATTGGCAATTCCCGTCTTTCCTTTAGCGATTTTTATGCGCTTGTCAGTGACGTTTCCGGCGTGGCCTCGCCGAAACTGCGTTTGCCGGATTCTCTGGTAATTCTCAACGCCCATGTGCTGACCTGTCTTTCCGACATCATCAAGCGCCCCCCGCTTTGGGGCATGTCCATCGATGCCATTCGGGAAATGCAGCATGGTATGATTGCCGATGGCAGCAAGGCCGAGCGTGAATTGGGGCTTGTCTATACTGCCATTAGAAAAGCTATTGAGGAAGAAGTCGCTGATATGAAATGATTAAGCGCCATGCCGGAGGAACTTGCCGAGAAGGGCAAAATCTCCTGATAAAGAAGCCATTTTATAATTTTGTTGATGAGAATGCTGAATCCTGATGACGTCAAAAATCATACTAAAATCATCGTACTGGTCCTGCTTCTTTACTCGCTGGGGCTTTTATCCGGATTCATGTTTCTGACTTTTCTTTTTGCGGGTTCCTATACGGTCGTTGATTTTGGCCCGAGAACGAGAGACGCTTTATGGATGGACGGTTTTTTATCGCTGATATTTTTTCTGCAACACAGCATTATGGTGCGTAAGGGATTCAAGAAATGGCTGGGACATTTCATGCCGGAAATGTATCATGCTGCATGTTACGGAATGGCATCTGCCGTAACCTTGCTGATGGTTTTGATTTTCTGGCAGAAAACTTCAATTGTGGTCGCACACGCAGGAGGAATGGCTTTTGCGCTGATGCGCGTCTTATTTCTTCTGTGTCTGGCCGGATTTTTTTGGGCGGCAAAATCCATTGATTCCCTGGATGTGCTGGGAGTAAATTTACTTATAGGCAAAAAATCGGACAAGCCGCAAAAAATTATCGGCAGGGGGCCTTATCGCTGGTCACGGCATCCGATTTACCTTTTTGTGATCATTTTAATCTGGGCTTGTCCGGTACTGACCATGGACAGATTGCTCTTCAATATCCTATGGAGCGTCTGGATCGTTATAGCGACTTTTCTGGAAGACAGAGATCTTCATAAAGAATTCGGCAGCCAATACCATGAGTACAGCTCGCGCGTGCCGATGCTGATTCCCTACCGCATACCAAAGAAATAATCCGTTGAACTCGACCATACAGCCCTGCTTGCGGCGCGGTTACCTTAACTTCCCCCTTAAAAAAAGGGGGATAAGAGGG
>CAYZRT010000132.1:0-4232 GCA_964480875.1 uncultured Smithella sp. | reverse complement strand
GGGGTAGTGACACTCACTGATCCCGATTTTATTGGGAGAAGTGTTAGTGGAACTATCCCCGGAGCAACGCGGAGGGGGGATTTTGATAAATCCACCCTAACCCTCCTTTAGAAAAGGAGGGTATATAAGGAGCCTCTCACCTAATCCTTCTTTGAAAAAGAGGGGAAACGTCAGATACCGCCCAACTTGCTGGGCGGAGATTCATTGAAAGACCGATGCGATCAGTGATTGATAAATAATCCCAGAGCCATCAACACAGGCGTGCTGATATTGATGATGACATTTTTTACCATGTAAGGAATGAGATTGGGAATATCATCGGCGTGGCGGATGACGCCCCGCATGACGGGCACGGCCAGAATTAATGTCAAAAGGCCGAGCAATGAGCCCTGAGGAAGCACTTCAAAAAGACAAGCAAAAAATATCACTATATAAGTTAAAATCAAAAAAAGAACATACACTCGCGCACCCGCCGGGCGTCCGATTCGTATCAGCAGATGATCACGACCGTATTGCCTGTCCGGCTCAACATCGGGAAACTGATTGAGAAGCAGCAGGTCATTGACCAGAAAAAACGGCACCAGCGATGCAACGGCTGCCGTCCAGGAATAATGTCCGGTCAAAATAAAATCCGTGCCCATCACCATCAAAGGCCCGAAACCCAGTCCCGGCGCAATCAGACACAGAAACGGACTGCGCGTCAGCAAAGGCGTGTAGGTATAGATAATGACAAGACCGAGAATGCCGACCGGTAATATCCAGGGGCCGCGCTCAACGACAAAGTAAATACCGATACAGGCAACCAGAACAATGCTGACGATGCCGCTAATTAAAGCCAGATGCGCTTTTGTGGGATTGTTGGGCAGCGTCTTGGTGCCGCCGGAAAACGGTGTTGCCTCGGTGACGAGATCAAGCCCGCTCTTGAAATCGTGATATTCATTGAGCGCGTTGACGCTGATGTGCGCCATTACAGCGCCTGTTAATATAAGGACAATATATAAAGGATTAAGAGCCGCACCGGACCAGAATGCCGTCGCGATTCCCAAAAAAACACAGGCCGGCGTTAAAATTAAAAAATTTGGCCGCATGGGGCCAATCAATACATTGCTCATCAGATTCTCTATTATTGTTTAAAGTAAAAGGTATAAACTACTCGGCAGCTTTTTTGATTGCCTCTTCAATTACTTTTGCATCTTCACCGATGAAGGGATTAAATATATCCGTATCAATTTCGCCTTTTACCGTGAAACTGTCTTCATCAAAATCGACCGTGATGGCGTAAGTGCTGTTTCCCGCTTTACGACTCATTTTGATTAAACCATATTCTTTGTCTTGCCGGTCAATTCTATAACCCATTTGCGTGCCCTTATCGATTGCGGCGGCAAACATCTTTTCATAGTGATCTATAAATTTTTGTTGATCGAATTTAACGGGATTTCTGACAATTTGGGCGCATGATATTAAAAACAACACAGCCAACAATAACGATATTTTTTTTGCCATGGCTTTTTCTCCTTACCCAAATGTTGCTTGTTGTTGGTCAGATGAAAGCTTCAATTTCCTGAATCACTTTTTATTCTTTCCGGGAAGTATGTCAAGAGAAATATTGATAACATTTTGAAAGGAATCCGGCGGCAACCGTTTTCATCCGGTTGTCCCTTGACTTCAAGAGAACAATGTTGTTACTTCTTTGTCGCATTATTTCGGTAAATCGTTTAAAAAGCCATTGTGGCAAAAGTACATATAAGGAGTAAAAGAAATGAATTTTGAATTAACCGAAGAAATGAAAATGTTGAAAGAGATGACCTATAAGTTTGCCGTTTCTGAAATAAAACCAGTTTCGCAGGAATGCGACGAACATGAAAAATACCTGCCGGAAATCAGAAAAAAAGCCGCCGCAAATGGTCTGGTCGGCGCGTGGATTCCGGAACAATACGGCGGTCCCGGCGCCGGTATTCTGGGTAATGCCATTATCACGGAAGAAATATCAAAAATCGATATGGGGATCAGCCTCAATATTGTTGCGTCCGGTTTCGGCTGCGAATCCATTCTGAATTACGGGACCGAGGAGCAGAAGAAAACCTATCTGCCGCCGATATGCTCCGGCGAGAAAGTCTGTGCCGGCGCCTATACGGAGCCCAATGCCGGAACGGATGTCGCCGGTTACAAAACCCGGGCAGTGCAGGACGGCAAGGACTATATCATTAATGGCAATAAAATGTTTATCACGAACGGTACAGTTTGCGATTTCATGGTCGCTCAGTGCATCACCAACCCTGAAGAAAAGAAGCACAACAGCTTCAGCCTGATCATTGTTCCGGCGGATGCCAGGGGAATCACGCGCAACAAGATTCACGGGAAAATGGGTATCCGCGCCAGCGATACCGCGGAAATCGCCTTTGAAGACGTGCGCGTTCCGCAAACCAATCTTGTCGGCAAGGAAGGGCAGGGGTTCCGCCAGCTCATGCACTTTTTCGATATTACCCGTGTGATGGTTTCCGGTCAGGCGCTGGGAATTTCGGAGGCCTGTCTGGAAACCAGCATCAAATATGTGAAGGAAAGAACAGCCTTCGGCGCGCCATTGGGTTCTTATCAGATGACCCAGATGAAACTTACGGAGATGGCCATAAGAATAGAAGCGCTGCGCGGTTTGGTCTATAAAGCCGCCTGGCTGATTGATCAGGGCAAGCCTGATTACACGCTGGCCGCGATGGCGAAATTCTACGGCGGACAGACGGCCGTGTTTTGTGCCAATTATGCCGTGGAACTGCACGGTGGTTACGGCTACATTGAGGAATATCCGGTACAGAAATGGTATCGCGACGCGAAAATTCTGGAACTCTACGAAGGAACCAAGGAAGCCGAAATCATGACGATTGGCCGCGCGCTTCAGGCAAGATAAAAAAAGGGAGTCAAAGAGCAATGCTCTTTGACTCCCTTAAAAAGCTTTAAAGATTAAATGGGCAAGCCAAGCATGCCTTTTCTCAACTTTTCATTTTTATGAGAGGGTTTGTCGATAATCCAGATGCCGAAAAGGGCGGCTTTAAAATCGAGCCCGTCGACTTTGGTAATGAGTTTCCCGTTTTTGTAAAAATCCGTTCCGGCGCCCTTTATATATACGATATCGTAAACATCTCCGACGTTAAACTTCTGCGCGAAAGCCGTGTAAGCAAGATCAATTTTCGACCGTAACGGCTTCGTATTGCCGTTGGTTGTTCTTACAAAACCCTCTTCGCAGGCATCCTTGAATCTTTCAGCGGTAATGAGCGTGGAAACAATTTTGATTTTTATTGACATGGATTCATCCATGCTCATGATTTTTTGAAAATCGCTGTTTTTTCCTTTTAAATACAAACCGGCCACATAAATATCTTTAAAGAATTTTTCTCTGATACCGGCGCCGTTGAGTATCAGCGAGGTATCTCCGGCTTTAAAGGTTTCTTCCATAACAACGCCGCCGACGGTTCGTGCATCTACGGAAGAAGAAAAAACAAAAAATGAAGCCAACACCAGAAACAAAAGTTTTTTGTACATCCGAAACCTCCTAAATTAGTTTATTAGTCGAAGCAGGATCGTTCCTCGCAAATTTCCGGAAAAATCCAATTCGATTTTGGGCATTTTCTATGAAATTATTTTTGTGGCCCGGAGTATAGTTGACACCGTCCGGTATGTCAAGAGAAGAACTACTAACAGAGAAGAATTACGAAAATTTATTTTAGTTTCTAAAAAAAATCGATAGTTCTGATGGTGCGTCTGTTTTTTAAAGCTTTGTAAACTACATCAGCGCAGGAGATATCCTGAATAGCCAGTCCTGTCGCGTCGAAAAGCGTTATTTCTTTGGCGGATGTTCGTCCTCGTTTTTTGCCGGCCACGATATCGCCTAAGAGCCCGTAAACGTCTTTTTTCGTCAACAGTTTTCGGCTCAATGGCACATTGATTTCGCCGCTGTGCGAAGCCTGTGTCCAGTCGTCAACCACCACTTTCGCCTGCTTTAATATCTGTGGATTGATTTCCTGCTTGCCGGGAGCGTCAGCGCCAATGGCATTGATGTGCGTTCCGGGAGAAACATTATTGACCAATGGTAAACATGACGGTGTTGTGGTGATGACGATATCGGAATTCATGGTGACGGCATCCATTCGGGAAGATACTTCGACCTCCAATTTGCAGGTTTTATGAACCCACTGTTGGAAGCTTCGAACGCATTCCTTGTCTTTCGGAAACTGCCATAT
>CAYZRT010000131.1:0-7424 GCA_964480875.1 uncultured Smithella sp. | reverse complement strand
GGGATCGAACCTGTGACATCCACGGTGTAAGCGTGGCGCTCTCCCGGCTGAGCTACCCGCCCCCAGGCCATCAAAAACGCTGTGAGGCTTCTAGCAACATTGATATTCCTTGTCAAGCCTAAAAGCGCACTAAAAAACTTTTAATTGACCGATGGAGAAGTTATTGGAACATCAGAGGCAACGGTTGGCCTGATGTCATCTTCATCCTGAACAAAAGCTATTTTCAGAACATCGTCGATTTGCTCTGCAAAAATAATTTTCAACGCTTTTTGTACGTTCTGAGGAACTTCCGCGAGATCTCTTTCATTCTCTTTGGGAATAATAACTGTCTTGATATTGCCCCGATGCGCAGCCAGAACTTTTTCCTTGATTCCGCCAACAGGCAAAATCCTACCTCTTAACGTGATTTCACCGGTCATCGCCAGATCGGCGCGAACCTTCTTCTGTAAAAGAACCGAAGCGATGGATGTGGTCATGGCCACACCGGCGGACGGACCGTCCTTGGGAATGGCTCCTTCGGGAACATGCACGTGAATATCGATTTTCTTATAAAAATTCTTTGTCAAGCCAAATTGCTCGGCGCGGGCGCGAATGTAACTCAAAGCCGCCTGAACAGACTCCTGCATAACATCACCGAGTTTGCCCGTCATGATCATCTTGCCGGTGCCTTCCATAATAGTCGCCTCAATGGATAGAAGTTCTCCCCCGACTTCAGTCCAGGCCAAACCAACTGTGAGACCTATTTTATTTTTCTCCTCTATCTCACCATGATGATATTTGGGCACGCCCAAATACTTGGATAAGGATTTTGAGGTAATAATAACTTTCTTCTGATTGCCATTGTTCACGATTTCCTTGGCCACTTTGCGGCAAATGGACGCGATTTCTCTGTCCAGATTACGTACACCGGCTTCGCGTGTGTATTGCCGGATAATTTTCAACAACGCCCCTTTGGTAAATTCTATATTTTCTTTGACCAGACCATTGGCTTCTATTTGCTTGGCAATGAGATATTGCTTAGCGATTTGCATCTTCTCCGGCTCAGTATAGCCGGCAATCCTGATGACTTCCATTCTATCCTGCAGAGGAGCAGGAATTGTTTGTAAAACATTTGCCGTTGTAATAAACATGATTTCCGACAAGTCGTAATCCAGATCCAGATAATTGTCGTTAAAGGCGACGTTCTGCTCCGGATCAAGAACTTCCAACAATGCTGCCGAAGGATCCCCCCTGAAATCAGAACTTAATTTATCCACTTCGTCCAGGCAAAATACCGGATTATTGGAACCCGCTTTTTTTAACAATTGAATAATTTTCCCGGGCATGGCTCCGATATACGTCCGGCGATGTCCACGGATTTCCGCTTCATCGTGAACGCCGCCCAGAGATATTCGAATAAATTTTCTGTTCGTGGCTCTGGCCACCGATTTGGCGATGGATGTCTTTCCTACACCGGGAGGACCGACCAGACACAAAATCGATCCTTTATTTTTCTTCACCAGCGACTGCACGGCAAGATATTCTATAATCCGTTCCTTGACTTTTTTTAATCCAAAATGATCTTCGTCAAGAATGGTTTCAGACTCTTTAAGCGTGTACTTATTCTCGGTTTTTTCCGACCAGGGCATATCCAACACCCAGTCAATATAATTTCTGACGACTGTCGCTTCCGCGGACATGGGCGTCATCATCTGTAATTTTTTAATTTCCTGTTTGACTTTCTTCACCGCCTCTTCCGACATCTTTTTCTGCTTCAGACGTTTTTCGAGCTCGTTGATCTCGTTGCGAAAGTCATCCTTTTCTCCCATCTCCTTCTGAATAGCGCGCATTTGCTCATTGAGATAATAATCCTTCTGCGTTTTTTCCATCTGCTTTTTGACGCGTCGTTTGATCTTTTCTTCAACCTGCAGAATTTCTATTTCAGAAAGCATCAGCGAATAAATCGCTTCCAGCCTTTCGCTGATATCAAAGATCTCGATGATTTTTTGTTTGTCCTCCAGTTTCACATTGAGATGCGTGATCACGACATCGGCCAGTTTGGAAGCGTCATCGATAGCGACAACCGTTCCCAGCATTTCCACGTGAATTTTTTTGCTGAGTTTCAGATAGAGTTCAAAAGATTCTTTGATGCTGCGCATCAGGGCTTGTTTTTTTACATCGTTGCCGTCGTCAACATCGTCTATTTCATTAACCTTAACCAAAAAGAAATCACTATTAATAAGATATTCTTTTATGACTCCGCGTGTTTTTCCCTCGACAAGCACCTTGACCGTTCCGTCAGGCAACCGCAGCAGTTGAATAATAATTCCTATGGTGCCCATCTGATAAATATCTTCCTTCTTCGGATCGTCATCTTTGGCATTTTTCTGGGCAACCATAAAAATGCTTTTTTCATACTTCATGGCCGATTCCAGGGCGGCGATCGATTTTTCACGACCGACAAACAAAGGAACGATCATATGAGGAAACATCACAACATCCCTCAACGGCAAAAGAGGAATGGTGGTTGTCTTGTCCTGATTATCGTCTAACTTTTCATCCAACATATTTTTCTTTTAACCCTTTAAGCCGATTCCGATTTATTTTCATAAATTAAAATAGGTTTTTCTTTCTTTAAAACCACTTCTTCGCTGATCACACATTCCTTAATGTTATTTTGCGAAGGAATGTCATACATAATTTCCAGCATGGTGTTTTCCAGAATCGAGCGCAAACCGCGCGCGCCGGACTTTCTGTCTGTGGATAAATTGGCCACGGCTTTCAACGCGCCATCGGTAAATTTCAGCGTCACGTTTTCCAGAGCAAACAATTTCTTATACTGTTTGATAATAGCATCCTTGGGTTCGACGAGAATTCTTATCAACGCTGACTCATCCAATTCATCCAACGTGCCGATGACCGGCAGTCTGCCGATAAATTCCGGTATCAGCCCGAATTTCAATAAATCCTCGGACCTGACTTCGGTCAATAATTCACCAAGGCGCTTTTCTTTTTTACTCTTTATTTCCGCGCCAAAGCCCATGGCGTTCACACCCAATCTCTTGGAAATAATACTGTCTAGATCATTGAAAGCTCCACCGCATATGAATAATATATTTGTTGTGTCCACCTGAATAAATTCCTGCTGGGGATGCTTGCGGCCTCCTTTGGGCGGAATATTGGCCATGGTTCCTTCCATAATCTTGAGCAGGGCCTGCTGCACGCCTTCACCGGAGACATCCCGGGTGATGGAAGGATTGCCTGATTTCTTCGCGATTTTATCTATTTCGTCAATATAGACAATTCCCTTGGAAGCCCGGGCCACGTCATAATCCGCGTTTTGTAATAAACTTAAAATGATGTTTTCTACATCTTCTCCGACATAACCGGCTTCCGTCAACGTTGTCGCATCGGCTATCGTAAAAGGCACATTGAGAAATTTAGCCAGCGTCTTGGCCAGCAATGTCTTGCCCGAACCGGTAGGTCCAATCAACAGAACATTGCTTTTTTGAATTTCTATTCCATCGGATTCAACGCGGGAAAGTAATCTTTTATAGTGATTGTAAACCGCAACCGATAAAATTTTCTTGGTTTTCTCCTGACCGATGACATACTGATCCAGGAATTTCTTGATTTCTTTCGGATAGGGCAACCCTTTCTGTGGATCTTTCTCTACAAGCTTATCATCTTCTTCCTCGACAATATAACGGCACAGCTCAATACATTCATCACAAATATAGGCGGTAGGACCGGCAACCAGTTTACGCACCTCGCTCTGCATTTTACCGCAAAAAGAACAGAAAAGCATTCCATCGTCCATTTTATTGTTTTTACCTTTCTTGATCACTTAATTCTCCTTATTTTTTTCTGATGCATCCGGTTTTCGGACTATAATTTCATCGATTAAACCATATTCCTTAGCCTGTTGACTCGTCATAAAATAATCCCGCTCCGTATCGTTCATAATCTTGGCCAACGGTTGTCCTGTCAAATCGGCCAGTATTTTGTTTAATTCGTCCTTTAATCTTAATATTTCCCTGGCCTGGATGTCAATATCTGTTGCCTGCCCCTGAAAGCCTCCCAACGGCTGATGAATTAAAATCCTCGAGTGAGGCAGGGCAAATCTTTTTGTCTTTTCTCCAGCCGCCAGAAGAACCGCGGCCATACTCGCTGACTGCCCCATGCAAACCGTCGAAATCGGTGACTTAATATACTGCATGGTATCATAAATAGCCATCCCGGCGCTTACACTACCTCCGGGAGAATTCAAGTAAAAAAATATTTCCTTGTCCGGATTATCCGCCTCGAGAAATAACATCTGGGCAACAATCAAATTGGCCACGTTATCATCGATTGCCGTCCCCAAAAAAATGATGCGATCTTTTAACAAACGGGAATAAATATCATAGGCCCGTTCACCCCGACCGTCCTGTTCAACCACCATGGGAATTAAATTCACTATCGCGCCTCCAAATTTATTCCGGTTTTTTCAACGACTTTAATATTTGCATTCTTTTCGATAAAGTCAAATACCTTTTTTTGCATTAATTCCATCGTCAGAGAATCTTTTTTCTTTTCATCATCGTACATCTTTTTTAAAGATTCGTAATCACGACCGCTTTTTACGGCCAAATCCTGAAGATATCGCTCTACATCTTGTTCTTCAGCGATCAATGATTCTTTTTCGGCTATCTTTTTGATCAGCAAGAAAGACTTGACGATTTTTTCGGCGTCATCTTTATATTTATCACGCATCTTTAAAGTAAAATCCATGACACTTTGCTCATCAATCCCCGCGGTAATCATTCTTTGTTGCGTGTCGGCCATCATATAATAAATTTGTCTTTCAACAAGTGCGGAAGGCGCTTCAAAATCGTTTTCCTTGATTAACGCGTCCGTGATACTGTTTTGAAGATTCATTTTGGCCATCTGCTCGACCTTTTCCTCCAGAGATTTACGAACGTCATTTTGAAAATCTTCAAAAGAATTGTATTTCTCAAAATTTTTGACAAGATTTTCATCGTTTTCTGGAAGTTTCTTTTCCCGAATGCCATTGACAGTCACTTTAAATATGACTTCCTTGCCGGCAAATTTATTTTCATGGTAACTTTCCGGGAACGTCACATTAATTTCCCTGGTTTCCCCCTTTTTTAATCCAATCAATTGATCTTCAAAACCCGGAACGAATTTTCCCGAACCGATTTCCAGAAAATAGTTTTCCGATTTTAATTCATCGTATGCTTGGCCATCAAGGCTACCCGCAAAATCAATCACCACGAAATCACCTTGAACAACCTGTCGATCCTCCGTGACTTCCTCCATGGTGGCAAACATTTGTTTTATTTCGTCAATTCTTTTCTTTACATCATCATCTGTTACTTTAATCTCCTCTTTTTCCAATTCCAGCCCTTTGTAACCTTTGGGTTCCAATTCCGGCTCTATTTCAAAAGAGGCAGAGAAACAATAATCAGCATCTTGTTTTATACCATCCTGTTTTATTTCCGGTTGTGAAATGGGGATGATTCCTCTTTCTTCCAAAGTCTGCCAATAATATTTATTTACAATGTTAGTTGCCGCTTCTGTTTCCGCCTGATCTTTAAAGTATGTTTCCAGAATCTTGCGGGGTATTTTACCGGGCCGAAATCCCTTGATTTTAGCTTTCTTACTTACCTCATGATAAACTGTGTTCAGCTCATTTTTTACTTCATCCCATGGTATTTCCAATGATATTTTTTTCTTGATCGGACTCAAATCCTCAATTTTAACAACAACCTCACTCACTATATTATCTCCTTTATAATTTTTATAACCGCAATAACCCGCAAAATACTGGTGCGAGAGAGGGGAGTTGAACCCCTATTCCGCTATAGCGGGCTGGATCCTAAGTCCAGTGCGTCTGCCAATTCCGCCACTCTCGCTCTTAATTACCTATATATTCATTAAGCTCAAGATTGTCAACGCAGATTATTTTCAAGAACACAAGCAAAATCATTAACTTAAGCTTTTTATGGTGAATTATGTATTTGATTATCAGCTTTTATGCAAGAAAAAATGCTTTATTTGTCGACAATGAACCTCTGGAAAAGCGGCAAATCAACTAAAAACAAATTTATTTTAAATACTTAATTCATATTTTGACGCTTAATATATTTCTAATTCAATGTATATTGTCTTTATGTCTACATAATTTCCCTGACAATTTTCCATTCGTTGCCGGCTTTTTTCAGCTCCAATGTTTTCTTTCCTTTATCTTTTAATATCGAGGAAGAATAAATCTGGGTAAATACGGCTGTGGCTTTATCTTCATCCGTTAAAATTTTTAAATCATCAATTTCAATATTTATATTTATGCTCTTACTGCGCACATTTGTTTTATAGGTAATCCAATCATTAAGCTTCATTTTTCTTGATTCAAAGGTTTCATCGTAGCAACTGCGATACGTTTCGATATCACCCGCTCGCCAACTGTTTAACCACTTATCTACAACATGCCTGACATCTTCTTCAGGAATAGATTTTATTTCTTCTTGTTTAATGTTAACTTGATCCGGCCTCTTATCATTATTATTATCAAGAGAAGCCATAACTGTCTGCTCTGCCACCGAAGGCTTCGCTCCTTTCAAATCAACAATCGGATTGTTAAAAGCAGTCTCGCCACAAATGATATTGCTTAATTTGTCCGCCACTGAATTGGAAATAATGTCGTCCCATTTGCTAATTTCACTCTTGGATGACGAATAAATCAGGCTGCTTCTTTCATCATAAAAAAACACGGAGGAATCTTTTATTTTTTTATTCAGGCAGTCAATTTCTGACAACTTCAAAATATAACTTATCAAGTTAAGAGTATCAGACGTTTTTTCCATACCCTTGAGTCCCGGAAAGGGTCTTATGTTTTCCTTTGCGTTTAAAATTTGTTTTGTCCGTACACTCATAATTTTGTCATCAACTTTTTGAATAGAGCTTTTATCATAATACGAATCTCTGGCAGCACTGGATGCAAAGTATGTCCATTCCGCCGGCCATCCATTATTTTCAAACAAGGGAAATAGTACTGCAAAAAAAACAAGCTTGAGTATTTTTGATTTAATCATTCCAAGACCCCCCACATAAATAAACTTTTTAATTATAACAACTTAGAATTTTTTATTTCATCATTCGGCAGATGTAGATAATTATCTATAAAATAACATTTATATTTTTTTATAATGCCACGAAATAATATGAACAGCCTTGTATGTCAATTCAATACTGACTATTTAAAAAGTTGAATGTGTTTCTTTGAATGAATATTTCAGAATAAGTTTGCATATTAAATTTTATCAATTAATACAAAATCGTGAAAAAAAAAGAGGCTGCCTTTAATATAGCTAACCTCTTTATTTTTAACTGGTCGGGGCGAGTGGATTTGAACCACCGGCCCTCTGAACCCCATTCAGATACGC
>CAYZRT010000130.1:0-7500 GCA_964480875.1 uncultured Smithella sp. | reverse complement strand
ATCGGGAAGCGCTTCCACGTCCGGCGATACGGGGATGGCAGAGGTAAATTGCTGACGGAAGGTATCTACTGCAAGATTAACATCTGACATGTTATTTGTTGTGCCATCTGTTTTGGCGAAGGCATATTGGTTGTTGGTGGCATTGGTGTTGAGGCCGGTGATGCCCATCTGTTCCATGGTAAAGAGTTCGTCGCTTTGCGAAATCCCGTCCGTATTTAGATCTTTCCAGATTTTAAGATTATTCCAGTTGGCATCCAGGTTGTTGACGACACCGTCATAGTTGGTGTCTTCCTGCTTTAAAGCAATGATGCCATTTGCGGCTATGTAACCGGACTCTAAAAGCGTATAGTCGCTGAAGAGTTCGGATGCGTCATCGATTACACCGTTGCCGTTGCGATCCTTAACCAGCAGGCCGTCATCAGAGGATATCCAGGCGGTATTGACCTTGCCGCCGTTGCCGTCATAATCGAAATAGACGGGTAATGTAGTGGATGTACCGGAACTTAAATCTGCCAGTGCCCGTGTCTCGATTCCGTCGCCATCCAAATCAAGCGTCAGCGGATCGCAACGCTGGAACCAGCTAGAAGCGGAGTTGAAGTTGGAAAATACGTCGGGATCGATGCCGTTGATCGACCAAACTCCTGCTCCGATATTACTATTTAGATTTTCGTAGGATGAGGGATTAGCTGAATACAACATAAAATCAACTATTGGCACATTAGCCATTGGAACCATTGCACCTTCAGTTCCCGATAAATTTATTCCCCCTGTTTCTAATGCCTTATAAACAAAATCGACGCAACTGTTGTCGTACCAACTATAATCCCTGTCGAATCCATATGCTTCAGGATGATCACTAAAATTTTTCATTGCGTCATATTGCTCTTCGGTGATTTCAATTGTACGGTGGAAGGCGGGCTCACCATCGTAAAGTTTATTGTCATTATCTCTTATATCATTTAATCCGTTACCATCTTTGTCTTCATCACAAAATCCATAATCATCAACTGCACCTGCACCGTTATCGAGTGAATACCACATATGCCCAGCCTTTGAATCACCTTCTTCTGTATGCGTACCAGCTTCTTCTATATTTACTGTTAAGTAATAAGGCATCATATCCTCCTAATTAATTATACTTTTCTTAATGTGTAAATTACGAAGATTACTTTTATATCCGCAAATTCAGGAATTCCCTTCAGATTCTCAACCGTCACGCGGTAAAGTCCGGGAGACATTTTGAACTTGTGTTGTTCAATTTCTCTTGCGAAATGATTAGGATCCATAGATTGGATTCCCACAGTGGAAACTTCTTTCTCTGATAAAATATGTTCCCCTGATGAATCAATTTTGCTAATTGTTATTTTTAGATGAATTGGGATACCGGGCTCAACATATTTACCATAATAATTATGTGCACCACTTCCAACTAATTTCCGAATATGCTTTCTTTCTTCATTATCTTTAAATGGAAATATAAGAAAAAATGGATATCTATAAGCACCGTGCTTTGTAATCCGCACTTCTGTTGAAATAGTTGCACCAGTCTTATGTACAGCAAAAGGCAATCTAATCGGCGGTTTCGGACCTGAAGCTTCACAGGCTGTAAAACAGAAAAATGTTGACAATATTAACGCGAACACTAACAACCGCTGTATTCTTGAATATAATTCCTTCATTCTTCTCATGCTGCTGCCCTCCCTAAAATTTCATTCTGTGAATCCTGATAGTTTGTTATTTTGTCTTTTTTGTATGTTGCCTTTTTTCTAAATCGTATGACGTTCCCCGCTCCCTGCATATCAGGCAGGGCTTCCACGTCCGGCGATACGGGGATGGCAGAGGTAAATTCCTGATGGAAGGTGTCTACGTCCAGGTTGACATCGGCCATGGTATTGGTTGTGCCGTCGGACTTGGTGAAGGTATATTGGTTGTTGGTGGCATTGGTGTTGAGGCCGGTAATCCCGGCTTGTTCCATTGTCAGCAGTTCTTCGCTTTGTGAAATCCCGTCCGTATTTAGATCTTTCCAGATTTTAAGATTGTTCCAACTGATATCGCTCCTTGTATTTCTTTACGATTTCGATATATGTCGTAAAGTCTTCTTCATCCTTAAATATGGTCTGTCTGTTACTCCCTCTCGTCAGAACATGATAAACATAGTCCCGAGGTGCTACGCGTGTTGTTCTTGGCATATTTACTTCCCAGAATTCACCAGCATTGTTTCCATTAATTACACGTCCCCATTATTCTAAAAAACCGGTACTTCTGTGAAACTTTTTTTGAAAACTTTTTTGAATTCCCCATACGCTCCTGCCCACTATGTGTGCGGGATAATTCGACTATCAGATTTCAGTACATTTCATTTCTGAAATCTGAGTCTCATTACTTCGCTACGGGGATAATTTGACTTACTCTTCGCGCTTCATTTCTCTCGCGCTTAGCGAGTCTCATTATATTTTGATGCTATAAGACTCAGGAAAAATAAAAGTTTTTATTTTCTTTGTCAATTTAAATTTATCATTAATATTACTTTTTTAGCCGAATCATAGTTGACATATTGTAGAGGATAAAAAAGAAATGGAAAGAAAGTTATATACGGCTAACTAAAGATTAATTATACAAATCCTTGTTTCATAATGTTAAACGTGGTAGTGATATTTTAGCCTTAATTAGTTGAATTACAAAGGAGTTTCAATGTCCGAAAAAATAATGCCCAATTTATATCGGATTATCATACCCCTCCCCAACAGCCCGCTGAAAGATTTGAATTCTTATGTCATCAAAGCCGGTGAACGCAATCTGATAATTGACACCGGATTCAACCGCAATGTTTGCTTTGAAGCCATGCAGGAAGGCCTACGTGACCTGGAAATCGATTTGTCCAAAACGGATTTCATGCTGACGCATATGCACTCGGATCATACGGGACTGGTTTCCAGATTGTTTACCGATACCAGTAAGGTTTACATCAGCCGAATCGACTCTCTGATATTCAACGAAAACATCGACTGGTCAGCAATGATGGATTACGCCCTGCACAATGGATTTGAAGTGGAAGAACTTATCAAGGCTGCTGAAAGCCATCCCGGATTCAAGTACAGACCGAAAAAAATTCCCGAATTCACTCTTTTAGACGATGGCAATATTCTTCAGATCGGCGATTACCGTCTTAAATGCCTGCTGACACCCGGACATACCCAGGGCCATATCTGTCTCTACGAAGAAGCAAAACAAATACTCTTCTCCGGAGACCATATTCTCTACGACATCACGCCACACATCGAGTCCTGGTCGTATGAAATAAATTCCCTGAAACACTATATGGAAAGTCTGGACAAGGTCAGAAATCTTCCGGTTAAACTGGTCCTTCCGGGACATCGTAACTTCTTCACCGACCTTGCGGGACGAATAGATGAATTAAAAAAACATCACAAAACCAGAGCTAATGAAGTACTTGAGGTTTTGGGTAAAAATACAATGAGTGCCTATGATATTGCCGGAGGCATGACCTGGGATATCGATTGCGAAACCTGGGAGCAGTTTCCCATTACCCAGAAATGGTTTGCCGTCGGCGAAGCCATCGCTCACCTGCTTTATCTGGAAAGTGACGGACAAGTCAAAAGACTCAAGGGCGAGAAAACCGACACCTACACAGCATTATAAAAATCAAACCGGGTTATGATAAATTATAATGATACAATTTTAAAATAGCGTAATGAATCGGAAAGATAATGATCAGCCGGATGACATGATGAACAAAGACCTTATTAAAACCTACAGATTATTTCTCAAGGACAGCATCCGCAAGGTCATTGATTTCTCGCAAGTGGATCAGAGCCTGGGCATTGATCCTCCTCCCATTGAAAAACCGTATTCAAAAGATGCCAAACGTATCGACCTGGTGCAATGGCATCAACTGAAAAATATCGGCAAGATCGAATTAAAAACAGCTATTGAGAATCGTGAAAGCAGAAGATCTTACAGCCATCAGCCTTTATCGATTGAAGAATTGTCTTTTTTATTGTGGGCGACTCAGGGCATCCGGCAAAAGCTTGATGCGGGACACGCGCTGAGAACCGTTCCTTCCGCAGGTTGCCGTCATGCCCTGGAGACGTATCTATGTATTCTGAATGTTCAGGATATCGAACAAGGGCTCTATCGCTACTTGCCGCTTGAACATCAACTCCTGCTTGAATTTACCGAAAACAATCCGGACAGAAAAATAACGCAGGCTGTTTTTGGTCAACGCTATCCCGGAGAGGCAGCCGTCACCTTCATCTGGACGGCTCTACCTTATAGAATGGAATGGCGCTACAGCCTTGCCGCGCATAAGGTCATTGCCATTGACGCAGGCCATGTCTGTCAGAATCTTTATCTTGCCTGTGAAGCGATCGGCGCCGGCACCTGTGCCATAGCCGCTTATGATCAGGAAATAATGGACCAACTTCTGCGCATTGACGGACAGGATGAATTTACCATATATCTTGCCTCTGTCGGCAAGAAGCTGAAGTAAGAAAACCATACCGCTTCAAGAGCAAGTTGGGTCATAATTTTTAACAATCGAAATAGTCAGCGCATATTTAGAAGTTTGGGGAAAAGTTCACTGCGGTTTTTAATGCCGATGATACGAAAGATTTCTTTCTGGTGGTCTTTTACGGTATATTCAGAGATACAAAGTTTCCTGGCAATATCCCTGTTCGCATCTCCTGCTGCGGATAACATGGCAATCTCCTGCTGCCGGGGAGTTAATGGAAAATGCTTAAGTTTCGCTTTCACATACTTGGCATCCTGAAGCGTTATTTTATCCAATTTATATTGTTTAAATTTTTTCATGTTTATTTTGTGATTGGAAACATCAGATACCACTGATACAAAGAATGCTTCCCTTCTCATCTGGATAGGAAATGAATAAAGTAATAATTTCATATCCAGATGATTCTTGATCTTAAGTTCGACCGGAAAACTTTTCACAAATCCTCGTTTGCTTATTTCATCAACAAATAAATTTCTTTGCTCCGCTGAAAATAATCCAAGCCCCGTGGATGTACGTCCTATGATTTGTCTGCGCTGCAGCCCGAATAAATTAACGACAGATTCATTGATCTCAATATAAGTGCCATCCTTAGCCCTGGTGATCGCCATGGGAAACGGCGATTTCATGAATGATTTTTTGATCAAGTCTTTTACAGATGTTTTTACTGTTCCTTTAACGCGTTTCATAGCCATAATTATATTTTCCTCTGTAATAACTATATTAAATTTTAATAATAATTCAACCCCCTCTATAGAGGGATATAGCGATTGACTGATTTGAATAAATATTATAGAGTGCAGCCATCGATTTAATGTATCTCCCCTCCTAATTGATAATAGGGAAAGGAATCTCTCCATGGAAAAGAATGCGGAATATCAAATCTCGACATCTGTAAAAGACGGAATTCTTGAAATTATCCTCACCGGCGAAGAATCACAGAGCACCTTTGAAAAGATGAAAATTGAAATAGACAACATCATCATAAAAAGTATCGTAAAAAATATATTAATAGATTGTCGTGCGCTGAGGGGACGTCTGGGAATTACCAAAACCTACGAACGCGTCAGAAGTCACCCTTCCGAGGTTTATAAGGTTAATATAGCCCTTGTAGACCTTCCGGAACATGCGGACTATCAAAATTTCCATGAAACGACAGCGCTCAATGCCGGGATGAGATTCAAATGGTTTACCGATGTAGATGATGCAAGAACCTGGCTTAAGGGCAAGTGAAATAATACATTCGGCCGATTTCTGGCATGCCCCTCTTTCTATTCTTAATTTTCACCGACACTTCTACTTCTTCCTAAAGCAGGAATGAAAAACTTTGTCAGGAGTATTTACGCAGCCACGCAATGACATCACTGAAAACTTCTTCGCGGTTAATTTCGTTAAGCATCTCGTGGCGGCCGTCGGCGTAGAATTTAAGAGTCACATCGTTGATGCCCGTGCTCCTTAGTGTATTATAAACCTGAATTACGCCTTTGGTATTCTCGCCCACGGGGTCTTTGGCGCCGGAGAAAAGATAAATAGGCAGATTCTTTGGAATCTTCATGATATTTTCTTTCCTGTTGATAAAACCGAGCCCGCCAAGCATATCGCAGAAAAATCCCGCCGTAAAAACACCGCCGCACCAGGGATCACGGATATATTTATCCACTTCGGCATTGTCGCGGGAGATCCAATCGAATTCCGTGCGATTCGGTTTGAATGCCTTATTAAAAGCGCCGAAAGATAATTGGGTCATCACCTCGCTTCTTGCTCTTTTACCGCGCAGTCTTGCTTCTATTTTCGCGATGAAATGCCCCGTTTTGCCGATGATTCCCGGATCGCCGCCCGTGCCTGAAAGGACAAGACCGGTAAGATCATTTCCGTAAAGCATTGAATAGTGACGGGAGAGAAATGATCCCATGCTGTGGCCGAAAAGAAAGAAAGGCTTATCCGGAATTTCTTTTTTGATGAGACCGGTCAGCGCGTG
Organism: uncultured Smithella sp.; assembly: GCA_964480875.1. Lineage (GTDB taxonomy): Bacteria > Desulfobacterota > Syntrophia > Syntrophales > Smithellaceae > Smithella. The sequence goes on along the minus strand of CAYZRT010000130.1, from coordinate 994 downwards.
CAAATCATCCACAACTTTTTCCCAGCCGTTTTCATCGGCAAAATAGCCGATATTCTCCTGCGAACCGGCTGTTTTACCGTGTCCCCGATGATCGTTGGCGTAAACAGCATATCCCTCGTTGGTCAGCGCATGCGCAAAACGTTCATAGCGCGCCGCGTGCTCCCCCATTCCGTGAGCTATCTGAATCGCTGCCTTAACGGAAGAGGCGTCATCCGGCAACCATTTATAAACAAATATCTGTACACCATCCGAAGTCTTAAAAGTAAAAGAATCGCTTTTCATATCGACCCCCGTTCGCACTTGCCCGATTTAATGAATCTCCGCCCCGCAAGCAGGGCGGAATTGTTGAATTCAATTTCATCGGAGAAAGATTTTATATGTTTTAATGATTAAGACTTCTCCCTTCGGTCTAAGTGACATGCCCGACGATAAAATGTTATCAACTTTTGTTTATATGTTTTTTTATGAATGCCGCGATTTCCTCGTTGGCAATTCGTGCTTCGGGAATATAAACAACGGAATGGAACACATGAAACAGGCCTTCCCATTCTTTAATCGCGCAGTCAACACCCGCTTTTTTGAGGGCTTCGGCCATACGGAGCGAATCGCTCAGCAGCATTTCGCTGGTGCCCACGTGAATCAGCGTCGGCGGCAGTCCGCGCAAGTCCGCGTACAGGGGGGAAATGAACGGCAAGCGCAAGTCAGCGCCGTTTGCGTAGAGCTTCGCCATATAATCGATGCCGGATTCGGTAAACATCGGATCCTCTCCGGCTTTGGTGTGCATGGTTTCGCCGGTATGGGCAAGATCCACCCACGGTGATATGGCAAATGCCGCGGCGGGAAGCGGGTCGTCGTTTTCTTTCAGTTTCAGAAGTGTCGCGAAGGTCAGGCCGCCTCCGGCGGAATCGCCGCCGATGACGATGGATTCAGGCGGCACGCCCTGCTGTAAAAGCCAGCGGTATGCCTTGACGGCATCTTCTATTGCGGCGGGATA
>CAYZRT010000129.1:0-7752 GCA_964480875.1 uncultured Smithella sp. | reverse complement strand
TTTTCTGCTGGTCAGCAGGAGCAAAGATCAGTCTTTGCTGAGAGCCGGACAGCCGCGCATACAGGGGCAGAACCAGGCCGGAACATTTTTTAGCAAGCAGTCCGCAGGTTTCACGAATGTCCTGCTCGGTCGGCATGAAAATCAAGGTATCTTCGTAACGGCGTTCGCGCTGCAAAGCTTCCACACAGTTTACGGCCTCATCAATATAGGTTGTCTCGCCTTTTTCTTCTTTTTCCGGATCAACCGGCCGGTAGCGAACTTCCACCGGATACATCCGTCCGGAAACCTTGATCACCGGCGCATTATTAAAGGCCTCGGAAAATTTTTCCGTGTCGATGGTGGCGGAGGTAATGATCACCTTTAAATCTTTTCTTCTGGCAAGCAGCGTCCGCAGATAGCCCAGAATAAAATCAATGTTCAGGCTGCGCTCGTGGGCTTCATCGACAATGATGGTATCGTAGGCCAGCAAATCCCGGTCTTTCACTGTTTCCGCCAGCAGGATTCCGTCAGTCATGACTTTAATCAGCGGCTCGGCAGAGCTCTTTTCTTCAAAGCGGATTTTATAAGCGACGGACTGGCCGCATTCTTCTCCCAGTTCTTGGGCAATGCGCTGAGCGATGCTGACGGCCGCAATACGCCGAGGCTGGGTAAGGCCTATCAAGCCCCGCAGACCCAGACCTGCGGCAAGGCACATTTTGGGGATTTGCGTTGTCTTTCCCGAACCGGTTTCACCGGTAATAATTGTGACCTGGTGTTTTTGAATGCTTTCAACGATCTCTCTCTTTTTGGCGATGATTGGCAGGTTTTGAGGAAACTGAACCGCTGGAGCATTTTGTTTTCTACTGCGATAGCGAGTCGTGGAAAGATCGGAGATTCTTTTCAGATAGCCTAATTTTCTGAAGGCAGATTTTTCATCTTTGACTTTATGATTTTCAATACTTCTGAGCTGACGGACGATATTATAATAATCGGCAATCATGACAGAATCAAGATTCTGCCTGATATGCCTGATTTCCTGATTGATGCGTTGCAATTCTTTTCTCCGGAAGAGTGTTTGTTAATGGTTTTATTTCACATGGAGAGTAGTACTGTCAATGCCGGATATATAACAAAGGTAAAGATGATTGTGCTGATAATTGAGTTGACCGACTAAAGTTCGGTATAGGCATTTTTTCTAAATAAAGAATTTACCTACTGTGTCGCAATAATGTTGTGTCCGATAAAGTGTTTCTTTCCAATTGAAAGATTCAACGTGTTGATCACCTACCGCAAGCAATGCGGTGCAAATGGTGAGCCCCTCCCCATTGTCGTGAATAGCCGAGAGATCACCGGCAATAATGGGACATTCACATCCCATCGCCTCCACCTGTATGAGCCCGAAGCCTTCCTGGTCAACGCTTTGGGCAATGACAAAGGGAAATATGACTAGTGTCGCTTTACGATACTGATCAGGTAATTTTGTCTGCGAAACAATTTCTATAAAACATATTTTAAATACTCATTCCTTAAATAATGCAATCACTCACTTTTATGTTCACGATTATTTTCATTGCGAATCCAGATTGCCCCATCCGCTTGAGAATAAACCAGATGAAAACCCGCCTGCCCATTGAGCTCAGAAGCATCCGGCAAGTAATAACGGTAATTCATTCCCATAAAGAATACCAAGGCGTCGGCAGTCCTCCGCATTCCTTCCATTTGTGCAGCGTATTGCTCATTATCTAACTGCGTTCCGGGATGCATCTTTCGCGGAAACATGGTGCTGCCCTGTGGCAAATAGAGGCTGAAAATTTCAGGACTGTTGGTAAAAACTTTCCATTTTGACGGTAATTTTCTTACAGTGCTAATGATCTGCATTTCCTGGATGTTTCTGTTTGCGAACCCCATGCCGTTTTTCTTGCTCATCACCATCAGTTCGACGCTTTTTGAAACATTCAGTGCCAGCAAACACATGATGACCACAAGTAGCAGCAATGAAAGACGCTTTGCCGGGCACGCTCGAAATAAATGTGCTATTAATACCATGACGACCGGCAAAATAGGCACCAAAATTCGACCGTCCAAAGGGGTGTGATAATCAGCCAGGCTTATCGATGCCAGTAAAAAGCAAATGTACACAACAATGTACAGGCCTGACAGTGGGATGAGCGACCATGACTTTATGTTTCCAAGTTTCCTTGATTGAGTCCCATAACTGAATGCCCAAATCAAACTAATGACCAGCAGCAGAATCACCAGCCAACCGGAATTCTGTGGAACATGAAACCATTCAGCCAGAGTAGCGTTTGCCTGTCCCAGATGCTGTTGTCCTGGCATATGCCAGACAATATCTCGATGAGCAGCCTCGCCACCACGCAGCACATTGAAAAGCGACCATAACACTATAGGAAGCAAGGAAAGCAGGGCAACTATGGATGCAATCCATATTCTGCGCATACCATCACTGGATATCCAGTCCGGTAAGTTCCATTTCCCGAGAATAAACGTCCAGGCCCGTGAATTCGGTGAAGCAGGCAACCGAACAAAGACCAGTATTGCTATGATATTTACCAAAACCAAAAACAAGCCGGCATATCGAGCCATCGTTATCGTTCCGGTTATCAGAGCCAAAAAAAAGAAATATTTGATAGATACTTTTTCTTCGGAAGCCATTTTATTCAATATCATCAGGTTCGTCAGAGCGAGGAAAATGAATACGGGCTCACTCCACAGATACAGATGGACAGCTACGAAATCAGGTTGCAGCACGATCAGAAAGGGAAAGATTAAAAACAGTATGTTCTTCTTTTCCTGATCGCGGAACAGCAACACCACTAATATACTGTTGAGTGCAAAAAGCAGAGCATGCAGAAACCTACTCCCCAAGACAGGATCACCCGCCAAAGTATTCGAAACGGCAAGTAAAACAGGGTATAATGGGGGCCAATGGCTGGGCAGTCCCATAAAATCGCCATGCTCTGACAGTTCTCTGGAGGACGTCGCATAGGAGATAGAATCCGGCGATAAACCCAATCCCCATGGAGTAGAGATAAAGATAACAACTGCCAGCAACAGAAGCGGTATGAACTTTATAATCATCAAGCGGCACTCCAGTAGTGGTGTCGTGGCCAATAGTATTTCGTGTTAATATCGCACTTAAGCCAAGTTGGCATATCATGGGAAATTTGTCAGATTCAAAGAAAACTGACATTAATGAATGCCTATTGAAAGAGCGCATGACGTTGTTCGTTAAAGAATACTCTCTTTCAGCTTACTATACGTGTCTATATTCAAGAATAACGCAGCCGGAAGCTAAAGTTACTCCCGCTTGAGTAGGGCAGGGAGAAGGCTCCGCAACATTTCGGTTCAGGCTGCAAGCCTAAACCAGCAGGACGGCTTCCTGATCATGTTATTTTCTTATATTTCGTCATTCTTCCCGCACCGGAAGATTCAATTTTCTCATCTTGAAGAAGTTGTTTAAGATCACGGCTTGCTGTGGCGGTGGAAATGCCTTTATGAATCTTCATATATTCTTTTCTGTCAAACCAACCGTCAAGCATTAAGAGTGCGGCCTCCGCTCTTTTTTGATAGTCTATATTTCCAGGATGAGCTTCTTCAATTGTTTTTCGAAGGGACTTGTTAATGGCTTCCAACATAAACTCAATAAAAACGGTTGACCTGCCTGATTTGCCGGATTCCGCCAACGTTTTATAGTATTGCTCCTGATTATTCTTAATGGTTTCTTCGATGGGAACATATTCAAATATGGGGTTTTCTTCCATGAGAAGCCTGGTTTGCCAGAATCTTCCCATTCGGCCATTGCCATCCATAAATGGATGAATAAATTCTACCTCATAATGAAAGACGCAACTTTTAATGATAGCAATATCCGGATCTTTTTTAATGTACTCGAACAGATCATTCATTAAACCGGGAACCTTGCTGTAACCAGGGGCCACATGTTGAACTTGTGCGCCTTTTAAGATACCCACCTGTTTTGTTCTAAATTTTCCGGCTGATTCTACCAACCTATTCATCAAGACGCTATGAGCTTTCAAGAAGTCATTCATCGAATAGGGATTATATTTCGAGAGTCGATCATAGGCCTTAATAGCATTCTGAACTTCAAGGATATCTTTTTCAGGGCCGATCACTTTTGTATTTTCCAACAGAGCGGAGACATGCTCAATGGCGAGTGAGTTGCCTTCAATCGCCAACGAAGAGTGTATGGTCTTGATGCGATTTTCTCTTCTTAATCTTGCTTCGGGCTTGACCAATAACAGGCTCTTACATAAACCGAGAGCTTCGCTGATTTGCCCGTAAAGCAATAAGATTTTATTCGTAATTTCATACGGTGGTTTCATACGTGCCAATGATAGCATCATTTGATACTATCATCAATCCTTTTCTTCGCACACGTAAGTGTACCCGGCAGACATCTATCTTAAAAATGCATTCTAAAATATCGATTGATATGGAATATTTGATGATTTGTTTTGATCTGTATTGCTTTGGTTGGGAAGGGAGAAAGCTCCCTGCCAGTTGATAGGAATGATTTGAAGCAGAAATCTAACGTTCTCGTCGGATAAGACGTGTTATATCTCTTTGAAGTCTTTGTTCAGCATCGTACTTTTTGTTCACGGAGGATATTTCGCGTGTCAACGGCCAGACAAGAAGAATCCGCTCTTCCGGTGTGCCGGGGACATAATTGTCGTCCTGATGATCTGTCATGCGATGTGTGGCGGTTTGCTTCCTATTCATAATTTCAAATTACCATTTTATATAAGTAAAATCAAAATGATATTCCCTATAGCCGGTCCCGGAAATTCCGGAAATCAGGAGACACTTTACCTATCTTTTATATCATCATTCAATAATAACGCAGCCGGAAATTAAAGTTGCTCCCGTTTTGGTAAGGCAGGGAGAAGGCTCTCCCTGCCTTAGATTTATAGGCTTAATACCTAAAAACGGGGTCTGATTTTGTCAATATTTCCTGAACAATTTTTCTTTTAAGCGTTTTATTTATTCCTCGGTGAACTCTTACTAATTCTTTCAAATAGGCAAAACAACCATCAAGAGAATTTGTCGTGTTCGGTATATTGAGTTCTGGATATTTCTGATAGGTAAACAAATAAGGCAAATTAATTTTTAAGCTTCGATAAGCGGAGCGAAGTCTTTTGTGAGTGTAGAACCATTTTCTTGTTAACAGATCTGTTGTTCTCTCCTTGAGAAAACAAGACCACTTTTGATGCCAGTTATTCATAGCGGCCGCAAAATCTCTTTCATTGGTTTTACAAAGAGCATCCGTTATTTTCTTTAATGCAAGGCTTGCTTCTAATTTGGGATTATTAGTCAGATAACGGGTAATGATCTGTTTCTGGTGAAAATGACACATCTGTATGGGTACATCAGAAAAGAGCTGTCTCACGCCGGGCCTGCCATCCAAGACGATAGCCTTGATGGTGTAACCTCGTTCCTCTAAATTAATCCTCCCCTGTTTATATGCATCAACAGATTCTGTTTGTACTTCTTGTGCATAAAGATTTTTTTTCAGATGAGGTGCTCTCATCACACAGATGCCGAACGATCTCTTGAAAAATGTTACATCCGCAATGGCTACTATAGGCTGAGGAATATGACGTTGCTCTTTTACCGGCACATTTAACAGATGTGCTCTTATCCAGTTTTTACCTCGTTTATATTTTACCGCCAACTGACGTATTGTCTGTCGCTGATATACGTATTGTTTCCAGATTGTCTTTTCTAATCGTTTATTCCGGCTATGATTTTGAAACTGTCTGCCACACGAATTGCATCGATAACGCTGTCGTTGGTTATTATAAAACCCTTTCTTTTTTGTTTTATATGACTCGCAATATGGACATTTTTTTACTCATCTTTCAGCCTTCTGAATTTTTGTCCATATATACCATTGTTATTACTAGATTATTAACCTATTCCAGACCCCGTTTTTAGGTATTAAGCCGATTTATATTATATTAAAATATCGACTTGTCGAGGCCATTTAAAAATACCATTTCGGAAAGAGCTTTGCGCGCCGGTCCTTCTTTTGGCGGCGTGGCTGGCCTGCCGATCGGAATGACGGCATAAACTTTGTGACCTTCGGGCACAACCAGAATTTTTTCACAGGCTTCATGGTTCATTAAACCCACAACGACGGTTCCCAGTCCCAGCTCATGGGCTTTCAGGCAAAGCGTCTGAACGGCAATGCCCAGATCAAAAAATTCCCAGTTGGGAATGGAAGTGACCTGTTTCCCGTCATAGCAGCCGGAAATATTTGTTTTCGCGCAGGCGACAATCAAAGCGGAAGCAGCCAGCGAACATTTTGTGGCCGGGTTTTTTTCGGAATAGGTGCCGGCGACTTTTTCTATCAGTGCTTTGTCGCGGACGATGATGAATTCCCAGGTCTGGGTATTGGCCCAGGACGGCGACCAGCGCACGGCCTCAAATATCTGTCTGAGTTCATCATCGGTGACAACATCGTCGGTAAATTTTCTGACACTTCTGCGTTTTAAAATAGCTTCTTGCAGTTCCATTGCATAGACCTCCTGTTTATTTCTATTGCTTCATTAACAAAACATCCAAACTCCGTCCCTACGGGATACCTCCGCCGGCGGAGGTATCCCGTAGGGACGGAGATGAAATGAATTCTAACGGGTCTGAAGACCCGTACTACGTTTTTTCTTCTATTTTCCACCCCCTTAATCCCCCCGACATTCGCCGGGCTTTACGCCAGCGCACAGTCTGGAGAATTTCCGAGGAAACATGCAAATAAAATAATATAAATTAACTGCCATTGTTTAAACGAATATTTTCTTCAAATATTTTTCTGGCCTCATCTGACAATGCAGCGATGGAAAAATTTTTACTCCTGTAATCCGGATTGAGAGAACCGATTAACTGGAGTTCAATTTCATTATGTCCCTGAGTGTGAAAAAGGAAATGACCGGGTTGAAATAATTTGTTGGTTCCCCTGAGTAAAATGAGTTTCAATGGCGCGTTGCAATAGCGGGCAATCGTAAAAACGCCCTTGTTGAACGACGCAAGATTGCCGTCGCGGCTCCGGGTGCCTTCGGGAAAAACAAATAAAACGCCGCCCGATGACAAATGCTGTTTGATATCTTCCATATGGTTGATCATTTCCGCGCCCATCATGGTATCGGCTCCGGAGGAAATATACCCGTAGTTTTTCAAAAACCAGCCGAAAATGGGCACTCTAAAAAAAGTATGTTTGACAATGGTTTTCTGTTGTCTGAAAAGCGATACTAGCAGAATGGGGTCGAGATAGGACAAATGATTGCAGACGATTACCGAGGAATGAATTTTTCGCACATCATCCGGAATGATGAATTTTGTCCCGGGCACGAGCAGTTTCGTCAACGCAAAGAATATTTTTAAATGGATATGGTTTAAACTCTGAAGAGCGGTGGCGCGGTTTTTCGCAAAAACGTAAACGGGCAGATACAAAAACAGTAAAATAAAAAGATATCCGAACATGAAATAAAACCACAAAATCAGTGTTACGGATAAATCGAGTGCAAAATGAAAAAAGCGGGACAAAAACATTTTCAACTCAGGAAAACTTTTTAATCATCAGGATGGTGTTGACGCCGCCGAAGGCAAAATTTTGAACCGCTGCTGTTTTGACCGGATGCTGAATTACTTTTTGCACATGTTTCAGCATGGCGCAGCGTTCGTCGATGTTTTCCAGGTTCAATGTCGGCGCGATAAAACCTTCCTCCATCATGTAGA
>CAYZRT010000128.1:0-7888 GCA_964480875.1 uncultured Smithella sp. | reverse complement strand
GGTTACAGGCGGTCTCGCAGGGATGAGGGCAAACCCGACCGGTTACGGCAGGAAACGGATTATTCTTTGTGAGAACCTTCCAGGCATCAGCAAGGGAAGCGCCGTCATTAAGGAGTTTCAGGTATTCGCGGATATCTATACCTGCGGGGCAATTATACTGGCAAGCGGGAGACTGAACATCGGAGATCTTGCTTTTCGGCACCATAACAATACTATTGCCTGGACAATTTCGTATGCATACGCCACACCCCAGGCATTTGTCTTCATCTACAATTATAGTGAAAGGTGCGCTGACCACAGGTGGATCGACCATTTTTTTGAATCTGCTTGGACGAAAATTTCTTTTCTGCAACTCAATTTTTACTTTTGACCCCTTGGATAAAGAAGACATTTGTTTCCTCCCCTCATTTTTGTCATGTTTAAAAATTCATGAATGACATCCTGAAACGATATCGTTATGACACTTTTGTTTAACTTATGTATTGATTCTTCTGCGAATCATAAGTTCCTTCAACAATGCCTTTCTTTTCCAGTTCTTTCTTAATAATTCTTTGTGTTTCTGTCTTGGGAAATTCTTTGACGATCTTGACAAAGCGAGGGACGGCAAATTTCGCCAGATTCTCCTTGAGGGATTCGATCAGATCAGCTTCTTTCAGTGTATGACCTTCAACCAGAGAAACACAGGCCATGATTTCATCCTCGGCCAATTCTGAGGGAACGGCATAAACGGCTGCCTCCAGGACCGATGGGTGTTTCTGAATCGTATGTTCCACTTCGTAAGCAGAAACGTTTTCACCCTTGATGCGCATGAATTCGGCATTACGTCCGACAAAATAGAGGTATCCGTTTTTATCACGTCTAACCAGGTCACCTGTGTAAATCCAACCGTTACGCAACTTATCATTGCTGGCTTTTTCATTTTTAAAATATTCCACGGATTTTTTCTTACCTTTGGATTCAAAAATGAGTTGCCCCGGAGTGCCGTCCGGAACGTCCTTACCTTCGTTATCCACCAACCGATATACGGTATTGAGGGCGGGCTTGCCGATGGAACCGACCGGAGCATTGCCCAGATTCATGATGCTCTTACCGCCGCCGTCAACGGAACCGTAAGCTTCATATATTTTAATTCCAAATCTTTTTTCGAACTTTTCCCAATCATCCACCGGACAGGCGGCCGATAAAGTAAACCGCACACTGTTCACATGATCATTTTCTTTGGGTGGCTGTTTCATTAGAATGGGAATCATGGCGCCGATGGTGTTGAAAGCGGTCACATTATATTTGCGTATTTCGTCCCAGAAACGGCTCGCGGAGAATTTTCTGGCCAGCACCACCTTGCAGCCACGGTGCATAGCCTGAGTTACACAAAGCCAGAGTGCGTTGCCGTGAAAAAGAGGAAGGCTGGTGTACAGGATGTCCGATTTTCTATAGAGAGCGTATGCCGGTATCGAAAGCAGCTTCAACGTGGTTTTACCATATCTGTACATGACTCCCTTGGGCAGCCCGGTTGTTCCTGACGTGTAAAGAATAAAACACACGTCGTTTTTATCATATTTCACATTCGGCTTATTCGACGGTTGACTGTAAGCTTCAATAAGATTCAACATCCCTTGAGGAAGAGCAGCTGCCCCCTCTGGAGTAGAACAGTTTACTATTACCGTTTTTCTTTTTTGAATCTTATCCGCTATTTTTTTGTATGCGTCGAGAAATTCCTCGTCAATAATGACAAATTCCGCATCGCTATGGTCCAGGATATAGAGGAGGCTGTCGCCACGCAGCGACGTATTGATGGGAATGGAATACATTCCGATTTTCTGCGACCCGATAAATACGTCCAGATACTGAGGACAATTGCCCATAATAATGGCAATGCCCTTGCCTCTTCCGGCGCCTAGTTTCAGGAGAAAGTTGGTCACCTTGTTGGCGTTTTCATCCATCTGCCTGAAAGAAAACTCTTTATCCTCAAAAATTAAGAAGGGTCTGTCTCCATATTTGCGGGCTTTTTCTTCAATGAGTTCCGCCCAGGACATGTCTTCTATAATTTCCTTCGTTTTTTTCAAACTTCGAAAATTCTCCCGGAATGTTCCGCGGGCCATCTCATCTTTGAAGAATTTTAATATACCCTTACTCAAGGAAAACATAATTTTTGAATTCGCCAGTAAATACATCTTTCTCCCTCACAAATATTTTTTTAATATCTTTTTCCGCTGGTAAAAAGACTCGATTATCCTTTGACTATCGCTTCAACAATTTTCAGTTTTTTCATCGGAGCCAAACCCAAAAAAGCCTGCACATGCTTAGCGTCCCGGAATCTTTTTTCCTGTCCGTAATCTTTCATATAGCCGTTGCCGCCCAGACATTGAATCCCGTCCGTCGTCAGTTTACAGGCCAGTTCCGATAAATGCAGTGCCGCCGCCCGGCTATAGATATTCCATTGCGGTTCCTGATTTTCTACGGCCTGGGCCGCCTCGGAAAAAACCATTTCAGCAATCTTAACCTGCACAGCCATCTGGCCTAAAATCATCCTCAATCCCGACCAGTTGATGATTTCTTTACCACCCTGACAACGTTGCTGACTGTAATCAAGGGCTTCTTTAAAAGATCCCTTCATGATTCCGCACTGTATGGCCGCAACAGCAGAATGCATACGGTCGGAGGCCTGATTAAAATATTTCGCTCCGCTTCCTTCCTGACCGACTAACGTACCGGCAACTCCCACCATATTGACATCCACGACCGGACAGGCATGCAAACCCAGACTAAATACTGGTGCGCTTTTGTTAACTCCTTTATCCGTAAGATTGATGAGGAAGAACGAATATCCATCCTGTCCCTTGATTTTAGCCGGCACCAGAGCATGCCCGGATAGGCTGCCCAATACAACATATTCGATTTCACCGTTAAGAATATAGCTATCTTTGATTTTGACAGCTTCCAGTGAGGTGCCGGTTTCTGAAGGATTGGCAAAAGATTGACAGGCAATGAGAGATGCGTTGGCATCCGTTGCTTTTCCCACAACGTCAGCGAGAAGATCTTTATTTCCCGCCGCCAGCATGATTTCCTGCGAAAGAGCATTGGTAAAAATAATACCTGCCAGGCTGGCATCCGCCGCGCTGATATGATCGAGGATAATGCACAAGGCACTGATGTCCTGCCCGATGCCGCCGCATTCCTCCGGCAATGTAGCGCCCAGCAATCCGACTTCATGGGCTTTGTTGACGACGGAATCGAAAAAAGAGCCAAAAGGATAGCGGTCGTGTTCTTCCCTGTTGGGAGCAAGCTCTTTGGCTGCAAAGCTGTGCGCCAGATCTTCAAAGGATTTGAGTTCGCATTTTACGGTGGTCAGCATTTTTATCCCTCCTATTCTTCTTCGAATACACGAGCCTGCGGCACACTGCGTGCAATCAGGCAGTTGAAAAGATTGAGACGGTTTAACTGGTTGGTGCCTTCATAGATCTGCAGTAACTTGGAATCACGAAGAATTTTTTCCGCCCCGCGGTCATGCCGCAATCCCGCCTGTCCCATCATTTCCAGCGCCATCTGGCTGTTTTTCATGCCCATATCCGTGCCGAAAAACTTGGCAATGGATGACCATCCGGAACAGCGCTTCTGTGCCTCCAGGGATTGTCCTTCCACGTAAATCTGATGGAAGAACCAATCGACCAGCTTCAATTTGTAGCAAGGAACAAAAAATGTATCGATCACAAACTGCGGAATGTATTTGAGATAATAGTAAAGCGGTTTTATTTGCAGGAAACTAAAAATCCCACCTTCCAGACTATTGGAAAAATTAGCCTCACAATAAGCGAGCCGTCCGGTGATGACGTTTTTATACATCTCAGCGAGCATGATCTGCGCCCATTCATGATTGATTAACAATTTGCCGTCTACAGCGGTTTCACTCGCAAATTTCAGCGCGTGTTCATAAGCCCCGCGGGCCACACCGGTTCCGAAAGCACCTACCGCGGGACGGGACGCCTCAACGACATAGTGGATAATCTGATTCACCAGCTCTCCGGTATCACGCAACGGGGATTTGCGCATGGTTCTTGAGTCCAGCAAGACACATTCATCCGGTATAAAACAGTCTTCAAAGATCAGTTCGCTGGCCGGGCAGGCGCGCTGACCCATCTTGTCTTCATGTTTGCCGAAGGTAAGTCCTTTCATTCCGGTTCTGGCCGCAAGCATGACCGTATTCTCGGATGGTTTTTTCAAATCGGTATAGGCAACCAGACCATGCCAGGTGGAAACATGACCCATGGAGATAAAAATCTTGCTGCCGTTGACGATGTAGCCGCCTTTGACTTTTTCGGCATAACAGGTCACTTTGCCGCGATCGACCAATTCCACTTCTTCCACATCCGTCCCGGCTCCGGGCTCGGTAATAGCCAATGTGATCAAACAGGGATTGCCCGTGCGTTCTCCTTCGGCCACTTCACGGCAGATTTTGTTGACGAGCGGTATATTCCAGGACGCCAGTATTGTCCCAAAACCGAGATAGTGAACAAAAACCACGTTGGCGATACCGACACACGCCGAGGCCAGTTCTTCTACAACGTAATTCAGACCCGGCAATGCCCATCCCTGACCACCGAAAAATTTGGGAATGAACATGGTGTAAAAACCCCATTCATTGGCCTTCTGAACAAGATCCCAGGGAAGATATTCCGGATCCTGATAAGTCTTTAAATCGGTTTTCAGTGCCATCGGCCTGACGACCTCATCGTTGAACCGGCGTGCATGGCTGACGAGTGCTCTAATTTCCTTGAGTTGGGCGGTGGGTATCTTCGGAATAGCCTGCATACTGCAGTAACTATCATCGAATCGCGGCTCACGCTCCAATAAAGACTTGTCTTCCTTTGGTGAAATCATAACTCCTCCCTTCTGGATTGACTCATTACGACCTTACAACAACCGGGGCGATTCCTCCCCTTGGACAACGCAGAGAGGAACGAATCGAAAACAATATATGATGATTTAATTACCATACACCGGCATTTTTTTAAATCTTTACTATTTTGAATTTTCAAAATATCTCTGGCGACACCGATGGCTGTTTAACGAGAAGGGGCCTCCAGTATATGAACACACATTGCCGCTTCTTCCGTGCCCAGGGCGCCTCCACCGTTTTCCGCCAGAGCCAGTCTGGCATTTTTAACCTGACGTCTTCCGGCCCTGCCTCGCAACTGGGTAACCAGTTCGTGTACCTGGGCAAGACCGGACGCGCCGATGGGATGTCCCCGTGAGATCAGTCCGCCACTGGGATTAATAGGAATGCGGCCCTTCAGGCTCGTTTCACCTTTTTCGGCAAAAATTCCGCCTTCGCCTCTGGGACAGAAGCCCAGATTTTCCGCCTGCACCACTTCACCAAAAGCTGAAGCATCATGTACCTCGGCAACGTTGATATCCTGCGGACCGACGCCGGCTTTTTCGTAAGCCTGTTTGGAAAGTCTTTCCCCGATTTCCGGAATGTCGGAATCGAAAGATGTCCTGATGGCGGAGCCGAGAATCGAAGCCCTGATTTTGACGGCCTGACTGGTCAGGCCTAGTTTTTTAACCATGTCTTCAGAACACAAAATGGCTGAAGCAGCGCCGTCGCCGATGGGAGCGCACATGGCGCGGGTCAGCGGCCACGACACGATACGGTCGGATAAAACCTTTCCCACCGGAACTTCAAAACAGTATTGGGCGTTGGGATTGAGCGTGGAATTAAAATGATTCTTGGAGGCAATGATGGCGAGTTGTTCAACCGTAGAGCCATACTTTTTCATGTGCTGGCGGGCGGCAAATCCATAAACATCCATAAACGGAGAATGGTCACCGGAGGTCAGTTTTGCCAGTTGCCAAACGGTATCGTAGCCGATTTTTTCCGCCAGAACAATAAAGGAGGTAATTTTATCACGGTATTCTTTCCATTTTGATTCTTTTGCTTTGGCTTTTTTCATGCCGTTGTCGCCGGCTTCTTTCGTTTTCTGATATTTTTGCTTAAACATTTCTGCTTTAGCCTTCTCCTCTTCAGTAAGACTAAACACAGAGAGTGTCTTTGCGATATTCAGGACGTTTTCGATATCAATTCCACCGAGGAAACCGAAGAAGACAAGATTCTTGTTGGAAAAATAAAGTTTTTCCGCGCCAACAGCCATGGTGACATCATATAGGCCACCGGCAACACCGTACCAGGCGTGATGCAGCGCCGTGGAACCGCCGGCACAGGCGTTTTCCACATTGGTAATGGGGATACCTTCGATGCCCATACCCTTGAGGGCAACCTGTCCGCGAATCGTCATCTGACCTCTTTCACCCCATCCGGCGTTGGAAAACCAGACTGCCTGAATGTCCTTCTTTTCCAAAGCGGCATCTTTCAGACATCCGGTGGCAGCTTTAATCGCCAGATCCTTGATGCTCTTATCCATGTGTTTACCGAATTTAATAGTATCGACTCCGATAATATAGACATCCCGCATAAGACAACCTCTCTGAAGATGATCAACTTCGTGCTTGATAATATAAAAAAACGTGGTATACTAATACAAAAAATTGGTTGACCAATCGCTAACAATATATTTACCATTTGTCAAGTATTTTTTATTTTTGTCTCTGACGGGTATAAACCATAAGGTAGTTCCGATAGCTATCGGAACTACCTTAATTCCGCCCTAATGGGCGGGGTATTATACCCTCCGCTTTTAGCGGGATTGTTCGACTTACAAATTTCAATGCACTTCGTTTTTGAAATTTGAGTCTCACAATAGACTTATTATAAAGGAGTTATCATGGAAGAATTTCCGGCACATGAACGAGTAATGAGCATACTCGTCAAACAAGTTTTCAGCAGACAGCTTAAACCAGGTGACAAACTACCTTCCGAAAGACAACTGACCAAAGATCTTGAGGTTGACAGAGCATCTCTGAGAATTGCGCTAAAGCATCTGGAATCGATAAACGTGCTTACCATCCGACATGGCGATGGCATCTATGTCCGGGACTATATGAAGGGAGCCAGCATTGACTTTTTGAGGATGCTTTTTACGCAGACAGAAACACCGGATAATGAATGGCTTATAGACCCTTATATTCTGGATGAAGTTTGGGAATTTTGGGTTTTCTTCCTTCCCGAAAGCCTCAAGATTGCAGCCACACGCTTTGCATCGCGTGACATTAAAGCCATGATGGATATTTTTGACGAAGAACTGGCCCATCTTCATGACCGGGTGCGTGTCGTGGAACTGGAGTTGAAATCTCAGGAATTTGTCGCTGAAGTCGGAAATAATATTGTTGTCATCCTCATCATGCATACCTGCCGTCCTTTGCGTAAAAAAATGATTGAAATCTTTTTTTCCTCTTTGACTGACGAACAGATCAAAAATCATGTTGAGATGAAAAAAGAGTTGATGCGCTCCTATATGACCATGGAAACCGCGGACAGTATTTCTCTTATCGAAAAATATCGTGATTTTCTAAATGGTCATCGTCTTGCTCAACGTAAATTATTTTTTAAAGATTCGGATAAAGACATTAAAACTCAAATTTAATTCGTACAAAAAAGCCCTCCGCTCAAACGAACGGAGGGCTTTTTCTTATTTACAGACGTAAGCCTTTGGCCTTCAATCTATATTTTTACATTCCCATTCCGGGATATCCGCCACCGGGAGGCATACCGGGCATTCCACCGCCGGCACCCTTCTCTTCGGGCTTGTCGGCGATCATACACTGCGTTGTCAATAGTAATGCCGCAACAGAGGCTGCATTCTGAAGAGCAAAACGGGTAACCTTGGTCGGATCAATGACACCGGCTGAAATCATATCTTCATACTCATCGGTGCGGGCATTGAAACCGAAAGCGCCTTTCTTCTCTTTCACCTTTTCAACGACAATGCTGCCTTCC
>CAYZRT010000127.1:0-7922 GCA_964480875.1 uncultured Smithella sp. | reverse complement strand
CAATTTAGGAAGATTTGCATATTCACTCTTTGCTTTAAGGGGAGTCGCAGCCAAGGCAGATCCAACGAAAATCACTACAAAACATACGGAAAGCAACAACACCAGTTTTTTACATCTCATAATATTCTCCTTTTCGAAATATTTATTGATAAAAAACTAATGATTACAATCTTATATTATAATTAAGCTTTTGTACTTTTAACGTATATTGAGGATGTAATTTCTGAAACCTTTAAACAACATTTCATTCTCCAAGGGTGTCTTATGTTTTGTCTGGTTTTCTTTTGAAGAAGCCATTGTGCATATTTTTACTCGCCCTTGAACCACATTCTTGCAGTATCCATATTGGAAAATCACAAGTACCCGCAGTTTAATGCAATGTTGTTTATTTATTTTAATCCGGCTGGCTGGTATAAAAACACGTAAACCATTATATGTCAAGAGAAATTATAAATTTTGGTGAAAAATGTAAGAGGTTGGATATGTTTATAATATATTGACGTCTTGCATTATTTGTAGAAATTGATGATTTACGTTTAAAAATTTTTACCTGAAAACAAATGCCGGGTTGCTATTTATTCACTGATTATCTACTATTATTCAGTTGTTTTTTTAGATAGCTACCTTTTTGTTCAATGATATCCTTCTTTATCTTGGTTATTTTATTCTTCATAGCAACCGTCTTGGGAAGAACTAACTTCTGAGAGTTAATTATTTCATTGAATTTTTGTGCGGCTTTTTTCTTAGAATAGGGCGCGTTCACGATTATGGGTCTAAGTATTGTGCTCAAGGTATCGACCTGTTTATTGTATTCGTTTATATTGTTTAATGCTAGCGAATTGAAAATAATGCCAATAATATGCAGGAATATTGATTGGGCAAACTCCCGCGAAATGTTAAGCATCTCGGATATCATGCTAATATAGTATTCGGAGAAAAAAGCATAGAGCTTCGTGACCTGCTCGATATTCATAACTCTGAACAGGTCAGCCGCCAGAAGCAGGATGTTCCGATAAAACTCGCCACTCTCCTTCAAGACAAATACTATCTGATCAACGCGATCCTGGAAACTATTAACAGAACCGGCGCGACGTTCGTATTCGTTCACGTTTTCTATAGCGGCCCAAGCAATCAGCTCATTTAGCACATTCTCCTTGGAGGGGAAATAGTGGTAGAGCTTCCCCTTGGATACTCCTATCTCATTGGCAATATCCACTAAAGTTATATTGGAATAACCTTTTCGACCGAAAAAATAGAAACATTTTCCCAACATTTCCTGCCGGCACTTATCGTGATCAACAATCTTTGGCATAGGCAATACCTCCACTATAATTAAAATGTACTCTCATCTGGAAAAGTTCACATTGGAAATGTGATGACCTGCCCGAGATGTTTATAACATAAAGTTAAGTTAGAGGTCAGTAGTTTTTTGACTATTCCAAATTGAAGAACTAAACCGCTTCGCGGTAGCCATTCCATCGCCTGTTTCATCGGCTAATCTTACCAGCCTCTATAACCCAAGACGCTTATTTATCGCTTGTTGATCAAACGGAATCCCCTTACAGCATCCTTTGTCATACCGCCGGCATGCGCGTGCGGATATCAAAATCAAAGGAGATTTTATGAGAACGTTAAGAGATCAGATGCTGATTGATTTACAGTTGAGCGAAGCCAAACCGAGGACACAAGATACCTACCTTTGGGAAATGGAGAACCTGATAAAATATTTTAACCGGTCGCCTGAGGAATGGGGAGAGGTAGACCTCAAGCAGTACATGCTTCACATGATCAGTGAGCGGCACCTGTATGAGGGGACGTTCCGGTTGTATGTTGCCGGACTCAAGTTTTTCGACAGAACAACGCTGAAGCGGGAATGGCCGGTGGAAAAGATCAGGTGTCCCCGGAGCAAGAGAAAACTACCGGTTATGCTGGACCTCTCGGAGGTGGAATCCATCTTTTCGGTTACCAGAAACCTCAAGCACAAGGCGATACTGATGATGACGTATTCTGCGGGATTGAGAGCGAGAAAAACGGCACGCCTTAAACTGACCGATATTGACAGCAAACGGATGACCGTCAAGGTAAGCGATGGCAAAGGCGGCAAGGGCGCTGATCTGAACGGCCGGAAATTGACGGTTTCTTCCGTAAGAAATATTTCCCGCAGTCTGCTGGCCACGGGTTTTCCGTATGATATTAGAGAAAGCAAGGAAAACAATCTCGATTATTTTAATGTGATGGCCGTCAATGTTCAGGCGATTCGTCGCGCCGGGGCAGCGGCACTTGATTTGGCTTATTTGGCGGCGGGAAGGTTTGATGGTTTCTGGGAACTCAAGCTCAAACCCTGGGATACGGCGGCAGGCTGTCTGATGGTGGAAGAATCAGGCGGCAGAGTTTCCGATCTCTTCGGTGGAAAATGGAACATATCCTCTTCCAGTCTTCTCGCATCTAACGCCCTGATTCACAAAAAGATGATCGATATATTCCGCCAAAAATAGTCTCTGCTCTTCAGACGTGTAAATTAGCGCTAAGAAGAAAAAGAATGTTAAATTATTTGTAAAATTTAAGATCTGTATTCATTATTATAAAATAATCGTGCAAGTATTTTTTGCCTGTTATTACATGCCCTGGAGAAAATGTCAGTCTGTCTGAAAAAGAGAAACAACATAAACAAACAAGAATTATAGTCCATTTTAAGGATTACATTTTTTACAACCGTGTCATATTTTTCTCTTATTCTTCTGTACTATCTTTTATAAAATCCTTTTTATGGATATAATGAACAATTTCCCGATTGCTTAATCCATTCGGATGATAATCAAGCGGATGAACGGCAAACCGTTTCATGGAATAATAACTTTTAAACGGCACGTAACCGTCCAGACATAAGATCCCACGCTCATCGCACGCTTTCATTATTGCGGCATGAACACTTTCAAATGGATATCGCCCCAAGATGTCTTTGTACAGTAACGGATAAATAACCATACGAAAAGATATTCCACGTGCAGCCAGCATATCCTTCAGGGATTGTATATCATCCATGGTCGAAAGAAATTCCTGCCGGTTAAGTTCACTCAAATACATATCTTTGTAATTCTGAACAGTAAGAAAACATTCTCTGTTCATTACCCACGCTTTTCTGGTTAATGAAAATAGCGTACTTGAAGAAAGGATATTGGTAATGGCGCCACGGCGCATTTCATCTCGAGACCAACGTATATTTTGAAAATCAATCATCAACTTCTTATGCTGATAACTCATCAATTCCGACATCCGAACATCATTTAAATTATAGAAATATATGATTTCATTTATCGATGGCACAAATTCGTTGATTTTTTTACATTTTTCAATCACATCATCAACGTTCTCTCCTTTTTTGCCCCAATTCTGAAAGTTAATCTTCATGTAGTACTCATTTAACAGGTATCCTAAAGTATCCGTTTCTTTCACTCCATCCCCAAAAGCAAAAGAATCCCCGACAAAAGCAATCTGACGTTTCCTGACCGGATTGTATCCCTGACGTCTCTGCTGATAGTCATAGGTAACACAATACCAGTAATTGCCGTCATGAGGATTAAATGATTTAATCGGCAGGTGTCCCGCAGGATCAGAGGGATAACAATTGCCGTCGTCAAACTTGACCTCTTTGCCTTCGATAATCATTTGTGGCTTTGATGACATATCGTATTCAGACTTAATATCTTTTCTAAGATATATTTTATATCCCGATAAGCCTTCGATATTTATTCTTCTCAGGACATAGTCGGCGACAAAGATAGAAACCATGAATGAAGATAAACATAAAACAATATTTATCAGAATATTCACGTTGCCCTTTATATAAGGCATTTCCTTACCTCTTGTTTACATTGATTACAGATGGTTTTTTCAACTATTATTTTATTTGATCATAAGGTCATTCTTGTGTGTTGAATTATCTTTTATTATAAAACATCTTTGTCGGTGTCGATTTTTTGTTGCCGCACATCGTTAAATGAATGACAGTGTCCTTTTTTTGTGGCGGTTTCCAGCGTTCTGCAATTTCCTAACTCACACCCTTTTTGCGCATCTTGGCAACCTGGTATTATTTTACCCTGTAATAAATAAGCAAACCCTCTATTGTTATAGGCTTTGGCATAATCAGGCTTCAGTCGTATGGCTTCATTGAAATCTTCAATGGCAAGTTGATATTGACCACGTTCACCATAAGCGATTCCCCTGCTGTTATGTGCCAAATAATTATCTTTTGTTACATGTAGAGCATGGTTAAAAAGCTCAAAAGTGTTTTTCCAGTATCCACATTGTTGCCACGTTAGAATTGCGAGGATGACTAAAGTGGTTGTCCCTACAGGGAATAAAATCTTTTTGCGGAGGTCATCACGAGTGAACAAGAGCGGTACGCTCCAAGACAACATCAGAGCAATTCCGATGAACGGAAGATAAGTATGGCGGTCGGCCATGCCTTGCATGCCGGCTTGCACCAGTCCAATCATGGGAATAAAAGTTCCTAAATACCAAAACCACCCCACGAATAAAAAAGGTAATTTCTTAATATAAAAAATAACAGCGAAAGAAATCATTAACAGCATAAAACTGATGGTAATGGTTTGCCATAATGGAAAGAAATGTTCATAAGGGTAAAAAACAGCCAAATCAACAGGCCATAAAAATTTTTTCAAATAAGTACCATATGAAATCACAGCATTTGTAATACGTACGGAGAAGGACAATTGTTCTATGGAAGCAAGCGCGCCCACTTTATTTTGAGCCCCCAACGTTATGATACTGGAAATGCCACTTAAAAAAATAAAAGGAACCTTTTCTATTATTAGTCTGAAAGTTGAATTGCGAAGGCTTGAGGATATCCCTGTTGTCCATCTTCCCAGCGGCCAGTAATCAAGAAGCAAGAGAACAAAAGGCAAGGTGACCATTAGGGGCTTAGACATCAGGCTCAGGGCAAACAAAATAAGACAAATAAAATATTTGGAGGCTTTATAATCTTCATTATAAAATGAGTAAGCATAAAGGCTTGCCATACCGAAAAACATACTTAAAACATCTTTGCGTTCAGCTGCCCAGGCCACGGATTCCACCCGTAGGGGGTGTAAGGCGAATAAAACCGAGACAAAGGCAGAAGACCAGATATTTTTAGTTGTCTTATGCAGCAACAGAAACAAAAAGAGCGCCGTACCGATATGCAGAAGCAAATTAATGAGGTGATAACCGGCAGCGTTTGCGCCGAAAAGATTCCAATCCAGCATATGGGAGAGCCATGTCACGGGATGCCAGTAGCCGAAATATGTGGTCGTAAACGCCCATTGAATGCTTTTTGTATTAATTCCTGATTTAATATGATTATTTTCAACAATGTATTGGTTATCATCCAAATTAACAAAATCATTATCCAATATTTTGCTGTAAACAATAAAAGAAGAAACGATTAAAATAATGACGATGAGACAAGTGTATTTTTTTTTCATAAATGAGATCATCTAACTGATGATTAAACAACATTTACCGATACATGACTAATAAATTTATATTTATTTGACAGGCAGTATCAGTATCCTTAAAAATATCTCCAAAAGTAGTTAACGTTTTTTTTGTTTTTCCAATGCCAGCATTAACAACCGGTGGATTTCTTCATCATCCGGTTTAATGCGTATAGCTTCGCGATAGTCCTCAATGGCCGGCTGATATTGGCCGAGCGCGAAATAAGAATTTCCTCTTTCATGATAAGCTTTGGCATAATCCGGCATTATTCTTATTGCCTGACTGTAGTCTTCAACGGCACGTTGGTGCTGGCCAAGTTTAGCGTAAGCCAGCCCTCGATTGTAATATGCTTTTACATAATAAGGTTTCAGGTAAAGAGCTTTGTCGAATTCTTCAATCGCCAGCTGATATTGACCAAGTTTTCCATAAGTAATTCCCCTGATATGATGCGCATAAGCCTCGTCTTTTATTGTCTGTATAGTATGTTGATAAAGCACGATGTCGTTTTTCCAGTGACCGCATTGGTTCCATGTTAAAATGGCCAACAGGACCAAGGTTGTTATTCCCGCGGGGAATAAAATTTTTTTGCGAAGGTTTTCACCGGGGAACAAAAGCGGGACGCCCCAGGCCAGCATGATGGCAATGCCAATAGAGGGCAGATACATATAGTGTTCGGCCATCGCTCGCAAGACGACTTTCTGAATAATTCCGATAACCGGCAGAATGGTAATTGCGAACCACAGCCATCCGAAAAAGAGATACGGTAAACGCTTAACCATTACCATAACATAAACGGTTACAAAAATAATGACCAGAGAGGCAAGCAAAATCTGCGGTGCGGGAATATGCGCTGGGAAAGGATAGCTGATGGTCAGATCATAAGGCCAAAAAGTTTTTGCAAGGTAAGCGACAAAGGAAACAATAGCATTTGAAATCCGTGAGCCTAAAGGAACGTCAATCAATTTTACGGAAGGTTTATACTGAGCATAAAGCGTAACCACAGAAAAAATAGCCGATAAAATAAAAAGAGGGATTTTTTCCCGCAACTGCCAGAAAATTATTTTTTCTTTCTTTGACTGAAAGCGTCCAAGCGGCCAGTAATCAAGAAGGATCATAATAATGGGCAGGGTGACAACCATAGGTTTGCTCATAAGAGCGCATAGAAAGGAACCAAGAACAAGCAGGTATCTTTTGATTATCGGTTTTTCCGTATAATAAACGTAAAAACAGAGCGTGAGCATCCAGAAAAATCCGCTTAATACATCTTTACGATGAGTAATCCAGGCAACCGATTCTACCTGCTGAGGATGAAGCGCAAAGAATCCTGCGACAAAAGCACTGTGCCAGACAGATCCTGTCATGCGGTTAAAAAGCCAAAAAAGTAATAAAGAACCTAGAAGATGCAGAATAACATTGGTCAAATGATACCCGCCGGCGTTCAAGCTGTACATTTGATAATCAAACATCAGCGATAGCCACGTCAAAGGATGCCAGAATTCTGCATGCGTTGTACTGAAAGCCCAAAAGAAACTGTCTAGAGTAATTCCGGACTGAATATGGCTGTTTTTGATGACATAAACGTCATCATCAATGCTGCGAATAAAATCATAGTGATTCACTTGCCAATAAACAGCAAGTGTCATCGCAACCAAAAATATATAAACAATGAGTTTGTGTATGCCGGGACGAAAATTTTCTTTATTTAACATATTGACCTTCCGCAAGTGTTTTTACCATATGTTAAAATAGAGTTCAGCTTTTTTTAATTATTACACACTTACAACCTATGACAAAGTTTTAAAAATTGAAAAATAAGGATTTCAGAATGAAATTATTTACTCATCTTAATTTGGGGGAATAAGTTAACGTGATTTAGCAATCATTGTGATGAAAACTTTTCTTGTACGCGGACCGTCGAATTCGCAGAAAAATATGGATTGCCAGGTTCCCAGAACCAGACGGCCATTTTCAATAATAACCATTTCCGATGCGCCAATTAGCGAGGATTTGACATGCGCAGCGGAATTTCCCTCCGCATGCCGGTAATTGGCTGACAGGGGAACCGCCTTATCCAATGCCGCAAGAATATCACGGGGCACATCCGGATCGGCATTTTCATTAATCGTTATCGCGGCGGTCGTATGCGGAGTATAAATAAAACAAATACCGGATTGCATGCCTTCGTCTCGAATAGTTTTTTGCACAGATGTGGTAATGTCAATCATTTCCACACGGGAATGCGTTTGAACAGATATTTCTTTCATTGATATTACACCATAAATTATTTTAAAAATTTTCATTACTTAGTAATCACCTATTTGTTTTTTGTCAATATCGGAAGGAGAATTACTTTTGAAAGATTTCTATATTTCGTTAAACACTTTTAATATTTTATTTAACAAATTAACAAAAAATGTCCTTTTCTT
>CAYZRT010000126.1:0-8006 GCA_964480875.1 uncultured Smithella sp. | reverse complement strand
ACGCTCTACGCCAACAAAGCCACTCTGGATATATATGGTTACAGCAGTATTGATGAATTAAGAAATACGCCTCTGCACAAGCGTTACACCCCGGATAGCATTGCAAAATTCCTTTGGCGAAAAGAAAAAAGAGACCGCGGCGAGATAGGCCCATCCGAATACGAAATAAGCATTATGAGAAAAGATGGAGAAATCCGCCATATTCATACGTTACGCAAGGAAATTTTCTGGAACGGAAAAAAGCAGTACCAGGTCATTTATCAGGATATAACCGAAAATAGGAAAGCCGAGGAAAAGTTGAAAGAAACTTTGGAAACTTTACGAAGATCAATCCATACAACCATCCAGGTGCTGGGTATCGCTTCTGAAGCGAGGGACCCGTACACCGCGGGACATCAACGGAGAGTGGCTGACCTAGCGCGCGCTATTGCCACCGAGATGAAGCTGCCTCACGATGCTATTGAAGGAATTCGCATGGCGGGGGCTATTCATGATATCGGCAAGATTTCCATCCCTTCGGAAATTCTCTGCAAACCGACCATGTTAACCGATCTTGAATTTTCACTGGTTAAATCTCATTGTCAATACAGTTATGAAATTATCAAAGACGTGGAATCTCCCTGGCCTTTGGCCGACATTGTATATCAACATCATGAACGGATAAACGGATCAGGATATCCTCAAAAATTAAAAGGGGAAGATATTCTCATTGAAGCCCGCATCCTGGCTGTTGCCGATGTTGTGGAAGCGATAATGTCCTTCAGACCGTACAGGCCATCTCTTGGTCAGGATATAGCTCTTTCCGAAATTGAAAGTAACTCCGGGATTCTTTATGACCATAATGTGACAAAAGCCTGCCTGAAGATATTCAGAGAAAACCATTTCAGATTTTCCTTGTCCTGATTTAAACTCGCTTTTACAAGCACACCTCCGATTGCTTTGTTATGTATTTAAATGCTTTCAAAAGCGCATTTCATTATTGACTTCGATAATGTTATCAAGTAAAAAATTAATCGTAACACATCACTTCAAGTACTTTAATAGAAAAGGGTCTTTTATGATTCATTCGGCACTATTGGTTACCATAGGGGGCGCAATCACGGCGTTTATGTCCTTCTGGTCTGTTGTTTTTTCAGTTTTTCCGTCTGCCGATAATAAAATCCATAAAGTGGCCAATCTCTGGGCTAAAATATTGCTCCTGATATGCAACATCAAAGTAAAAGTCATTGGGAAAGAAAATATATTGCAGGGGAAACCTCAAGTTTTTATGGCCAATCATCAAAGCGATTTTGATATTTTAATTTCTCTGGCATACATTCCTGCTCAGTTCCGTTGGATTGCCAAAAAAGAATTGTTCGCCATTCCCATATTCGGCGCCGCAATGAGAAGCGCCGGTTACATTGAAATTGACAGAAGTAATCACGAAAAAGCCTTGCAAAGCATTGACGAAGCCGCCCTGCGCATCCGCAATGGAAAATCCATTATGACTTTCCCGGAAGGCACAAGAAGCCGTGAAGGAGAAATTAAAGCTTTCAAGCAGGGAGCCTTTCATCTGGCTATCAAGTCCGGTGTACCTATAGTGCCGGTTTCAATAATCGGTAGTGGCAGAATAATGCCCAAAAGGTCATTGAGAATAAAGCCGGGACAGATAAAAATGATCATTGGAAAACCAATCGACGTTGTAAATTATGATATTGAGAAACGGTACGAGCTTGTTGAAAAAGTCAGAAATGAAATTATAAAGAATTACAATACATGGCAGGATTCCGAAAGCCTAAATATTAGAGCTTTAGAAAGTGAGACTATTTGAATTTATCGTCAGCCATAATTTTAGGTGTTGTTCAGGGATTGACTGAACTTTTTCCCGTCAGCAGTTCTGCTCACCTGGTGATTCTGCAGAGTTTTTTACCGGATTTTAAACAGCCGGGCGTTGCCTTTGACGCCATGCTGCATTTAGGAACTCTGTTTGCGGTTGTTTTTTATTTTCGTGTTGATCTCTTAAACATGCTCAAAGCTCTTGTGCCGCAAAAAAATAAGACTTTAAAGATTTCCCGGGACAATGATCCCGCAACGTTAAGAAAAATTTTTCTCTTTCTAGTCATCGGCACGATTCCAGCAGCCCTTTTGGGTCTATTATTTCAAGATTATCTCCATAAGGTTTTTGAATCCGCCCGGGCGGCGGCTTTTTTTTTAATCATCACCGGATTCCTGCTTTATTTTTCCGACAAGGTAACCGATGCCGGACGCGATGAAAAAGACATGAATTTCACCGACGTCATATTAATCGGACTTGCCCAGGCTTTGGCTCTCCTGCCGGGAATTTCCCGCTCCGGAGCAACAATAACCACGGGTGTTTTCCGCAAGATTAATCGCCCGGCGGCCGCGCGTTTTTCTTTTCTGCTATCGCTGCCCGCCGTCTTCGGCGCGGTTTTGCTGGAATCCGGCTACTTAAGAGAAATTTCTTATCAGGAAATGTGGCTGTATTTTGCCGGTTTTTTCTGTGCCGCTTTAGCCGGTTTTTTATCCCTGAAACTGTTTTTTCTGATTATTCGTCAGGCCCGTCTAAAATTCTTCGCATACTACTGCTGGATTTTGGGAACGATTACCATACTTGTCAAATCTGATTTTTTCTGAAATAATGTTTGATGAAAATTCATTTTCACCTTCGGCCATAGAATGGAAAAAAAACAGACTGATCATAAAAGAGCCAGAGAGATTAAGGGAGCTGTTTGTCTATCCCTTGCTTGTATTTTACTTTTGTGTCTTGTCTCCTATCATCCCCAGGACCCTTCCTTTACCCATTTTGTCTCCGGAGATCAGGCCATACATAATTGGATTGGCAAGGCGGGCTCTTATACAGCCGATTCTTTAATACGTCTTCTGGGTGTTGCGTCCTTTCTGCTTCCCGTTATTCTTTTTGTCTGCTGTTTTAAATATTTTTTACGGTCTGAGTTCACGATGAACACCAGCCGGGTCGTGGCATTTTTATTTTTTGTTCTTTCCTTTGCCGGCATTATGGCGCTTCTGATCAGCGGCAGCGTCAAGATTTACGGAGAAGCTCTGAAAAACGGCATTGGGGGCTTAATCGGTGTGTCCTTTGTCGGCTTGCTTCGTCAATATTTTAATGTGGCCGGAACCTATATTATTTTATTTCTAATTTTTGTTGTGTCGTTGACCTTCATGGCTGAATTTTCCATCGTTTTCTTTTCCGGAAAATTATCTCAATTTTCCGCCGGGCTTTTCAATCTCTGCAAAAGCCGTATTTCCTCCTTTATCCGTTTTGTTCTCAACAGCGCAAAAATTGAAAAAAAATCTGAACCGGTTGTAATTGAAGAACCCCTGCCGGTTATCAAGAAGACTCCTTCAAAAAAAGTTGAACAAACCCATTTTGACTTTACCAAGGCAAAAGCGGATGAAAATTTCCAGCTGCCACCCCTTACGCTACTGGAAGAAGCGCCCCAGAAAGATGCCCGGGTTAAAAGGGATTCCCTGGTCACCAACTCCCGTATCCTGGAAAAGAAGTTATCCGACTTCGGCGTTGAAGGGCGTGTGGTCGAAGTCATGCCCGGACCGGTCATTACGATGTATGAACTGGAACCGGCTCCGGGAGTCAAAATCAACAAGATCGTCAATCTCTCTGATGACCTGGCTCTGGCGTTGATGGCTCCCAGTATCCGCATTCTCGCCCCGATTCCCGGCAAATCGGTCATCGGCATTGAAATACCAAATTTAAAAAGAGAATCTGTCTTTCTCAAAGAAGTCATCGACAATCATTCCTTTTCCGAATCATCTTTCCGTCTGCCGATTGCTCTGGGCGTTAATTTTGTGGGCAAACCGGTTATTGCCGATTTGACAAAAATGCCTCATCTGCTCATTGCGGGGACCACCGGCTCCGGTAAAAGCGTCGCGCTTAACGCCATGATTTGCAGCATTCTTTTTAAAGCTCAGCCGGATGACGTTAAGTTTCTGATGATTGACCCTAAAAGGCTGGAATTATCCTCGTATGAAGGCATTCCACACCTGATGCACCCGGTCGTAACCGATCCTAAAAAGGCCTCACAGGTTCTGCGATGGACGGTGGAAGAAATGGAACGGCGTTACAGAATTCTCAACGACCTGAAAGCAAAAAGCATTGACGCATATAATGAATTGCTTTTGAAAGGTTTGAAAAGCAAAACTATTCTGGCATTGCCCAAGCAAGTGGATCCCGATCTGGAAATCGAAGAATCCGCAAATAAACCGGCCGCTGCAAATGAAGAAAAGGAAATAAAACACACGAAACTTCCCTATATTATTGTTGTGATCGACGAGCTAGCCGACCTGATGATGGTCGCGCCGCGAGACGTAGAAGAATCTCTCACAAGACTGGCTCAAATGGCGAGAGCCGCCGGTATCCATCTGATTATCGCCACACAGAGACCGTCTGTTGATGTCATCACCGGTCTGATCAAAGCGAACTTCCCGACGCGTATTTCATTCCAGGTTTCTTCCAAAATCGATTCCCGCACCATCATCGACCAGCAGGGCGCGGAAAAACTTCTCGGCGCCGGGGATATGCTTTTCATTCCACCCGGGACATCCAAGCTTTCCCGCATTCATGGTGCATACGTTTCGGACAAAGAAATCACGCGCATTGTTGATTATATCAAGATGCAGGCACAGCCGGCTTACGATTCGTCCATTGAAAAATACGCGCTGGCGGCCTCGCAGACGCAGCATGAAGGAGACGATGACTTCGATGAAAAATATGACGAAGCGGTGGCACTCGTTGGAGAACTCGGACAGGCGTCCATTTCGCTGGTCCAGCGTTACATGAAAATCGGTTACAACCGCGCCGCGCGCATAATCGAAAAGATGGAAGCGGAAGGCATTGTCGGTCCCTCCGACGGCGCAAAACCAAGAAAAGTCCTTATTAGAAAGCTCCCCGGTTGAAAAAGACAAATCAAATCAAAGTGCGTATCATCAGCCTCGGCTGTCCGAAAAATCTTATTGATTCGGAAGTCATGGGAGGCCTTCTAAATCAATCAGGCCATCCCCTGGTGGAAAAGCATGATGAAGCCGATATTGCCATCGTCAACACCTGTGCCTTTATCAATCCCGCCAAAGAAGAAGCCATCGAAACCATCCTGACACTGGCCAAAGAAAAAAAACAGAACAATCCCCATCTGAAGATCGTCGTCGCCGGATGCCTGGCACAACGTTACGGCAGAGAGCTTCTCACTCATATGCCCGAGGTGGATTTATTCATCGGGACGGGTGAAGTCGGAAACATCGTCCACCACATCAATAAAATCAGTGGGCAGAAAAGACAAAGAGCTGCTGTCATAACCAAACCGGATTTCTTGATGAACCATCAGCACCCGCGAATTTTATCTCCGGCCACTGCAAGCGCTTATTTGAAAATTTCCGACGGGTGTTCTAATCATTGCTCCTATTGTGTTATCCCATCCCTCCGGGGAAAGGCCCGCAGCCGCAGGCCGGATGATATTCTGCAAGAAGCCGAAATGCTGGTTGGACGAGGAATAAAGGAACTTATCATTACCGCACAGGACACTACTGTTTACGGCAGAGATTTAAAAGACCGTCCACGTCTGTCTGGCCTGTTAAAGGACATGGCAAAAATCAAAGGCCTGCAATGGATACGTCTGCTTTACGCTCATCCGGCGCGCATCACCGCTGATTTACTGGAAACCATTGCCGCCAGTGAAAAAATATGCAGCTACC
Organism: uncultured Smithella sp.; assembly: GCA_964480875.1. Classification (GTDB taxonomy): domain Bacteria; phylum Desulfobacterota; class Syntrophia; order Syntrophales; family Smithellaceae; genus Smithella. The sequence goes on along the minus strand of CAYZRT010000126.1, from coordinate 2,282 downwards.
TTGATCTGCCCGTTCAGCATATTGACGACAATATTTTGAAAGCCATGAACCGCAAAGTAACAGCCGCTAAAATAAAAAAAGTTATTTCTCAAGCCAGAGAAATCATTCCCGGCGTTGCGTTGAGAACATCGCTTATCGTCGGATTCCCGGGAGAAACACCGACACGATTTAACAGGCTGCTTGATTTCGTCAACGAAACAAAATTCGACCATCTTGGCGTCTTTACGTATTCCAAAGAAGAAGGAACAAAAGCAGCGAATTTGAAACAGCAGATTTCTGAAAAAGAAAAGCAGCGCCGTCGCGAAACAATAATGAATGAGCAGGCGGCAATATCTTCTGCCATCAACAAAACATTTATTGGAACAATTCAGGAAATATTGATTGAAGAAAAAAGTGACTGTGGCGATTATCATTATATCGGGAGATGCCATCGTCAAGCGCCGGAAATCGACGGTGTGACCTACATCAAAGGATCAAACTCCTCGATCGGCAGCATTGTGAAATGCAAAATAACCGCCGCTGATGAATACGACCTGTTCGGAAAAATAATCAACTAATTCAACCATCAACTATCAACTATCAACTATCAACCCTTCCATTGCGGACATAACTCCGACGAGCCCGGTTGATAATTGCGGCACACTGCCGGCCTCGTCTCATATATTGAACAAAGCCATAAATCCCCTGAATTATAAAGAAAAGGACACTCCCGGGGATAATCCCCCGTTTCCGAAAAAATCATTCTGTCACCCGCCCAGATAAGATGGCGGTGCTCGATCATCTCCAGAATATCCTGCCGGTTTTCTTTACGCCAGCGGTCAAAATCTTCCTGTTCGGCATAAGCAGTCATATCCACAAAACAACACTTGCCGCAACACAAACAGGAAAGAGGCTCTTTCATATGCTTTCCCTCACTGTTTTGTAACGCATCTAATGTCCCTACTCTTGTAGGGCATAATCGCCGATTGCGTCGAATAAATTGCGGATTGATCAGGGATCAATCCCTACAAGCGGCAATCAGTTGCCTGTTTTTTGAGCCAGGCCAGAGCGCCCGGCACTTTTTCCCACGCCGGGATATTTCCGGCAGCATAACAATAGGCTTCATCCTCGCCGCCTACGGTTATGGAATCAGGCATTAAACGGGGGATTTTCTTTTTTCCCGTCAAATACTTCGGAACATGTTCATTCATTTTCATTGCGGCGGATAATTCTTTTCTTGCTTTTGCTGTGTCGCCAGTCCTCACAAACAACAACAAAGCTTTCGTATAAAGCCATTCCGCCATCCCGTCATTTTTATACCGACCATTCATAAATTTTTCCAGCTCGTCGTACCGCCCCAGGCAGGCAAGATAAGTAATCAGAATATAGCGGATGCCCTGATTGTCATTAATGTTCAGGCGCAGCAATTCCCGGGCATGGCTGATGGCCTCATCATGATTTCCTTCATCCCATAAACATTCCATCAAACCGGCACGCGCCCGCATGTAGGGACGAGTTTCCAACATACCCCAGAAATAACCGTTGTCTTCTTTGAATATTTTTTCACCGAGAGCGCGGCGACCGGCTTCCATGCCCCGACGATAAAATTCTTTGGCTTCTTCCAGAGATTTTGCCGCATCCACCGCCAAAAGATTATAGGCATCGGCGCAATCCGGAAATATGATAAGAGCTTCTTTGGCCAGACTAATTCTTGTCTTCTTATTGGCCGACTCCCAGGCATCGTAAATCAATTCCTGCGCCGCATACTCCGCCTCTCTGTTTACTTTGACCGGCGGCTTTTTGCTTTTCACCGCTTTTTTCCTGTATTGTGTAAAATCAACTACATTGCCGGATTTCGATTCTTGTTTATTTTTCATAATCATTACCTTTTCAAAATTATTTGCGGATTGATCAGGGGATCAATCCCTACATCAACGATTGTAGGGCGTGCACACCGAAATTAATATCATTGATCATTTGCCGTTCGTAGGGCGCGTTCCTCGAACGCGCCGACTAATAAAATATTTTCCGGCACAATCGGGGACTGCGCCCTACACGCTACGGGCTCTGTTGATGCGGTTCCACACCACGCGCCCACGCGGGGCGCGACAAAACGGTTCGTCATTGGCTCCGGCTTTGGTACTTGTTTCAATCCACGCGCCCACGCGGGGCGCGACATCGGTAGGTATATATTCAGTACCAGGAATTAAGTTTCAATCCACGCGCCCACGCGGGGCGCGACTCCGGAAGATTGCCCGGCATGCAATATCTGGCCGGTTTCAATCCACGCGCCCACGCGGGGC
>CAYZRT010000125.1:0-8413 GCA_964480875.1 uncultured Smithella sp. | reverse complement strand
AATGGGCAGATTTATCGATCTTTCAGTAGCGATTGAACAAGGGTTGCCGAGCGACCCGCCAGTAATGAGACCCCAAATTGTGTATATTGATCATGCTCTTGGCGCTGAGAGTATGAAAATCTTTTATCCGGGATTAACCACCGATGACCTACCGGGAGGCCTTGGTTGGGCGGTCGAAGTTATGGAGGTGTCAACGCATGCGGGCACGCATATGGATGCGCCCTGGCACTTTCATCCCACACAGGATGGCGGAAAGCCTGCTTTGACGATTGATGAGTTTCCGCTGGAGTGGGGTGTGGGCAATGGAGTGAAGCTGGATTTTTCAGATTTTCCCGATGGATACAACATTACGATTGACGATGTAAAAGCAAAACTCGATAAAATCAGTCATGTGCTTGCGCCGGGGGATGTATTTCTCGCGCAAACCGGCGCGGCGCCTTACTGGGGGACACCTGAATATCTTGTCAAAGGCTGCGGGTTCAGCCGGAAAGCAACGCTCTGGATTCTTGATCAGGGTGTTCACGTGGTCGGGACAGACGGCTGGAGTTGGGACAGGCCGCTTTCATTTCAGGCAGAGGATTTTGTGAGGACAAAAGATGCCTCTGTGATCTGGGAAGGTCATTTTGCGGGTATTGAAAAAGGTTATTTCCAGATTGAAAAGCTTACCAACTTGGATCTGCTTCCTTCAACGGGTTTCAAATTCTACTGCTTCCCGGTTAAAATAAAGGGAGCAAGCGCGGGTTGGATCAGGGCGGTAGCCGAACTTGAATTATAAAAGGGGAGGGGCACCTTATTTTTTTATGAATACAGAATCTTTCCGGAATCTTTAAAGTCGTAATTGCCTATTTTTTTGACACGGTTTTTAAATTTATCCGATTGAAGCGTTTCGATAAACGTCTGAACCGCCGGTTGAAAGAAGGTATTTTTATCAAGAATCATATCGAAACGTTCATTGATCAGCGGTTGAAATTTTAAATCCAATATTTTTGCCACAGCGGCAGAGGCAATTCCCACATCAGCGTCACCGGAAATGAGGGATAGTCCTACTTCAAAGTGCGTGTAAACTTCATTATCATACCCCAGGATATTCTTGTAAGGTATCCCTTTGTTTTTCAGCTCATAGTCCAGCATAATCCTGACACCGGAACCGCTTTGCCGGTTGATGAATCTGATTTTTTTATGGGTTAAACTTTTCCATCCCTTAAAAATATCAACCTTGGGCTTGGCAATCAGAAAACCTATTTGGCGGTGAAAAAGATTCACAACAACCGGTTGTTGATCAGGGCAATACTTTTTTAAATAAGGCGTATTGTAATCACCAGACTGCGGATCGAAGAGGTGAGAAAAAGCGATATCAGTCAATCCGGTATTAAAAGCCTGGAGGCCGCCGACACTTCCTGTGTTGGCAGAAAAGATATTGAAATCCGTATGATCTTTTTTGATAACGGTTAATAATATGTCCAGCAAAGGATCATTGCTGCCAGAGGCCAGGAGTGCGCCTTCAATTTTATTGACCCTTTTTCTGGCCTGTTGAAGACCTCCCTTTACGCTGTTTTGTATCCAGTCATCTATTGATGTTTTTGGGAAAATCCATTTTCCGGTTACCCGTGTACAGGGGATTCTTCCGGATTTTACAAGAAGATAAATTTGTTTTTCATTAATATTAATGTATTTGGCAACTTCTTTGGTGCTCATCAAATCGCTGGACATAGCATTGCTCCACAAAGTTATGGAAATAGATAATTGATATAATGTTAAATTTCAAGAAATCATTTACAATGTCTAATGAAGAATGCTTTTTAAAAAACCAGTAACGAGTGTAATGCGTCTAACGCTTTTTTACATATAGTGTTTGTTTTGTATGATCATAATTACCGTAAATACGCTCAGAACCAGTGCCAAGGGATTTACGACGCACTACACTGGAATACGCTTGGTATCGAACATTTGTAATAAAATAAAGGCTCTAGAAAACTTCCTGAAATTTGTTTCTAAAAACTCACGCAGATTTATTGTGAGACTCCAATTTTAATGAGATCCACTTTTCAGAAACGAAGTGCGCTGAAACGTGCAGATCGAATTATCTCGAGTGCGAAGCTTAGCGGAACAATATAACAATCCCGCATAGCGGAGGGTACAGGGCTTGCCCTGGGGTTCATACCCGTGATTTTCTGCGGGAATGATCTTCAATCAATGCGACTTCACACCATAAACATGGGGCGGCAGAACTTTATTTTATGTTTATTGTCACAGGATGAGCAGGTTATTTCCAGATGAATTTCCGTGCACTTGACTCCCTGTTCGATCCATGTTTGTTTTATTTCCATGGCCGCGCCGCATGGACAGGCAGATGGCGTGACGACTTCCAGTTCCACATCGGACACCCGGGAATGTTCAATGCGGGCGTCAAAAAGGCCGTCTTCTTTGAGGGTTGCGAGAAAGTGATGAATAAAATGAATCGTGTCTGTCGATCTGCGCTCGGCAAGAGCGCGTCCGGTTTTTGTATAAAATCTGCGCGCCGCGTATCGCGCGTAGGTTAATTCTACGGTAAGATCGGTGATCATTTCGGTTGTTATTCCCCGGCCCCGCAAACCCGATTTGATGAAATAATTGGCGATACCGAGCAGGCCTATTTTGTCCAGATTGTCGGCGTCAAAAAGAACCATACTCAAGGGCGTTTGCTTGAAGTCGTCACGATAAAGCTGGCGAATCGCGTCGGACACATTTTCTATAATATCCGGACTTAAAACGTCGTTTTCGGCTAACTGATGAAGCACCTAAAATGTCTGCATCATTTCGTGTAATCAAAAATAATTTATGAGGATTATAAGACGAGCAACGATTATTTTGTGTCTATACCATCCTGATTAAGCTCATGTGCTAACTGGATAGCGCACTCCTTTTCGTGTTCAATATACTCACTGATATATTTTTCAACCAATTCCAGATGTCCAGCCATATAGGCCGTTGTGCCTTTGAGGAAGAAATTCAAATTTTCCCGCAGGCTTTCCTTGCGCCGGTATAAGGTTGCAAATTCCATGCGTCTTTTGCTTGGCCAGAGATTGAGAATGATTTGTTCCAAAATCGGGTTGTTGACCTTTTTCATACAAAATGATGTAAATTCGAACATGCCATCATAATACCCTTCGAAATCGGATTTATCCGCACATTCTTCCATGGATTTTAATATAGGAGATATCTGATTGAGATTATCTTCCGTTGCGAGCGACAATCCTTTTTGGGCAAGGCGGGTATAAAGGGCGGTCAGCACATCATACAGATCCGAAATAAACTTTATGGAAAAACCCGAAACAACTGCGCCGCGACGGGGTTGAAATTCCACCAGAAACTGTTGGTTAAGAATATAAAGGGCTTCCCGGACCGGGCTACGGCTGACCCCAAACTCCTCAGCGATCTTTGTCTCGAAAATGCGCTCCCCGGGTTTGATTTCCATATGGATGATTTTTTCGGCAAGGTATTCCGCTATTTGGTCAGGTAGCTGAGTTAGGTTATTAAAATTTGATAATTTTTGTTTTCCAATCATATTTATTTATCAGTTTATAATTTAATATAAAAAGGTCTAAAATTAATAATTCTTTTATCATAAAACTACAAAACACGATATGATAAAATCGAAAAAATCATATGTTAATAATGACATAGGCCATTTAACCTTAATTTGTTCAATAATCACAATATAATGCCAAAAATCAAATTGACAATATTAAATTATTATATTATGTCGATTGTCGACAGTCGACAATATTTTAATGAATTTTCTTGTTTCTCAAAATTACAATTTAAGTATCAAAAATAAGGGGAGGGCTATGAACAATAAGTATCAGATCGAACCGCCTAAAAAATGGATCAAGACACAGATTACCAGATTAAGCCTTTATTTTTTAGGGATGGGCATTGAGACGGCGTATAAAAACATACGGGAAGTAAAAAAAGAAATGGATGCTTTGCCGAGGCCTTTTTCTTTTTGTTTCAGTGTCAACAATGGCCCGTCCATGATGATTTTTAAAAACGGGGATAAGGTGGAATATGTCGGCGAAAAAGAAGGTTATCATGCGGATCTGGAATTGGTCGTCAAGAACATCGAGTTTGCGTACTTGGCGATGACCGGCAGAATGAGCACGCCCGATTTGGTTTATCATAACCGGCAATTCGTCAGAGGAGAACTCAATCACATGATGGCCATGATCAGAGTAATGAATGCCGCCCAGACTCTCTTATTTCCCAGTTTTCTTTTGCGCTTCTATATTAAAAAAGTTCCACCTCTGACCATGAAGACATTAATCAATATGGTCAAGGCATACACCAACGCAATCATTGGATTTTTCATATAACCATTTCAATATCAATAAAGGAGGTATGTTGTGAATACAGAAACCAAGGAAGGCCTGCCAAAATACTATGAGTTTTTTAATTCCGTGAAGATTGTTTCGGGCTACAAGGCGCTGGAAAGCATGTCTTATGAACTTGAGCTGCTCGGGGCAAAAATGCCAATCATTATTACCGACAAGGGAGTGACCAAGGCGGGATTGGTTGATCATGTCATCAATAGTTTTGGAGGAACCCGGATCACAATAGGGGCGGTATATAATGATACGCCTGTCGATTCTTCGAATGTTGCCGTCAATGAAATTGCCTCCATCTACAGGCAGCAAGGCTGTGATTCGATCATCGCTGTCGGAGGCGGTTCGGTGATCGATACCGCCAAGGGCGTGAATATCGTCATTTCCGAGGAGACCGACGATTTGATGAAGTTTACCGGAAACAACCGCCTGACCAAGCCGATGAAACCTTTCATCGTTATACCGACGACAGCGGGAACGGGTTCGGAAGTCACGATGGCAGCCGTTATCGCCAATCCGGCAAAGAATTTGAAAATGCAATTCACTTCGCCGCTGATGCTTCCGAAAGTCGCCGTTCTTGATCCGGTCATGACTGTCAGCATGCCGCCGAAAATTACCGCGGCTACGGCAATGGACGCCCTGACTCATGCCGTGGAGGCGTATATCGGTCCGCAGAAAAATCCTCTGAGCGATGCCTTTGCCACCTCCGCCATCGAATTGATCGATGATAATATTATCAACGCCGTAAAAAATGGCAGCGACAAAGATGTTCGGTTGGCCATGTCTAATGCTTCGCTGCTGGCCGGAGTATCTTTTTCCAATTCAATGGTCGGTATCGTACACGCGCTTGCGCATGCCACCGGCGGACAGTGCCATGTGCCGCACGGTGTGGCCAACTCCATTCTCCTGCCTTACGGTCTGGAATTTTACATCAGTAAATCACCGGAAACGGCAATGCGCATCGGGAAACTGTTGCGTTTTCTGTCAACACCCGAGGATTACGCGAAGGTTCCGGCTGGAGAAAGAAGCAAAGGCACCGTAACGGCAATACGCAATCTTGCCGGCAATCTCAACAAGCTCTGCGGAATGCCCCTGACGCTCAGCCAGGCAGGTGTAACCAGAAATGAACTGGCCGCGATTGCGCAGGGCGCGATTAATGATGGCGCCATTTCGTTCAGCCCCGTGGAAGTCAGTTACCACGACGCTCTGGAAGTATTAAACCAGGCTTTTTGAGGATTAAGATCATCAACTCATGTTTCGATAATCAATAAGAGGAGGCATAATCATGACGTCACAAACATCAAGCGCGGCAAAACATCTTGAGGTTTTCACAGAAGCTTCTGTTCCGAAAAAAGAAGTGACCGTCTGCACCAATCCGGCAACCGGTGACATCATTGCCATATACCCTGTTCAATCACACGAAGATGTAATCAATGCGGTGCATAATGCCCGAAAGGCTCAGCCTGCCTGGCAGGCTTTGCCTTTAAAAAAGAAAACAGAATACGTAATGAAGTTCGCCGAATACATTCAAAAGAATTCGGCAAAGATAGCGGAGATCATATCCAAGGATAACGGGAAAAGCCTGTTTGATGCCATGTTTACCGAAGTGGGGCCGGCTACGCTGGCAACATCGTATTATTGCAAAAATGCGGCGAGGTTTTTAAAAGACAGAAAACTCAAAACCGGCAATATTATGATGATTAATAAGCGCAGCCGCATCGTGCGTGTGCCGTATGGAGTCGTCGGTATTATCGCGCCCTGGAATTATCCGTTTTCCATTCCCTTTTCCGAAGTCGTTATGGGTCTGCTGGCCGGTAACGCCGTTATTTTGAAGGCCGCTTCAGAGACACAGATGGTCGGCCATGTTCTGAAAGAATGTGTCGAATACGCCGGTCTTCCCGAGCATGTGTTTACGTATATTAATATGCCCGGCAGCAAGGCGGGAGACGCTTTCATCGATGCCGGTGTGGATAAATTGTTTTTCACCGGGTCCGTGCCCATCGGGAAATACCTGATGAAAAAAGCCTCCGAAAGATTGACACCTCTGGTGCTTGAACTGGGCGGCAACGATGCGATGATCGTTTGCGATGACGCGGATCTGTATCGCGCGGCCTGCGGAGCCGTTTGGGCCGGTATGCAGAACTCGGGGCAATCCTGCGGTGGCGTGGAAAGAATCTACGTCGATAAAAAAGTTTATCAGGAATTTCTAGCGGCACTCAAGGAAAGAGTGGAAAGCCTGCGCATCGGAGAAGGAAAATATCTCAATATAGATATCGGCGCCATGACCACCCGGAAACAGAAGGCAACAGTTCAGGAACATATTGACGATGCTCTGGCGAAAGGCGCAAAAATATTCGCGCAATCCAAATGCCCTCAAAACTGCAAAGGAAATTTTATGCCCTGTACGGTACTGACGGACGTTGATCATACCATGCTGGTCATGAAGGATGAAACCTTCGGGCCCGTTGTCGGCGTTATGCCCGTTGAAAACATGGAACAAGCGATAGCGCTGGCCAACGATTCCAATCTCGGACTCACCTGCTCGGTCTGGTCAAAGAACAGGAAGAAGGCGTCACAAATCGGCCGACGGGTGATGACAGGTGCCATTTCCATCAATGATCATTTAATGACTCACGGCCTTGCCGAAACACCCTGGGGTGGATTTAAAGAGACGGGTATCGGCAGGACGCATGGGGATATCGGCTTTGCCGAAATGACCCAGCCGCAGGTTATTGTCGATGACATTATGAGCACCATGCCTTTTGTACGCAGGAATTTCTGGTGGCAGCCCTTTGAAAAGATGCAGTATGACGGCATGAAGGGTCTCATTGATATGTTTCACGGCAAAGGATTCTGGGAACGTTTTGTCGGTTTCAATAAGTTATCACATGCGTGGTATAGATCCTTTCTAAGGAAGTAACAAACTTATAGAAGTTATCAATATATTAACTATTTAGCTGTTTGGGAGTTATATTAATAATCGGCAAATGTGTTAATTAAAACATAACACAATCCTCTTGATTTCAATTGACAGACTGATGGTCATTGTTGTATGAGTCACTCGTGACATAAGCCATGAATGGCATATGTCACGAGTGACATCTATTTAATTTTGAAGAAGGTGGAGTTAAAAAATGGCTGATACATTTTTATTAAATGGAAAAGAGACGCCCTTTGAACAGGGGCAAATGATTGTAGAAGCGGCGAAGAACGGCGGGGTTGACATTCCCACGCTGTGTTATTTGAAAGGCTCAACACCCACGGGCGCCTGCCGTATTTGTTGCGTGGAAGTCAAGGGAGCGCGCTCGCTGGTGGCGGCCTGTTCCACCCCAGTCACGCCGAAGATGGAAGTGTTCACGGAGACGGAACTGGTTCATCGCTCCCGGAAAATGATCGTGGAGTTTATGCTGACCAGCGGCAAACATAACTGCATCACCTGCGAAGCCAACGGTAATTGCCGTTTGCAGGATTTGGCTTATTTCTATAAAATTACGACACCTCGCTTTGAGGAAAGCGAACAACGTTATCCCACTGAAGATTTGAATCCTTTCATTGTCCGTGATTTCAGCCGCTGCATTCTCTGCGGACGCTGCGTACAGGCCTGCAACGAAGTAGTTGTGAACCGCGCCATCTCGCAGGGTTATCGCGGCAAGAAGAGCAAGATTGTCACCGGTGGCGATACGGCGTACGATGATGAAATGAGTGAATGCGTGTTCTGCGGGCAGTGCGTTCAGGTTTGTCCTGTCGGCGCGCTGACGGAAAAGAAAGCCAAAGGTCTGGGCCGTCCCTGGGAAACTCAAAAAATCCGTACGACCTGCCCCTATTGCGGTGTCGGTTGCCAGCAGTTGCTCCACGTCAAGGATGGTAAGATCGTTAAGGTAACGGCTGTTGAAGACGCCCAGCCTAATCAGGGAAGGCTTTGTGTGAAAGGCCGTTTCGGTTATGACTTCATTTATTCGGAGGAACGTTTGAAAACGCCGCTGATTAGAGAAAAGAGCGGCGAATTCCGCGAAGCATCGTGGGATGAAGCGCTCGATCTGGTGGCGAATAAA
>CAYZRT010000124.1:0-8454 GCA_964480875.1 uncultured Smithella sp. | reverse complement strand
TTCTTTATTTTATGTTCGGGTTAAACGCTTTGGCCTGGCTTATCATCATTATTTACATGACGGGGAAAATAATCTTTAATCCAAATAAATATCGATGGGTGAATCCATGAAAAAAGGCCTTTTCTACATATTTATAACAGTCATCATTTGTATTTTAACCTTTACAACGAATATACCGGATCTGGATTTATGGGCGCGGCTGGCTGTCGGCTCAATTTTTTTCCAAACCGGCCAAGTGTTAGAGCATGATATTTACTCCTATGTTCCCACAAAAGATTTATGGGTCGATCATGAATGGGGTTCCGGAGTTGTTTTCTATTTTCTGGTAAATCATTTTGGCGAATGGGGGCTGTTTGCTCTTAAAGCATTTATCCTTTTGGCAATTTTTATACTTTTCATTAAAATAATAAAAAAACAAACAAATCAAGATACAGCGGGAATTTTTTATTTTATTTTTCTGGGATTCTCCCTTCTTCCCGGAATCGCCAATCTCTTACGTTGTCAGATGTTCACCTACCTGTTTTTTACTTTGTGGATATACCTGTTGGAAAAATTAAGATGCCAAGAAAACAAAAAATTTATCTGGGTGTTTCCGGTTACCATGCTATTCTGGGTCAATATGCATGGTGGTTTTCTTGCCGGTATCGGTTTGGTTACTGTTTACGCCATCGGTGAATTTCTGAATCGTAAAAAATATATCAAATACTTTGGCGTATTAGCCTTAATCATGCCTCTAACACTGATCACTCCCTACGGATTAGATTTCTGGAATTACATTATTGATGCATCGTTAATGACCAGACCCGGTATCCTTGAATGGGCCTCCATCAGTTTAAACGGGCCTTTTCATATTATTAAAGGATATAAAATACACGTATACAGCGGATTTTTTATTTTCACCTTATTGACGATGCTCGTGGGGATCAAACTTTATCTGCAAAAGGCCTCTCTGGACTGGACCAGAATCATTCTGGTTGTATTATTATTATATTTAAGCATCACACGTCAAAGACACACTGCGTTCTTTTTACTGGCCATACCGGCGCTTTTTTACCATCAATACGTAAAATTATTCGCACCTTTACGGAAAATCATCGAAAATCATTTAACGGAAAAGCTCCATAAAGCATGGGCTGTCCTAAAATACAGTTTCGGATATATTTTGCTGACGGTAATATTTATTTTTATGATACCCCGATTATCCGGCAGTATTTTTGTCGATCCGGCGGTTTATCCTGTGGGCTCATTAGAATTCATCAAACAAAATAATATTGGGGGGAATGTGGCCACGACCTTCGGCTGGGGAAGCTACGCGTTCTGGAAATTATATCCCCAGTGTAAAGTTCTCATCGACGGAAGATATGAAGAAGTATATCCCGATCATATATATTACTCCGCAATGCAGTTTTCTGAAAATAAAGGAGATGTTCAGGAGATTATAAAAAAATATAAAACGGATGTGCTGATTTTGTCCAAAAGGAAATATTCTCCTGCGGATGTCCTAATGTTTACAGATTGGAAACCTGTTTATCAAGACTTATGCAGTGTTTTACTTTTACCGAAAGACAAAGTTCAATCTTTTTATATCTATCCTGATTATAAAAATCCGATATATTACAAAGAAGATTTAACCAGAATCATATATTGAAAAGGACAATAATACAAATTGCCTTTCTGTCATTGCCTTATCACCTGCATAGGTAAAACTACTGCTGCCAGCTGGCCGCCAGAATGTTCTGATACTGTTCGCTTTCCATCATGGCATTGTATTTCTGAAGAACATCCATGCCGGAATCGTTAATGGCGCTCATGGTATCCACAATTGTCTGAATATCATCTCTGGTAATGTAGTGACCATCGGATACCTCCAGTCTTTCGATGCCGTAGTTCGTCGCCTGAAATTCACTGGCTATCTTCACGTAGTTGTTTGCATCCGTGAAAACATACAAATCGTTGCCCTGCTTGACGATAACCGGCTCGGTTGTTGTTGCTTCGGTAAGCTTCAGTCTATCTTGATCGCCGCTTGAGCTGGCTGTTTCATTGATTACATCCTGTCCGTCCGCATTGCCGAACAGGTATGTATCGTTGCCGTTGCCACCATCCAGGGAATCATTACCAAGGCCACCATACAGAAAGTCTTTACCATTACCTCCGTCAATTCTGTCATTTCCACTGCCGCCATTCAGGTAATCTTCACCGTTGTCGCCATAAATGACATCATCACCGCTCTCTCCATAGAGCACATCCTTGCCTTCCTCGCCATAAATGGTGTCCTTGCCTGCGCCGGCATAAACGGTATCATCACCATTCAAAGCATAAATGATATTATTGTCGGAGCCGGCAACGATATTATCCGATTTATTCGTTCCATAGATTGTTTCTTGTGCAGCGCCGGGTTGTATATTTAAATCAAAGGTGTCCGAAACATTTTCTGCATAATGATCCGTTGCCGTCAGTTTGATGGAAATTGAGCCAACCTCAACAGGCGAACCGCTGAAGGTCATTGTCGCCGCATCGAACGCCAGCCACGAAGGCAGAGCCGTTCCGTCAGCCAATGTCGCGCTGTAGGTCAGTGTATCGCCGACATCAACATCCGCAAAGGTATTTGCCGGTACCGTAAAACTGAAGATTTCGTCTTCCAGAGTGGTTTGATCGGTTATCGGGTTGGCAACAACCGGCGCATGATTAACCGGTTGATCGGTTACATTCAACTCAAAGTCGTCATGTACGCCTGCACCTGCCGCATCGGTGGCCGTTACTTTCAGCGAGAGCGTTCCGACATTATCACTGGACGGCGTGCCGCTGAATGTCATGGTCGCTGCGTCGAATGTCAGCCAGTCAGGCAGCGCTGTTCCATCGGTAAGTGTTGCACTGTATGTCAGGGTGTCGCCGGCATCCATATCAGAAAAGGTGTTTGCCGGTACTATGAACGTAAATAACGTATCTATCGTTGTTGTCTTATCGGTTATCGGATTGGAAACAACCGGCGCATCATTGACATTATTTATGGTCAAATCGAAGTCACTCGATACGCTGGCGCCGGCCGCATCCGTGGCCTTTACTTTAATTGATAACGTCCCCACATTTTCATTGGCCGGAATGCCGCTGAAAGTCATTGTAGGCGTATTAAATGTCAGCCATGAAGGAAGAGCCGAACCATTAGCTAAAGTCGCGCTGTATGTCAGGGTATCGCCTGTGTCCGGGTCACTGAAGGTGCCTGCAGGAACCGTAAAGCTGAAAGCCGAATCCTCCACGGCCATTTGATCCAATAGGGGATTGACCACAACCGGCGCTATATTAAGGATATCTGTAAGATTGACCTGACTACCGTCGGCAAACTGCAATGTCCTGACAACCAGCGAACCGTCAACTTCGCTTCGATCAAAGTTCACTAAGTTAATCGCGTCACCATTGGCGCCGATATTTATTGTTAAAATATTTCCATTGATTGCAAAGGCAAGGCTTTGGGCTGTAATGCCCTGCCCGAAGGTTATTTTATTGCCTTCGGCAACGGTTGAGCTGTCGGTGATGGTATCAATTCCGTCACCAATGTTAAATACATAGCTGTCGTTTCCGTTTCCGCCGTATAATGCATCGTTACCCGCTCTGCCCATCAGGGTATCAGCGCCATCTCCGCCCTCCAGTGTATCGATGCCGGTGCCACCATCGAGGGTATCATTGCCCGCTCCCGACACGATAAGGTCATTACCACTTAATCCTGTAATCGTGTCATTAATATTGGTGCCGCTGAGCTGATCATCACCGGTCGTGCCGGTTATTTTAAAACCACGGGCAAGTAATTGGCTATAGGTAAGCGTCGTTCCGTCAGCAAACTTAAAGAGATCAATGGCGTGTGGTCCATAAACGTCATTCGGATCGAAATTATTAATATGAATGACACCGCCTGTATTGCCAATCAATATATCCAGACTGCCTACGGTTAATGTCAGATCACCGGATGTAATGCCTGTCCCAAATGATAATGTGTTGCCTTCCGTTCCTGATACAGTATCATCTATGGTGTCACTGCCATCTCCCGAGTTATAGACATAGGTATCGTCACCGGCGCCGCCTGCCAAAGTATCATTACCCGTTCCGCCGATGATGGTGTCGTAACCATAGCGGCCGATTAAATAATCATTACCGGAAGTGCCATACAGGGTGCTGCCCATCATGACGGAATCGATATACCACGATGTGATATACGAAGAATCGGAAAACATGAGGTAATTCGGCTTGTATTCTTTTCCGCTAAACCAGTTCTTCACCGTTAATGAATCAGTAGTCCCCATGACTTGAAATTTCAGGTCATTGCCTTCCACCACCAATTGCAGATTTGCCGAGGTTATGCCTGTTCCGAATTGTACATGACTAGTTCTTGTTTGATAATCAGCATTATAATTTTCTATAACATCCGAGCCATAGCCGGTAGCAAAAAAGAAAGTGTCACTGCCGGCGCCGACTAAGGTGTCATTACCCGCGTCGCCTTGCAGCCAATCATCACCCAATCCGCCATCAATATAATCATCTCCGGCTTCGCCCGTTATCTGGTCATTGCCGGCTCCGCCGTAGATGGTATCGTTACCAGCACCGCCCCAGATGGAATCAATGCCGTCGCCACCGGATATTGTATCCAATCCGTCCATGCCCATCATATAGTCGTTGCCAATACCGCCGTCGAGATAATCATCTCCGGCATCCCCCTGGACATGGTCATCCCCTTCATCGCCAAATAAGATGTCGTTGCCATCAAGCCCTATCAAAGTATCTTTGGACTCAAAACCTTCCAGATAGTCGTTGCCTGCATCGCCCTGTAAGATATCAACACCGGAACCGCCGAATAGTTCGTCGTCTCCTTCACCGCCTAATAAGGTGTTGTTTCCCGCGCCGCCGTCCAGATAATCGTTTCCGACGTCCCCTTGCAGCCAGTCATTGCCTGTGCCTGCCCAGATTTCATCATTGTCCGCACCGCCCAAAACCACATTGGCCCCCTCACCGGCATCAATGTAATCGCTTCCATCACCGCCATAGATCGTATCGTTGCCGTTTTCGGCAAAAAGCGTATCGTTGCCGCCGTAACCGACCATCAGATTGTCTCCGCCCTCGCCATCGATGTAGTCAGCGCCCTGGTCAATCAGTGCAACATTTCCCGCGTCGCCATGCAGAGAATCATTCCCCTCTCCGCCGAAAATAATGTCAGCCCCTTCCGCTCCAGCCAAAAGGTCATTTTCCGCCTCCCCGTCCAGATAGTCGTCTCCTGTACCGCCAAAGATCGTATCCGCACCGGCGCCGCCGAAGAGATCATCGTTGCCGCCATGACCCTCAATCCTGTCATTTCCGGCGCCGCCATCGATGTAGTCACCGTCGTTACCACCAAATAAAAAGTCGCCGTCATCACCGCCCTCGATGAAATCATATCCCGCTCCGCCGAATATTGTATCGCTGCCCAGTCCTCCGTAAACCTCGTCATCGCCCATTTCTGCTTCGACATAATCGTTCCCCGCCCCGGCATAGATCACGTCATCATCGCCGGATGGCGCGTTCATATCATAATACAATGACGTCCCGGTGATTACCGGTGTGTATGTCGTGTTTCCGTATTCATCGGTGCTGACATTGATATGAAATGACCAGTCGTAACTGGAACTCCAGTATACGGTAATGTTCCCGCCTTCACCAAAGATCAGGTCATTACCTCCTCCGGCAACGATTAAATCCTTGCCTATACCGCCCCACATAATGTCGTAGCCGTCGGAACCATACAGGTAATTATCGCCGTGATAGACGGCAACCACATCGCCTTTTAAGCCGTTGTCCAATGCCGTTTCTCCCGCGGCAATCAGCGTGGCCATGTCCCCGTAGCTTTCAGCAAACAACTGGCTGCCTCCGTTGACACCTCCAAAGATGATGTCGCTGCCTTCTTCTCCTTCGATGATGCAACTGCTGGAACTATCGCCGTCCAGCAAATCATCGCCGGCGCCGCCCAATATCCAGTTGGCCCCGCCGTTGGGACACTTTACCTTGTCTGTGCCACCGCCTGCCTCAATCCGGTCATCGGCAGTCGTATCATAAAGCTCATCCACCCGGCCCGGAGATGGCTGACTCGGATCTGTAATAATATTGCCCCAGGCATCATTGCCTATCTGAACGCCGGGCGTATCCGGATCAATATCCTTTGGCGCAAGATCGCCGGTAATCGGGTTGCCGGTTGTGGAATTGGTAGGATTGGTAAGATGATCTACCGTATAAGTTTTAGAAGTACCTATAATTGATGTCAGTAGACTTTGTGCAGTATCTTTAATTTCTTCCACACCGGCCATCGCCAGATCAAAAGCCAAAATTTTCGCCTCAAAAGCTTTGGCCGCAAGTAGGTCATAAGCTATTTCCTGTTTATCCATTTTATAGTTCGAGTCAGTAAAGACATTGTATAAAGCTTGCAATAAAGCTAAATCTGCCTGAAGTTGAAGAAACGATTCGTTTATTGTCGAGTCTTCTTGATTTGCGAGATCTGCTTGATAATAGGCTTGGTCATGTGCTCTAAATGCTGCGTCGCTTTTACTTATTACACCTGATGAGTTGTAAGCTGGATCAATTTTAAGCGCTTCCTCAATGCTTATACCTGAACCATCTATGCACTCATTGTCACTATTGAATAAATGACCGCCGCAAAAACCGGGACCGCCGAATAGACCGAAATCAGGCGTAATTAAATCTACGACGCCTGAAACAGGCGCACTAAAATATCTTAACCACCAGATTGAAGAGCCCAAGGCAGTTTCCCATCCTATCGTTGCAACATTGTTACCATTTTCGTCAGTGTATGTTGGCATATTCAATCTCCTTAATTAATAACTGTATAATTTTTATTATTTAAAAAAATTCGTTTTTTTCTCTATCTCAATTTATACACATTGTTCATCGGATATTAATTATGTGCGCAGGTTGATCGGGCAAAGTTATCTTTTGGTTCGTACCATCTTTAACTTTATAAATCACAATATTATCTTTAGTTTGTTTGGATTCTTGAATAACTACCATAAGTTCACCTTTGTGAGAAACCGCTAGATCCCAGATTGTTCCACAAGGCGTGATGTCCCGATGATTGCCATCTGGTGAATATTGATATAGATGTCCAAAGTCACCTGAGCCATCTGGCTTATAACCTTGAGCTAGAAAAACAAGAACAGATCCATCGCCGCTTAATGTGGGCCTTCTGGAAAATTCAGCATCACCAATATAGGATTTGAACTTCTTTTGGTATTCAGGCATGACCAGATACGGTTTAAGTTCTTTTTCGTTGGCCTGCATAACATAGATGTTGTTGTATTTATATTTCGCTCGAAGATCTTTGCGTATCTTATTCATCACATAAATGTTTTTACTTTCTGGAATGGACGGATAAACACGAGGGGGGTCTCCCCAAAATACAAACGTTTTATCATCCGGAAAATAGTATGGGTTTGATATTTCGAAAAACTTGAAATATGTCAGGCGGGTTTCCCGGCCAGTTGCCACATCCACCTCATAGACATCATAGTCCCCAGCTGGAGTGCGTCCGCTTTTTCTTATCACTGCAGGACGGACGAAAATAATCTTCCTGCCGGAATGAGAAAATGAGGGGTAAATCTTCAATCCAAGTGTTTTTGTGATTTTTCTTATATTCTTGCCGTTCACATCCATGATGGCTATTTGTGCATTTTCGATATCTTCTTTGTTTCCAATTAACGGCATTGCTATGAAAACAATGCACTTCCCATCAAAAGAATATCTTGCCTGTAACCATATTTCTCCTTTCGGAGATTGATAGGCGGCAAGTTCATTCGTTTCCAGATTATAAACATGAATTCTGTATGTCTCGCCGACACTTCTACGACCAAAGATAAGCTTTTTGCCGTCAGGCGAAAAATTGATACTTCTTATAAAATCCTGCTTTGTGTTATTAGTTGCACTCATGGACATACATCCTCCAATTGAAGTTAACGATAAAATGTTAATCGTTAGAAAAAATAAAATTAATATCCCTTTCATTATTATTCTTTTTTTAAAAATTCTTTTCCTCATGTCGCCATCCTCCTCAAGTTTTCTTTCTGTGAAAACCTTCGCCGTATTTAGAGCAAAGACTTGACTTCTTCACGAGCCAGCAAATGCCTGTACTTCTATAAAACTTATTTGTGAAAACTTGTGAAACTTGATGCTATTTTGATTCTATAAGACGAATCTTTATTAAATGAATTTTATCTGCTTGTCAATAAACATTTACGAAACAGTTTTCACCTTGAGCTATATCTCTAATCGATAATGAAAATTATCAATTCCTCGAACAAGGGATTTTGACAAACACTTCTTATGAAAGAAATCATCAATGCATCCAATTAAAATATCATCGCCACTTCCGCCTTCGATAAAATCATAGCCCATATCTCCGGTTATGGTGTCGTTCCCTTCCCCGCCGTA
>CAYZRT010000123.1:0-8467 GCA_964480875.1 uncultured Smithella sp. | reverse complement strand
TATCCGTAGTGTCCCTGGTTCAAATCCAGGCACCGCCACCATTTAAACAATTATATTTCATATCAAAAGTCTTTTATACTTTCTCTATTAATTTCAACGCTCTCTTGGCGGCATTTCTGACTTCTTCGGGATATCCCCCCATGCCCAGAAACGATTTTGATTCGGCAATGTCCGTGAGAGCAGGCACGGCCTCGGATGAACCGATTGATCCCAGGGCATTACAGATTTTCTCCTGCATGGCCAGCTGCTCCTCTTTCGACAGCGAAGACTTTCTGGAAAGCATATCCAGCAATTGAGGAACCGCCTCGGCATGTTTTATTTTGCCCAGTATGGCAACAATATCCATTTTCATTTCCTGTTCCACCTGCTGCAGAACAGATAATAACAATGGCCCTTTTTTCTTTCCTCCGGTCTGTGAAATGCTCTTGAATGCTTCATTTCGAACTCTTTTATCTTTATGCAGTAATAGAGGACGAAGCAAATCAGCGCTGGATTCATTGCCGATACGTCCCAGAATGTAAGCCATGTTTCGCAGATAATACCATGGAGCATTGATGGTTATACTTTCCTTGATGGCAGGAATCGCCCTTTCACCCAGCTCCTGTATAATATGGATAATACGTATACGTTCCTTGCTGTCATTGGCATTTAATATACCATCGAGCATTTTTTGCATGATGATATCGCCAAAACCGAAAAGGATCTGGCAGGCCTCGCTATTCTTTTTCTTCTGGCTGATATCGATTTCATGGATGAGGATGTTGATGTTTTCATCTGAGGCCAGATTCTTCAGAACGTCCGTGGATACTTTGCGAACTTTATCATCCTTTTTCAGTTCACCACTGCTAATATTGTTGAATGCTTCTATGACCGGACTTGCTTCTGTAAAAAGTCCCAGTTTGATGAAATCTTCAATCAGGAGCTGCAGATCGTAACATAGTCTTTCGTAGGAAGGCGTGAAGGTTTTTTCTTTTTCCAGCCACAGGATCACCTCTCCCATTAATGTCTTGAGCAATTCCCGTTGCTCTTCCGATAAAAAAGACTCCACAGTGCCTTCCATCTCCCTCAGACGGCCTAATACCTGATTCATCTCGGCAATACCCTCTGAAACTCTATCAACAGATACAACCGCTTCAGGAATCTCTATTTCGTTTTTCGTTTCCGTTGTCACAATTTCCGGACTTTTCGTTATAAGTTTCACGGAAATACTCAATTCTTCCATTGCCGAATCTTTATCAACAAAAATGTCCTTAATATCAAGACCGCGAAGGATATCCATGAGGGACGAAACATCCACTCTTTCGTTTCTTAGCTGATTTAAAAATCCATCGCCTGTTTGATGTTTCTTTTCCAGTTCGTCAAAAGTATCAGGAGCCCTCTGCCTCAGTTTTTCCATCAGGTAAAGATAAAGCAATTCCATGGAGTTGCTTATAACCGGATTGACAGGCGAAGCTCCCTGCTCATCCTTCATCGCCGTGTGGACGCGAACCAGTGCATGAATGGCTTTAAGCTGTAATTCGGTGTTCGTCATAATGGTCTCCCGATATTCTATAGTTATCAGATAAATTTTTATTAATATGCTTTTTATAACATTTTTGCGTATTATTCTCAACCGGCTGATTTTTTAAAAAAGAATGTCCCGTTAAAATTACTCCCCGAAAAAAACAACGTTCAATAATTTATTATTTTTTATCTTTTTTAAAAAAATTAAAAATGGTAATATCACAGGCAATCAGCAAAAAAGGATCCCAAGTTTGAGTTTAAACTTCGGGGGAATCAAGGATGGAAGATTTTATGCTTCATAGTCTAATTTTTATAAAAAGGAGATGGAATCATGAAAAAATTATCTTACGTTTTTGCGGCACTCGGGATTTTAATAATGATCGGCGCATTCCTTGGAAGATTTATTGATGCCCGGACAGTTTTGGGATGCTGTATTCCCGGTGGAATATCAGCATCATCCGCAATGATAGGCGCTGATACCTTTCTGCTTCTGGCAATTTTGACTTATCTTTATAAAAAGGATTAAAGAGTTCCCCAGCATTAACTGAAACGTTATTGAAATACTTCCATTGGAGCGATGGATAGTTAATTTTTGTCATTACCATAATATTTATAAGTCACGGTAATGAAGGATTCATTGTGAAGCTGCCACTGCTGCAAATTTTATCCCCCTTCCCGGCATCCTCAACATTCATCAGCGATGAAGAATTTAGTCATTGCGTGAACCTTGCCCGTCAACATGGTTTGGAAATGCTGTTCTATAACAGGTTGAAGAAACACCATAGCGAATCGAATCCCTTCATAGATGCCTATCTAAAAAGAAACGAGAACGCATTTCTGTTTAGCGTGGCCAGATCCATGCGTCAGGAAGTTATTGAAAAGGATGTGGTCACTGCCCTTGTTACACAGCGTGTTCCCGCATGTATCATCAAAGGGAATCAAATCGCCCGTAGTATTTATGAAGATCCCAACTGCCGAGGGTCTGCTGATATTGACGTGCTCATCCGGACAACAGATCTGATTGACGCCGACAGAATTATTATTGCAATGGGATTCAAAAGTGAGAATACTCTGCCCCTGCCTTTCTGCATCGGCAGACTGCATCATATTGCTTACAGCAATATTAAAAACAAAATTCTTCTCGAACTGCACTGGGATTTCGGATATCCGTCATACTTTGATTTGACGCCGGATGAAATATGGAAAGGCATAATCGGCAATGAATCGAGAGACTATTCGTTAACGCCCGAAACCATGGTTATCATGCTTTTGACCCATCATTTCCGGCACGGCTTCCGGGACATTAAAATCCTGGTGGATATCCTCTGGAGCCTTTACAGATACGACAGGATCATCAACTGGCAAAATTTTACCCAACGACTGATAAAATACGGCCTTGTTAAAACGACTGCCATCATTCTGACTCAGTTGGATGACCTGTGGCATTTAAATGAAGGCCCCTTGCAATCCTTTAAGATTCTCCGTGAACAGATCGCCTCTCAGCCGGTTCATCCATCAAAATTTTTATTGCGGTATTTTAAAATAGATGTTGACCAGCCATCACATAAATCAACGGATATGCAGGTGGCGAAACTTGCGCTCGACAGGACATCAAATATTGTTCATGCATTTGTTAAGATATTTTTTCCAAAACCCCGGGATATAAAATATTTTTATCCCGGGAGCAGAGGCTGGATGCTCCCTTTCAACTATCTGCGTTTCTTCTGCTGGCGGGTAACCAAATGGAACATATTCACATAATAAACAGGGTGATCATTCACTCTTCACGTTTCACGTTTCACTTTTCACTTGTCTTGAACATTGAACTTTGAACATAGAACTTTTTCGAGGAGCGAAGTTACGAGAAATTAAAAACAATATTGCTGTGCTTGAATATTAAACATATGGGCATAATACCCGTTCAGTTTCATCAATTCTTCATGACTGCCGCGCTCCACAATTCTTCCCTTGTCCAAAACATAAATCATATCCGCCATACGCACGGTCGAAAACCGGTGACTGATCAGCAACGCGGAACGCCCCTTGATTAATTTCCGGAAAGACTGAAAGACATCATATTCCGACTGGGGACTCATCGCGCTGGTCGGTTCATCCAGAATGATCATTTGCGCGTCCCGCAGAAATGCCCTGGCCAGAGCAACCTTCTGCCATTCTCCGACACTGATTTCCACGCCGCCCCCGAAGTGTTTTCCCAGAAGCGTGTCATAGCCTTCCGGCAAATTGCTGATAAAGGTATCCGCTGCAGAATATTGCGCCGCCTTGCGCACGTGTTCGTCGTCGGGATTCAGACGGGTATTTCCGATCCAGATATTTTCGCGGACCGTCAACGGATAATGAACGTAGTCCTGAAAGATAACGGCAATTTCGTGTCGCAGATCTTTGATATTAAAGTCACGAAAATCCGTCCCGTCTAATGTGACTCTTCCGGTTGTCGGCTCATAAAGACGGCAGATGAGCTTCGCCAGCGTCGTTTTACCCGCACCGTTATCCCCGACGAGTGCGACCACCTCCCCGGCGCGAATGGACAAATCAATAGCCTCAAGAACATTCCCGCCTTTTTCGCTATACATAAACGATACGTTCTCGAACGTTATGCCATCTTGCATGGGACGAGGCACGTCTTTGCACTGCTGACAGACCGCAGCCTCGGATTTTAAATTCAGAAAATTATAGAAATGGTTTAAAAATATACTGTCTTCATAAAGGCCGGCCAGGCCTCCCATGATGTCCTGCAGATAGGTCTGCGCGCGCTGAAACGCGCCGTAATACATCACCATGTCGCCCAGTGTCAGCTCGCCGCGCATGGTCCTAAGAATAACAAAGACCAAAAGGCCGAAGAGCGCTGCAATGGCAGCAATCTGCGCAATTAAATCAAAGACAGAACGTGTTTTGGCCAGTTGAAGGTTTTCGTTCCGAAGTTTTGCCCGCAGATCGCGGTATCTTTTCCGGAAAATATTGCCCAGATCAAAGATCCGTAATTCCTTGGCATGAACGCCACTTGTCAGCATCCGGTGATATTCGTAGGTTTGTCTTTCCGTCTCCGTGCGGCGGAATTTCCATTCGTACAGGCGATCCGCATTGCGGATTTTAACAATAATCACCGGCAAAACAGCCGCAAACAGAACAAGGGTAACCGCCCAGTGCAGATAAAACAAAAGACCCGCCAGCGCGACGAGTGAAAGGCCGCTTTGACCTAACTGCATCAGCGCCTGAATGATATGATTGGGACGATACGGCGCTTCCTGCTGTGCCCGGTGCAGCGTATCGTAGTAATCGGGATCCTCATAATAAACCAGGTCCACCTCGGCCGATTTAGCGTGAATGATATCTGTGACATGGTCGGTTAACAATTGGCCCTGATTTTCCCGAATAATCTCGGACAACGCGCGACAGCCTGCGATCAGCAGGGTCACGAAAGCGGTCAGACCAATCCATAAAAATATCCGCTTCAGGATCTGCGGATCACCCGGGGAACTGATTCCCTCCTGAACGGAATCGACAATCAGCTTGATCAGATAAAGGCTTGCCAATGGCAAAACGGCCTGCACAGCCATGCAGCACAGATTCATGATGGTCCAGTTTCTGGTGCTCATCCAGACCAGTGCCACGGCCCTGCGCAGTTGCATCAACCCGCGAAGTTTTTCCAATAAGCTAACCTTCAATTCAACACCTGCCTTTCTTAACCATCAACTATGAACTATGAACTATCAACCATCAACCATGAACCGGTTCTCATCCTCGAATGCCTCACAATACGTCATCCCCGAATGATCCTATCGGGGATCCAGAAAATTGTCATTCCGAATCCCGATGTGTCGGGATGAGGAATCTTGACTCTCGAAATTAAGATTTCTCGTCGTTCCACTCCTCGAAATGACACAGATGCTCAGCCTTCAGTCTATTAACCTTCATCCTTCGGTCTGTATTTTGAACCATCAACCGGTTCTCATCCCCAAATGGGTACCATGGCTCGCAACACCCACGCCGTAATGACAATCTCTTCTACCATCAACCATCAACTATCAACCATGAACTAGTATTTCTCTTTTCTCTTTTCACTTTTCACTTCTTTTCTTTTATATTCTCCGCCCGTTTATGAGCAACATCACAAAAATACGGCGTTGAACCGTCCATCATTCCCGTTTCCAGATGCGCGTGAGCCGGACACCACAGGCACAGATTCACTAAAGCGCATTTGCGGCAGGAATCCAGAAACTCCCTGCGCCGCGAGCGCATATCCCGAACCTTCGGTACAAAGTTTTCCCACGCATCTTTTAAAAGCCCTTTACGCAAATCGTATGTCGTCCCAGGCGCCCATAAAGACGAACACAAGCGGAACTTTCCATCATAACTGACATTAAAACTGCCGTTTCCCGCGCCGCAATGAAACAAATGATCACAGCCGTAATGCGTGAATTCCTCGTTGATCAGTGTGTCACATTCCTTGCGCATGGCATTGATGCGCTTCTCGTCACTGTTTTCCAGTTCCACAATCTGTTCCGGTGTCAAACGCTGGGCACGAATTTCCTCATTGCGCTGGGCATTTCCGTCAAAACGCAGGTGCAACTGCGGATCGAAACGATAGTAGTCCTTTGTCCGTTCACGGCAGAAATCGGCAATGGCTTTCTGTTCATGCAGATTCGCCTGAATCGCCATTGCCTTCAGGCGAATGCGAATTCCGTTTTTGATCAGGCGCTCCAGACCGTTCATAAATTTTTCAAACGAACCGGGTCGGCGCGTTACCGCTTCATAAGTTTTTTTCGTCACGCCGTAAACCGTGATTTCAATATCCCGCGGCGGGTATTTTCTGAAAAGCGCGATATAGTCTTCGTTAATCAACGTGGCATTTGTAAAGACAGAAACAAGCAACCCCAGACGTTTCAATCCCATGTATATATCAGGAAAGTCTTCCCGCAGCAGAGGCTCGCCGCCGGTAATGAGGCACCACATCGCGCCCATCTCCACGGCCTGCCGGGCAATGCTGAGAATTTCCTCCTTGCTCATCTCTTGAGCCTTGGCTTCCGCATCCCCCGCGGGCAGATTGATGTAGCAGTGCGCGCAGTCCATATTACAGCGCGCCGTAACTTCAATATCAAACGCCAGCGGCACGCGCTTGTCTTTGAGCTTATCCCACAGGGGAAAATCCTGTATTTCAATGGTCTCGGTCATCCGCCTATCTCAACTTTTTCCTCATCACCATTCTTTGCC
Source organism: uncultured Smithella sp. (assembly GCA_964480875.1). Lineage (GTDB taxonomy): Bacteria > Desulfobacterota > Syntrophia > Syntrophales > Smithellaceae > Smithella. The sequence goes on along the minus strand of CAYZRT010000123.1, from coordinate 1,735 downwards.
TGCCCGTTTTTATCTTTTCTTCGGCGAACATCGTTTCAAGAGAAGGAAGAGTAATATGTTCAAAACCTGTTTTTCGATAAAGATTAACGGCCTTTTTGTTATCTTCATAAACCGCGAGCAGGATGTCTTCGGCTTTCTGGTTCCTTGCCGTGACAAGAACTTTTTCCGTCAACATTTTGCCAATACCCGCTCCGCGATAACGCACCCGGACATAAAGCGAAAACAGCCAGTGTCCCGCCCAAGGCTGATTTGCTTCCGGGTGATAAACGTTTTGAACAAAAGCGACGATCTTCCCGTTTCTTTTGGCCACCCAGTTTATCACATTGGGATTTGCGCCTTGCTTTCGGTAAGGGACATCCGGCGTAAACATGTTGTGCACGGCTTCCATATCATCCTCATCCGCATTGCAAATATCTACCCGAAGGGGAACCATCTTAACGACGCGCCGATAAACCGCCAAAGACTGAAGACGTTGCAAGGCATTGCCCGCCTTATGCAAAAGCAAAACAATATTTCGTCTAAAATACAGAAAAACATTTACGCGGTTTACGATGGCAATCAGAAAGCGGAAGGACCTGACTCCCAGTTTAATGTCTTTTTCTCCTCTTTCAACGCGGCTGACACGGCCGATAATATTTTCGTCCGGCACGATGCCGTCAGGCTCAAAACAATTATCCCCCTTGATAATCCATCCGTCATTTTTTCGCCCGATAATCCGGTGGATGGCCAGCCTGTCTGTTGCCGGTTGGGTGAACGCAACAACATCGCCGGCCGACAGAGGCTGATTCTTCAGGGGTGTAATCGTGAGAACATCTTTGTCGTGTATAAACGGATGCATGCTGAATCCACGGGCGGTGGTGCGCAACGCCGCGCCCTTTTCCATCATAGCCAAAAGCAGTTCCTTTTGTCCGAAGTTGGAAAGGCTCAACGTGCCGCCCTCAGAAACATACTGTTCATCGGCAGTTTCAGATGATGACATTTCTTTGGAATAATTCATCTTGACTGATATTTATATTGTGAAATGAAGCGGAAATCAAGATTTGAAATATTACCGACCTTTTATGGTGAGGATACGTCGAGCAACCATTTCGGTGGCAAATCCAAGCACATCTTTTTTGATTTCGTCGGCGGGAGCAGAAAACGTTTCCATTAATTCTTCCGAAATCTGCCCCAGTGATTTAATACCATCCAGTTTCTTCCAGATCGCTTTGCCGGTTTCATTGAGGGTATAAAGTTCATCATCCGCGTCACCGATTCCCGCGACCAGCGGCACGATAATCATATCGCCTTCAATCTCCCGCGCCACGACATCTTCCGATGGGATGCATACTGTTTCCATTGTGACTTCTGTTGCCATAACGATGAACCTCGCCAAGTATTTTTCTATTGGATCGTGACATATCACAGGAGTTTATAATATGCAAAAAGCATTAAGAATATTGTTTAAGGAAGATTTATAATGCGAAGAAAGGTTAATGATGATCCTGAAATGTCAAGAGTAAAACTTCGAACCGACTTTATAGTTTCTCCCGTCAAGAAGTTGATATTCCAGAACAAGAATTGCCACAACCACTCTGTGGATTACTCTTTGCACATTGGTTAAATGTTGCGTTCTGTGCATTTGTACCAGGTATTGAAGATCCCTTGCACCACAAAAGTACGACTTCCTCTGCTTTGTATCTAGATATCACAAGCATCTCAGGTCTATTCCATTGTTTTTTTATCATTATACACT
>CAYZRT010000122.1:0-8645 GCA_964480875.1 uncultured Smithella sp. | reverse complement strand
CTTTTGCCAAAGAGCGTTTAACTATGTATGCAAAAACAATTACGACACAGTCTCCGGAGGCGGGAATGACAAATAATTAAGATTTTTTCCAGCAGACATCCGGCTTGCGCGCGGCCAGCACTTCGTCAAGCCGGCTGACCGGCGTCGTCACCGGCGCGTTTTTCACGCCTTCAGGATTTTCCTTAGCCTCTTTCGCTATCGCAATCATGGCATCACAAAAAGTATCCAGCGTTTCCTTGCTTTCCGTTTCGGTGGGTTCAATCATGATGGCTTCATGCACAATGAGCGGGAAGTAAATAGTCGGCGGGTGATAGCCGTAATCAATCAGTTTTTTGGCAATGTCGGTCGTGTGCACACCACTTTCAGCAACCTGTCTGTTCCCGGAGAAAACACACTCGTGCATGCAGATGCGGTCGTAAGGCAAATCAAAATAGGATTTCAGTCTTTCCTTGATGTAGTTCGCGTTGAGTACGGCCATTTCCGTGGCATGTTTTAAACCTTCCGCGCCCAAAGACCGGATATACGTATAGGCTTTCACAATCACGTTGAAATTTCCGTAAAAAGCACGGACGCGGCCGATAGTGTCGTGAAACTTTTCCGACCAGGCATATTGGTCATCTTTTCTCACAATGCGCGGGACGGGAAGAAAATCAACCAGCGCCTTGCTCACACCCACCGGACCGCTACCGGGTCCGCCGCCACCATGCGGCGTGGAAAAAGTCTTATGCAGGTTGAGCTGGATAACATCGAAGCCCAAATCACCGGGTCTTGCTTTGCCTAAAAACGCGTTGGCGTTGGCGCCGTCACCGTAAAGCAGGCCTCCCTTGCCGTGCACAATTGTCGCTACTTTTTCGATATTGCGTTCAAAAAGTCCCAGCGTATTGGGATTGGTCAACATTAATGCCGCAACATCTTCCGTCATCAGAGATTCCAGATGCTCAATATCAACGCCGCCTTCACTGTTGGATTTAAGCTCCATGATTTCAAAACCGCAAAGAACGCTCGATGCCGGATTGGTGCCATGCGCGGCGTCTGGTATCAAAATGATTTTACGTTTCTGGCCTTTCTTTTCAAAATATTTTTTAATCATCATGACGCCGGTCAGTTCGCCGTGCGCCCCTGCCGCCGGTTGAAGCGTAAAATCCGCCATGCCGAAAATATCACTCAGTAATTTTTGCATGTCATAAATCAAACGCAGATTCCCCTGGGCGGATTCGATATCAACATAGGGATGCAGACCCGTAAAACCGGTCAGAACGGCGACATTTTCGTTAATTTTGGGATTGTATTTCATCGTGCAGGAGCCGAGCGGATAAAATCCCAGATCAACCCCGAAATTACGGCGCGACAAATTGGTGTAATGCCGGACCAGATCAATCTCCGCGACTTCGGGCAAATCAAGTTCCTCACGCAGATATTTGCTGCCGATCGCATTCTCAAGATTGACAGCAGGCACATCGCTTGCTGGAATATCCGCGGCAACGCGTCCGGGTTTGCTTATCTCAAATATCAACTCCATAAAAAATCTCGCCTTTGTCTAAATTCAGTTATTATGCCCCCTCACCTAACCTCTCCCGCCAGGGGCGAGGAATTAAAGTAGCAAATCGTTACCTTAGGATGGAAACAACTTTATCCATGTCTTCTTTAGAAATCATTTCCGTGGCGCAAAAGAGCAAGGTATTTTCCAGTTCCGGATAATCCCTTTGCATTTCATAGCCGCCGATGATTCCCTCTTGCTTCAGTTTTTCGTTGACTTTTTGGGAATCCGGGCAACGCAAAACAAATTCATTATACACAGGTGCAGAAAATACTTCTTTCCATCCCGGAAGTTCCAGCAGCCGGTGTTTCAGGTAATACGCTTTATAAACATTGAGTTCGGCAAGTTTTTTAAGATTTTTACCCAGAGCGGCCAGATAAACTCCCGCAGCCAGCGCGCAGAGCGCTTCGTTGGAACAAATGTTGGATGTGGCTTTTTCCCGGCGGATGTGCTGCTCGCGGGTTTGCAAAGTCAATACAAATCCGCGCTGTCCTTTCTTATCCACCGTCGCGCCGACCAGTCTTCCGGGTATCCGGCGCATGAATTTCTCCCGGGCAGCAAAAATGCCCAGATAAGGTCCGCCGTAATTCAGAGGATTGCCGAAACTCTGGCCCTCGCCCACGACAAAGTCTGCGCCTTGAGCTCCCGCAGGATTGAGAATACCCAGCGCAGTCCCGTCCGTAAAACCGGCCACCAGCAAGGCTCCCTTTTGATGAGCGGCATCCACCGCAGGGGCGATGTCTTCAATAACACCGAACAGATTCGGGCTTTGCACAATCACCGCGGCCACTTGATCATCAAGTTTTCGTTGTAAAGCCTCCAGGTCAATTTGGCCGGAAGGCCCATAAGGTAGTTCCACGATCGTATAGCCGTTCGCCCAGCAGTAGGTCCGTAAAACCTGCCTGTATTCACGATGCACCGAGCGAGCAATGATAATTTTATGACGATTGGACATTTTCGCGCAGAGTACCGCCGCTTCAGCCATTGCGGAAGCGCCGTCATACATGGACGCGTTGGCGATTTCCGTGCCGGTGAGACGGGCAATCATGGTCTGGTATTCATAGATCGCCTGCAGAATGCCCTGGCTGATTTCGGCTTGATAAGGCGTATAAGCCGTATAAAATTCCGCCCGTCCGACGATATGGCCGACCACCGCCGGAATATAATGGTGATAGGCTCCCGCTCCGGTCAGCGTCAATCGCGGTAGTTTGTTTTTTGCGGCAAAGCCGCTCATGACCGCCAGAGTCTGCTGTTCGGATAATCCCTCAGGAATATCCGGCATTTGTTTCAATCTGAATTTTTCCGGAATATCGGCAAAAAGCTCATCGAGACTTGAGATACCAATAACAGACTGCATCTGGGCAACATCATCGGGAGTGTGTGGGCAGTAATCCATAATTATTTTTTTCTTTCTTTATTATTTTTCTTCTTTTTCCTCTTTTAGCATTTCCTCATAATCAGCCGAGGTCAGCAGCATATTGAGTTCATCCGGATTGAAGAGGAGCATTTTCACAATCCAGCCTTCGCCGAAAGCATCCTGATTGATCAACTCCGGAGTCTCTTCCAGCACGGAATTGACTTCAATCACCTCTCCGCTCACCGGGGAAAACACATCAGACACGGACTTGACAGATTCGACTACAGCCACCGTGGCATGCGGCACAACTTGTCTTCCGACTTCCGGCAAATCAACAAAAACAATATCCGTGAGCATTTCCTGCGCGTAATCGGTTATGCCGATTTTTGCTGTTCCGTCGCTGTAGTAGATTACCCATTCATGGTCGCGGGAATAGTATCTGTCTTCCGGGTTTGGCTTGGCCATAATGCCCCTCCTTAATGTTATTTTAACCTTTTATAAAACGGCAGTTTCACGACTTTTGCGGCCGCCATGGCATCACGAATCGCAATTTCTATTTGAGTATCCGGCGCGCTAGAATTAATGTCAAGAAACGCCATGCCGATTGCTTTGTTTAATGTCGGCGAAAAAGTGCCTGATGTCACAATACCGATTTCTTTTCCGTTATGAAACACTTTATAACCATGACGGGCGATGCCTCGTCCGGTCATTTCCAATCCTACCAGCTTTCTTTTAATTCCAGAACTTTTTTTTGCCATGAGAGGAACAGATCCGATAAATTCCTTGCTTGTATCAACAATCCAACCGTAGGGCACTTCCAGCGGACTGATCGACTCATCCATATCCTGTCCATTGAGCATCATGCCCGATTCCAGACGGAGGGTGTCGCGCGCTCCCAAACCGCATGGTTTCATACCAGACGCAGAACCAATCGTCATTAATTTATCCCAGATTTGACCGATAACATTACCCGGAGCATAAATTTCAAATCCGTCTTCACCCGTGTAACCGCTGCGCGAAATAATTGCCTCAAATCCCGCGACATTTCCCTTGCAGAAATGATAAAAACGCAGGGTTTTCAAATCAACGTCTGATATTTTTTGCAGAATCTCTTCAGCGCGCGGCCCCTGCAAATCCAGTTTGCCCGTTTCATCACTGACGTCTTTTAAATGGCAGTCAAATTTTCTTTCTTCGAGAATCTTTTTAATCCAATGAAGATCCTTGTCCTTGGGCGTGGCGTTGGTGACTAGCATATAGAAATTTTCATCCATCATGTAGACAGTTAAATCATCAATAATGCCGCCTTCTTCATTAAGGAGCGCGGATAGTTTGACCTGTCCCGTGGTTTGATCCGCCAGATTCCGGGTTAAGGCAAGCTGCAAAAGCTCGAGTGCCTGCGGACCCTTAACTTCAATTTCTCCCATGTGACAGATATCAAAAAGTCCGGCGGCGCTTCTGGTTGTTCTGTGTTCGTCGATGACATTGGTGTACTGAACCGGCATAGCCCAACCGCCAAAATCAATGACTTTGGCCTTCAGGGCAACGTGTTTTTCATATAGTGGCGTCTTTTTCATTTCCATTTCATCCAATACTTACTCAGAAAAGATTGCTTGCATTTCGGACACTGGATTTTCAGCATGAACCTGCTTTCTCCGGAAAAAATTCAGCGGAAAAATATTTTCATTTCACCTGTAATGATTATTGCTGCAAAAAAGTTACTATAAGTAAAAATATATTTCAAGAATGAATCACGAAATTTTGTTTCATTCAATTAATGTTTCCTGTAGTCTGCAAGTCTCAATCCCATTCCGCTTCGCTTCAGGGATAGTTCCACTGACGCTTCAAGCTTCGCTACGCACGCTTTCCTACGTCGCTTCGCTCCTAGGATAGTTTCCAATCCCGATTAATCGGGATTGGATAGTTCGGCTTACAAATTTCATTACGTTACACTTATGAAATTTGAGTCTCACTACGACTAACGTTTCCTATAGTCAACGAGTGTCATTAAATAATTTTTCAAAAAACAGTTGCTTGTTTTTGGGATAATAAATATCGCCGTAATCAACAATCAGTTTGCCGTCCAGATGATCGATTTCATGCTGGATAACCCTGGCAATGAAATCCAGATATTTTTTGTTGACCTTGCCCCCTTTGGCATCCAAAGCACGCACCTTGATTTCCGGAAAGCGGCTGACCTCCACCTGAACATCCGGACAGGAAAGACACCCTTCCGCCGCGGCCACTTTTTCGCCCCGTTCCTGAGTAATCCGTGGATTAACCAGAACTTCTATATCGCCGATATCCTTTATTTTCTTCGGACCATCCTCGGGAGCTTTGGCACGGAAAACGATCACTCTTTTGTTAATGCCGATCTGCGGCGCGGCAAGACCCACCGCATCTTCCCGCTCCATAAAAGAGTCGATCAATGCTTGAATAATCTCCCGTCCTTCCTTGTCCAGGGGAACGGGCAACTCAACGGATTTTTTCCTTAAAACGGAAGTATCCTTGGCATTTACGCCCTCTTCATTCCATAATGCTAAAACTCTTTTTGTGGACATAACTTTTACTCAAAAATTATTTTGGGGGTCACTTATCATTTATTCTTTGTTATTTCAAGTAATGAGTCCCAAGCTTCAGAAACAAAGTGAACTGAAGCTTGTTGGACGAATTATCCCACGTGCGAAGCTACGTGGGGATAATTGTCGCTTGCAATAAGCGTACATATTTTGCTAAACAACACAATAGCCTGTTTTTATAAAAAATATCATGGGGATGATTTATCATTGATTAATCAAATCGTCACAAAAGTTGCAAGGCGTGAATTTGCCCGTTCATTAAAATTTGAAGACGGAAGCTCGCCGGAATTGCCTTCCTGCACCGACAATAAACAGCGCCTGCTTTATCTGCACATCCCTTTTTGTGAAGAGCTTTGCCCCTACTGCTCTTTTCACCGAATAACCTTTGAGGAACCCTTAACCCGTAAATATTTTCAGGCTCTACGCCGGGAAATTAAGATTTATCACGAAAAAGGTTATAAATTTGAAGGAATTTACGTCGGCGGCGGCACACCGACGGTTCTTATTGATGAACTGGCCGAAACCCTTCAACTTGCACAGGAACTTTTTCCGATTAAAGATATATCTGTGGAAACAAACCCCAACCATTTAACGGAACAAAACATTAAAATCCTGAGAAAAAGTAAAGCCAAAAGGCTTTCTGTGGGTGTGCAGACTTTCAATGACGATTTGCTGAAAAAGATCGGGCGTTACGAAAAATACGGCTCCGGTCAGGAAATCGCCGAGCGGCTGAAAAACACCCTGGGCTTTTTTCATACCTTAAACGCCGATATGATTTTTAATTTTCCCGGACAAACCATCCAGATGCTGGCAGATGACCTGGCGACCATCCTTAAATTAAACATGGATCAGGTAACCTTCTATCCTTTGATGATTTCCGACCTGACGCGGGAGATCATGAAAAATACTTTTGGCGGTGTTGATTTCAACCGGGAAGAAAAATTATACAAGCTGATCGTCCGGCGTCTGGAAAAAAATTATGATTTTTCCTCGGCCTGGTGCTTCTCCCGCAAGGAATCGCTGGTTGACGAATATGTTGTGGAGTTCGAAGAATACGCCGGCCTCGGCAGCGGCGCCATCGGCTATCTGTACGGAACCTGTTATTCCAACACCTTTGACATCGAAGGATATATCGCCGCTTTGGAAAAAGGCAAACTGCCTCTCCAGGCGTCCCGCAGATTCGACCTGCACGATCAGATGAGCTATGATTTTTTAATGAAACTATTCAGCACAAAACTGGATATCAAAGCCATGCAGAAAAAATACGACGGTAAATTTTTAAAAACCATGTGGAAGGAAATAGCGGCTTTTGAAATCGTCAGAGCTTATCGTTATTTTCCGCCCTATTTGCATTTAACGCCGTATGGCCGTTACCTGTGGGTCATCATGATGCGGGAGTTTTTCATCGCCGTAAACAATTTCCGCGACTACTGCCGCAAGCAGGTGAAGATGGGGTGAGACAAATATTGCTCTAAACATCTCCCTTTTCTCGTGTGCCCTTTAGGGTAAAAGGGAGACAGAGAGGGATTTTAATGACACATGCTAAGAACTAGTCCTGATGAATCGGGACGAAGCTCGAAGCATCAGTGGAATTATCCCAGGCGCGTAGCGCCGTGGGATAATCAACTCAAACAAAATCTCCCCTCACCCCTCTTTAGAAAAGAGGGGAAAATAGAGAAATGGCATCAAAAAGGACTTATATGGACGACATAAGAAAAGAAATGTTGAAGAAGCTGCCGAAGATTGACGAAATTATACTTCTGCTGGAGAAGCAGAATATCTATGACCTGGCACCGCATGAAATCGTCAAGGAAACCTGCCGCAAGATTGTGCAGAGCCTGCGTGATAAAATCGTCAACGCCAAAAAGAAGCTGCCTGCGGAATTCAGTCCCGACACGGAAGCCGTCGCCAAAGAGGTGGAAAAATCGATTAAAGGGTTATACCGCTATAGCCTGCGACGTGTCGTCAACGCCACCGGCGTCATCCTGCATACCAATCTGGGACGCGCGCCGCTTTGCCCCGAAGCCCTGGAAAGAATTATGGAAGTGGGCAAGGCTTATTCCAATCTGGAATTTGATTTGGCCAAAGGCGAACGCGGTCAGCGCTACGATCATGTCAGTTCGCTCATTTGCGCCCTCACCGGCGCCGAAGACGCTCTGATCGTCAACAACAACGCGGCGGCGGTTTTACTGGTGCTCAATACGCTTGCCCAGAAAAAAGAAGCCATCGTATCGCGCGGCGAGCTCATCGAAATCGGCGGCGAATTCCGCATTCCGGAAATCATGCAAAAAAGCGCGACGAAACTCCGCGAAGTGGGAACGACCAACCGCACGCGCCTGAGCGATTACGAAAAAGCCGTCAATGACAAAACTGGTTTGATTATGAAAGTCCATACCAGCAATTATCGTATTGTAGGCTTCACTGAAGAAGCAAGTATTGAATCGCTGGTTGAGCTGGGGAAAAACCGCGGCATCCCGGTCATGGACGATCTGGGCAGCGGCTGCCTGATTGATCTGGAACGCTACGGTCTGCAGCACGAGCCGACAATTCGTGAAAGACTGGCCGCCGGTGTTGACGTGGTCACCTTCAGCGGCGACAAGTTGCTTGGCGGCCCGCAGGCCGGAATCATCGTCGGTAAAAAAGATGTTCTTGCGAAAATCAAAAAGAATCCTTTAAACCGTGCCCTGCGTATCGACAAATTCACACTGGCCGCCCTGGAAGCCACCTTGATGCATTATCTAAATCCTGCCACCGCAGTAAAGAAATTAAGGGCGTTGAAGGCATTGACCGAACCGGTTGCGGATGTGAAAAAACGGGCTGAAGAACTCATCACAAAATTGCAGAACGAGAAATTTGATTCGCTGAAATTATCCATGCGTGAAGATTTTGCGGCAGCAGGCGGCGGTTCCCTGCCCACCCAGCAGATTCCCACCGTTTTAGTTGCCGTCAATAACAAAAATATGTCGGCAACAAAAATGGAAGAAAAACTGCGCAAGCTTGACGTGCCCATTATCGCCCGCGTGGATAAAGACGAAATCCTATTTGATTTGCGGACCGTAGCCGAAGATGAGTTTATTTTCATTGTTGAAGGGTTGAAGCAAATAAACACCTGAGGCTGTTTGTTCAGCCAAGTCTTTTCGACTTGGCTGTCTACGACACGGATAAACAGTCGAGT
>CAYZRT010000121.1:0-8652 GCA_964480875.1 uncultured Smithella sp. | reverse complement strand
GGAAGAGACGTCGCTGAAACAGTGAAAAAAATTACCTCAGCGGGAATCCCGGTCATGGCGCACCTGGGCCTTACGCCCCAATCCATTCACCAACTCGGCGGCTATAAAGTTCAGGGGAAGAAAGAAGATGCGGCGCGAAAGATTATTGAAGATGCCAAAATTCTGGAAGAAGCCGGCGCCTTTTCAGTGGTTCTGGAATGCGTTCCGGAAGGACTTGCCGCTGAAGTCACCGGTTGCCTTTCCATTCCGACCATCGGCATCGGCGCCGGTGTTCATTGCGACGGACAGGTTCTGGTCATCAACGATTTACTGGGTATGTCTGACCGTTTTACGCCAAAGTTTGTGAAAAAATACGCCAATCTGAATTCCGAAATCAAGAAGGCCGTAAAAAATTATATCGGGGAAGTCCAGAACAGCAACTTCCCCGATAGTGAGCACAGTTTTAAATAAAAGGATATTACATAATTTTCATTGTCACATGGCACTTTAAACAATCCCCATTCGCTATGGTAGCGACCCCATGGTGCCCTTTAGGGTATTCAGGGTATTCGCTTCTGAAGCTTGGGTGTTACTAATAAACGACAACGTTAGCTTTTTCCCTTAATTTCTTTAAAATATCATTGAATGCTTCCATCTTCTTGCGCTGTTCCAGATGTGCAGAAATCTTGTCCTTCACTTCGTTCAAAGTAACTTTTTTCGCCGGTTTTTTATCCAATACCTGAATGACATGATAACCATATTCCGTTGTCACGACCGGTCCAATTGCACTTTTTTCCTGTGTAAAAGCAGCCTTTTCAAATTCTTTTACCATTTGGCCTCTTCGGATGTAACTTAAGTCCCCGCCAACTTCCTTACTGGGACAATCAGAATTCTTGCGGGCAATATCCGCAAAATCGCCACCGCTGAGCAGTTGCTTGCGCAAATTTTCTATTTTTCCTTTTTTCTCGGCTTTGATTTTCTCCGTGTCATCCTTCCCGACCGTTACAAGAATATGTCGCACGTGGACACTTTCAGGCTCAGAAAAGAGCTTGTCTTTATTATCGTTATAAAATTTGTTGATTTCTTTTTGAGTGGGTTTTGTCTTTTCACCCATTTCCATATTTCTGAACTTATCTATCTTAACAGCCAAAATGATATCGTCCTGTGTTATTCTATTTTCCTTGAAAAAATCTTCAATCTTTTTACCCGGGGGAAGACTGGTTTTGACACTTTCCATTGCTTTTGCAACTTCCTCATTCGTGGCCTGTATTTTTCTTTTTTCAATTTCATTGGATAAAAGCGTTCTCGCTATAAACACGTCTATCAATTGTTTTCTCAGATTGGCCTTGAATTCCTTTTGTTTGTCAGAAGGGACCTTGCTTTTGATAAGATTAAATTTGTCATTCAGTGTATTTTCCAATTCAGTTTTTTTCAATACTTTCCCATCAACACTGACAGCGATGTCACCTTTTGGAATGTCTTCTGTTTTGACTTCAGGCGTACTGTCCGCCGGAAGACTGGAAACGGGACTTTGAACATTGCTTGCATCAGCAGGCTTGGACTCTTCTTTCCCTTTATCCGAACATCCTGAAACCATTACAAAAACAAACATAAATAAAATAATTGGCCAACTTTTGGTAATTTGAATTTTCATGAATCTCCTCCCGAAAATATTTAAAAAGTTTTTTAATGTTTTGATTTTATATGTAAAATATCCATGCCCGTCAAGATAATTTTCCCTGTATTTTTAGAAATTTTAACACCTAGTGTAATGCGTCTAACACATCTTTACATCTAGTGTTTATTTGTATGATCATAATTACCGTAAATCCTCATAGAACAAGGGGTTGCAACCCCTTGTTCTGAGGTATTTCTCTCTGGAACCAGCGCCAAGGGATTTACGACGCACCACACTAGGAAATGCCCCTCAAATAGCTCAATATTGCTTTTTGTTCAATCAATGGGGGATTTTCTTCTTCAGAAGGATATTTTAATCCTGAAATATTCAGCATGTCAATAATCTGCGCCAAGGCCCGAAACATGTTGATTTGAGGATAAATTTCTCTGGTAAAATAATGAACCAGTTTGAGAGTTTTAAAACCATCAAACCAGTCGTTGAATTGCTTAGCCATCAATTTCTCATCTTTTGCCACACGACGCATTTTAGGCCAAATCAGATGGAATTTGTTCTCTTCGAGAAACGACTTTAGCCGGGGATGAATGCTTGCTGTTTTTTTGAGAATTTCATGCTCATTTCCAAGCAACATATCTTGAACAAGCTGCAGCCATTGAGACAATATTAAGAATATACGCGGATCATACAAATAATATTCCTTTTCACAACGACCTGAAAGAAACCGTTCTATTCTCTTGCCGGTTCCAAACGGAACTCTTGTTGACAAACGGGCTGAAGGGTAAACACATGTTTCTTTTGTATAATCAATTTTACCGACTTTAGCCAGTTTGTTCAGAAAATAAAAATCTTCTCCGGCTCTCTGCCTGTTCATTCCTCTGACTTCCAGGTACGCATCGGCTGAAACGGAAATCGTTGATCCTATGGCATGAAAAGCCCAGGGAGATTTCGCGTATTTCAATCCTAAAACCCAGTAACGCAAAAATATTTCATAACAGCAGATGGCCGCCTGCTCATTTTCTTGTTCGGGCATTTGGTGTTCATAAGCCACGATGGCGGTTTTCACCAACGGGGAGAAAAATTGTTTAATGACCGGAAGATAATTATTCTGAACCAAGGTATCGGCATCGAGACTGATTATCACATTATTGGGCTTATTATTTTTTTTCAAAAGACGCAGCGCCTTATCCATTCCGATTTTCCGCGCCATGCCCACCCCTCCCGTATCTCGTGGCATTTCTAATCCTTTGGATGACGCATTGATATATCCAAGATTCATACTCGAATCGGATACCATATTAAGAAGAGGATATATTCCCTTTTCCGGTTTAAACATTTTTAAAGATTTTTTTTTCACAAGCGCATCAAGGATTTCCATGGTCTTCACATTATTTTCTATGTCCGGAGCCGGTGAATGTTCCTTATTGTTTACAACGCAAATCACGAGCGTGTTTTTCAATGATGAAGGTGGATTTTTTGCCAAAGACGCCAGCGTGAAAAAAAGCATTTCCTTTTCTGCATAAGCCGGTATGACGACGGCTTGAAAAATATCATCGCTTTCATTCGCGATTAATTTCCATTTTTCGCCCACGGAATAATTTATCAAATATTCATTCAGCAATGAATCTTTTTTCATTTTATTATTTCAGAAACTTTTTCTTTCAAAGAAGAATAGTCGTCACCGTCAATCCAGTGAATAACCACACCTTTTCTTTCCATGCGTCGAAACCACGTTTCCTGTCTTTTTGCAAATTGATGAATCGCTGTATTCAGCTTCTTTTTCATTTCTTCAAAAGTGATTTTCTTTTGCAAATAATTTGCAACAAAGCGGTATTCCAGTCCGAAACTCTCCAGTTTTTGCCAACGCAATCCCGCAGCATGCAGATTCACGACTTCTTCTACCATGCCCTGTCCGAGTCTTTCTTCCAGTCTTTTGGTAATACGCTGTCTGAGCAGTTCTCTTTCACATCTGATGCCGAAGACCGCCGCTTCAATATCAGGCTTTTGGGGTCTGCTTGTATTTTTAGCGCTTCGCGCCATTTCAATTTCTATGGCCCTGATTAATCTTTCCGTATCATCAAGATCCGTTCTATTATGTAATTGAGGTTTTAGTGCAAAAAGAATTTTTTGCAGTTCATCTTTCGTTTTTCCGCGGAAGTTATCTCTTCCTTCTTCGTTGATTGGCGCTGCCGGCATATCATATTCACAAAGGACGGATTCCAGATAAAGTCCCGTTCCCCCCACAAGAACGGGCAGCTTATTTCTTACATGCAGATCATGGAATTTTTCGTAAAACATTTTCTGAAATTCAAACACATTAAATTCATTTCCCGGATCCACTATATCAATCAGATGATAAGGAATCTTCCGGCCTTCCACGATATAGTCATTCAAATCTTTACCGGTTCCGATATTCATATCCCTGTACACCTGACGGGAATCAGCGGAAATTATTTCTCCATTCAATTCAAAGGCAAGCCGTGTCGCAAGACGAGTTTTTCCGGATGCAGTAGGTCCAAGAATGACGATAAGATTTTTTTCCATATTTATCTTGATATTATCCTTCTTTGAATGTAGAAAAAACAGCAACTATCGAGCATCCATAATGACAAAGAGACTGGATTTAGGAAAAGAAGCGATCTTCCCGCTGATTTTAAAAATGAGCTGGCCGTCCATTATAGCCATGACCGCCATGTCTCTTTATAATTTTATCGATACCTTCTGGCTGGCTCGTTTTAGTTCACAGGCGTTGGCCGCGCTAACGATCTGTTTTCCCATTCAATTAATTGCCGCCGCTATCGGCATCGGAACAGGCGTTGGGGCAGGCTCTTTTTCCGCGAGAATGTTAGGCGCCGGCAAACACCTTGAAGCAAAACAAGCGGCCGGTCAAACATTTTTCCTTTCTCTGTTTTTCGGGTTGATAAGCATCATCGTTGTTTTATCTTACGGTGACGCCATGCTTATTTTCTTTGGCGCTTCCGATGAAATATTACCCCTCTGTCACGATTATCTTTATCTTATTGTTTACAGTTCGCCTTTTCTATATTTCGCGATGATGACTGCCATCATGCTGCGTGTTGAAGGCAGGCCTCTTTTATCAATGTATATTGTTATAACAGCTTTAATCTCCAGCGCCATTATAGATCCTTTTTTAATTTTTGGGATTGGCCCTTTCCCGCGAATGGGAATCAAAGGAGCCGCCCTGGCCACGATTATCGCCCAGTTGATCATGTTTATATTTTCCCTGATTTTTTTGCAATTGAAATCATCGAATTTCGAGTTTAAATTTCAATACACCTTGCCCAATATTCAGATCCTCAAAGAAATTTATTCGACAGGATTGCCTTCCATGGTGATAAATTTTATCATCAGCATTGTTTTAATCGTCTACAATCATGTCCTTGCAAATTTCGGCTTTCAGGCAATCGCTGCTTTCGGAATATGTTTCCGCGTCACCGGTCTGGCCACCATGGTGCTGTTCGGTATTGGAGCAGGCGTAATGCCGATTGTTGGATACAATTTAGGCGCCAGACTTTTTCATAGATTACGAGAATCTGTTTGGGTTGCACTGAAAATATCACTTTGCTTTGCTGTTGCTTCCGTAATCCTTTTAGAAATATTTTCTTCTCATATCGTAGCTCTTTTTTCCAACGACCGAGTTCTAACTGAAATTGCCATACCCGCTTTACGCATTCATGTCGCAGCGCTTATTTTTTCAGCTCCCATTATCATTTATGTCAATATGTTTATCGGGTTAGGTAAAGGCACTCTTGCGATGGTTATCCTTTTCATTCGTGATGTCATCGTTTTCATTCCTTTGTTGCTTATTTTGCCATTATTTTTCGGACTAACCGGAGCGTGGGTGGCATTACCTTTGGCGAGCATGATGGAGTTACTGCTGGTTGTTTACCTGGCAAAGAAAGAGCTGAAGAAAATTGAAAGCAGTTAACTTGCCTTGTTTCGTCCTTTTCAATTTCACGATTATTTTTTTTGCAGACTAAATTCTTACTTGCTTCAATGTGCTACGCTTCTGAAATTCTGACCTCATTAAAAACCCCCCGCTTTGGTAACAAAGCGGGGGGTTTTTTAGTTAAAATGAATTAATTGCGCGTATTATAGTGGCTGAACATTTATTGCACTTGGACCTTTGTTGCCCTGTTCAATGTCGAAACGGATCTTCTGACCCTCATAAAGCGTCTTAAATCCTGTTCCGGAAATGGCACTATAATGAACAAAAACATCACCGCCTTCTTCGCTTTCAATAAAACCAAAGCCCTTTTTTTCATTGAACCACTTAACTTTTCCTTCTGCCAAAGTGTTAACCCTCCTTATTAAATATTCGCCTCCTGTAATGAGTATTTTACAGGAAACAAAAAAAACCGCATAAATTCTTATTCAAAAATTAAGAATTAAATGCGGTTATTTTCTTATTTATAGAACCTAGCACTTACTTTTTCCTAACACTCACCGCAACTGCCTTCTCAACAAATGTTGAGATAAATATGCGGTATTTTTAACGTTGCTTTAATTATTATCACCGTTATTTTATAAAATCAAGTTTTTTTTCATAATTTCATTATGTTATTTTTACGATAAACCCGCGCAAAATATGCGTAAGCTCTTTTTCTTTTCCCCAAAAAAAATGATCCGCGCCTTGAATGATTTCGACGGGTAAATTTATTTTTTCAGCTTCAGACATCAAGCCATCCAGCGCGCAAAATTCATCGACATCGCCACAGATAATTAGATCGATCCTGCTTTTTAATTTATTCCATTCAAATTCAAAATAATCAACCGGCGGTGAAACGCAAACACTGCAAAAAAACGGACTGGCGATTTGTGGAAGAATCTTTGAGCCCACCCAAGCGCCAAAAGAATAACCGGCAAAAAATATTTTCTTCAGCCCCAGTTGTTTCAAATACTCACTAACGGCTAAAATATCTTCCTGCTCGCCCTTCCCTTCATCGTAACTCCCTGTGCTTCCGCCCACCCCGCGGAAGTTAAATCTCAGCGTGGAAATATTTTCGGCGGCAAACGCCTCCTGTATGGCTTCCACAACATTATTGTGCATCGATCCACCCATCAGGGAATGCGGATGACAGATCACCACGCCTTTTTCCTCCGAAGCTTTGTATAACAAGCCTTCAATGATCAAGGGACCTTTATGAATATATATTTTTTCTTCCCGCATCATGAATCCTAAAAGCAATGAACATCCGCCCAGCAAATTGGGCGGTATCAGACATTGCCCCTCTTTTGCAAATCCCCCTCTCATCCCCCTTTAGAAAAGGGGGAAGTTAAGGTAACCGCACCGCCGCAAGCTGCGCGGAATCGTCAAGTTCAACGGATTGTTCGGGGAACAATCCCTACTTGTAGCGCGATCCCCGAGCGCGCCGCTTGCTTAAATCGTTTTGTTCGGGAAACATCGACAACCCTGCATTCAGATCGATCCGGCCATGTGACAGGCGCAAAAACTTTGGTCATCATATTTCTTCAGGGGCGGTTCCACTTTTTCGCAAATTTCAGCTTTATAAGAACAGCGATTTTGGAAAGGACATCCCTGACCGCTTTTCTCGCCGGCCTCTCCTTTTATTTTTATGACTTTTTCTTTTCGACGCGGATCGCAAACGGGTACGGCGGAAAGCAACATTCGCGTGTAAGGGTGCAGCGGCCGAGAATATATATCGTGATTCGATGCAAGTTCGACAATCTTCCCCAGATACATCACGGCAACGCGATCGGAGATATACCGGATGACATTGAGATCATGAGAAACAAACAAATAGGTCAGATTAAAATCCTTTTTCAAATCCCGAAGCAGATTTAATATCTGCGCCTGAATGGAAACATCCAGTGACGAAACCGGTTCATCGGCAATAATCAATTCCGGATTCAACACAAGCGCGCGCGCGATCCCGATGCGCTGACGCTGCCCGCCGCTGAATTCATGCGGATAACGACCGGCCTGCTCTTTTTTTAAACCGACCTTCTCCATGATGTCCAATGCCGCTTGAGTGCGGGATTTTTTATCACCGATATGATGAATGGTCAGCGGTTCTTTGATGGTATTGACAGCTGATTTTCGAGGATTCAGTGAAGAATAGGTATCCTGAAAAATAATTTGAACACGGCGGCGATACAACTTCAAATCTTCTTTATTGTAAGACAAAATATCGTCGCCTTTAAACATCAGATACCCTGACGAAGGTTTCTCCAGCCGGGTAATCAGTCTCGCCAGGGTTGATTTGCCGCAGCCGGACTCACCCACCAGACCCATGGTTTCGCCCTTGTAAATTGTCAGATCAATATTATCGACGGCATGAATAATTCTTTTCTGAGGGTTGAAAAAACCGCTGCTTAAAAAATATTTTTTCGTCAGCCCCCGAATTTCAATAAGCGTATCTGTCATTAACCGCTCTCTAATCTCATATTATATATCTGTAAAATATTGTCATATCGACCAACGGGAGATATCTTTACTTTAGATTAAATTTATTAAGATTTCTCAGTCGTTTCACTCCTTCGAAATGACATTTTTTCTTAGCTGGCACGTACTAATTATTTTTTCCCCCGCTGTACTGACTGCATGCAACGAAATGACCATCTTCAATCTCCGAAAGGACAGGTTCGCTTCGATTACATTCTTCCACGGCGTAAGCACACCTGTCATAAAAACGGCAGCCGGATGAAATATTATACAAATCAGGAACAGCGCCCGGAATCGTTTTGAGATAATCTTGCTTTTCCATGGAGTCTAAACATCGTGCCGGGATTGATTCCATCAAACCCCGCGTGTAGGGATGCAGCGGATGATCAAAGAGCGCTTCTACAGCGGCAAACTCCACTATTTTCCCTGCATACATGACGGCAACCTTTTCGGCAGCCTGGGCAATAACGCCCAAATCATGTGTAATCAGAACAACAGCCATATTATTCTTTTGCTTTAAGTCTGAAATCAAGTCCAGAATCTGCGCCTGAATGGTCACATCCAGCGCCGTGGTCGGCTCGTCGGCAAGCAACAGTTGAGGATGACAGGACAT
>CAYZRT010000120.1:4919-8749 GCA_964480875.1 uncultured Smithella sp. | reverse complement strand
CAAAAGCGGTCCCGGACCGCCGATAAAAGGAACGTCGGTCGGCACGTCTTCGGCTCTCACGTCTGTTATCTCACACGCGCTGATCACCATTTGCTTCAGCCTGAAAATCAATTCTTCCCTTGATGATACATTTAAATCCCGTAAATTTTTCTCTACATCCACTTCACTTTCCTCCCCGCTATATAAAAACAGACTAACGCAAAAAGCGTCAAGACGGTCAGTTTCGGCATAATAGAACTAAAATCCGCGTCGCGGACAAAAACATCAAGATACGCCTGATGCGCCCAGAACATCGGCGAAATCATCGCCAGTTTTTTCATAAAAAAAGGCATGACCACATGCGGCACCATGATGCCGCCGAAAACCGCCATCATCACCGCTCCCGTGGCGGCCAGCGCCGAAGACTGTTCCGGAGAACGCGCCAGTGCGGCAATCATGACGCCAAAGCCGGTGGAAGCCGCCGCGACCACCAGCGTCACCGGCATTAAATGCCACGGATGCGCTCCCAGCGTGAAAGGGAACTTGACGAAAAAGGGCATGACATAAATGCCGACCATAAGCATTAAAGCAAACTGAATCAAATTAATCAAATAATAAGGAATAAGTTTGCCGAAAATAATCAGGTGGGCGCCGACCGGATAGGTAAAAAGCCTCTGCAGCGTGCCGTCGTTTTTCTCCCTTAAAAAACCGATGGACATGGGAATGGCAATGAAGAACATCGCAAAAATCGACCAGCCGGGAACACCTTGTTGGAGCGGGCCGGGCAGGCTTTTATTCTTTTTGGTTTTTTCCACGATAAAATTTGCCGTCATCGCCTCAATATCGTCAATGCCCATGACAACCGACGCGGTCAGACTAGCCATCAGTGACCGTGCGGCAGCTTTATAACCGGCATCCAGCACCGGATCAAATTCCATCTCCACCGGTTTTGTGCCGTTTTCAAATTCCTGCGGTATAAAAATTACCGCGTGCGCCTTACCGTATTCAAAAAGTTTATCGTTGTCATAGCCTTTTGGTCTCTCCACACGCTGAATGAGTTTGTGAGCGCTTATTTTCCCGGCAAGCAGAGCAGCCTTCGGCGAACCGCTGGCGGTTTCAATAACGATGGTAATCGGCTGACCGGTTATTTTTTCCGTGTAAATTCCCTGCATGGCCAGAGACAAAAAGAAAATTAGTGCGACAGGCATGATAAACAAAACGGGAATGGTCTGACGATCGCGCAGTAAAATCAGTATTTCTTTGCGGATTAATGCTGTTAATTTTATGAACGTCAATTTATCGCTCCCAAGAAATATCATTCATCGCGTAAACCGTGTCCGGTGCGTTCCAAAAAGAATTTTTCCAGATTATCGATTTCACTCATGGCGCCGGAATAAATTACCGAACCCCTGTCCAGCATCGTTACTTTGGAACACATTTTCTGCGCTTCATCCATCATGTGCGTACATAAGACAATCGTGATGCCGGAAGTATTCATTTTTTTCAACGTTTCATAAATATGGTTGCGGCTCTGCGGGTCAACCCCCACCGTCGGCTCATCCAAAAGTAAAAGCCGGGGCATATGAAGCAGTGCCACAGCCAGATTCAGGCGGCGCAGCATACCTCCGGAATAGGTTGACGCGCGTTTTTGCGCATATGGCAATAGTCCGGTTTCCTGCAGAACGGTGTTCGATCTTTCCTTCAGGAGGTCTTCGGAAAGCCCGGCCATTGTACCAAAGATACGCAGATTTTCCCAAGCCGTGAGCGATGTATAAACGGATATCGGCTGAGGCGCGTATCCGATGCAGGTCAAGGCTTTTTTGTCGTCGTTTTTATTGCCGTAAACAGAAATGCTGCCCTGATGTCCCCGCAACTGTCCGGTAATCAGGCGCATCAGTGTGGTTTTTCCTGCGCCGTTGGGCCCCAGCAGCGCGTGGACTTCACCGCATTCCACCGCCATGCAGAAATCACGCAATACATACTCGTCGCCGGCGGCAGATTTTCCCGCTATCTGCCGATAGGTAAAATTTATTTGTGAAATCTCCAGAGCTTTCATGATTTCAGTTTACTCGCGACATCCCGCAGGCTCTTAAAAAGCGCTTCTTCCCTTCCGGCACAAATCAGCATCAAGCCACCTGCTTTGGCAAATGTTTCTTCCTTGTTGCCTCGTTTTTTGATGATGCGCGCGGCGGTTACGGCAAACTCACGCCAGGTATCGCCGATGGCCGTCATATCCTGAGACAATTCATCCAGTTGGGCTGAACCGAACAACCCGGCAGCTTCCTGCAGAAAGGCCGCGTACATGTAGCGGAAACCTGCGCCGCCCGTGCCGACTTCCTCCTGCATGCGGACAATCATGCCCAACTGCCTGCAGGCCTCCTCAAACCCCTGCGTCTTATCAAATTTGATGATTCTTTTTGCCAGATAGCGGATGCCGCGAATACCGAAAATCGGCAGCGGAATTTTAAGCATCATATTGCAGGTATCCAGCATGCCCTTGATGCAGGCTCCCCGAACATCAGGATTTGGATCAACCGATACCGGATAATACATGAAGCCGTGCGGCTCCAGCGGTCCGCGGGCAAAGCGTGCCCTGATCAGATCATCGGTCAGGCAGTCCACCGGTTTGTCCAGCACGGGGTCACTGACGCGAAATCCGTTTTCGATTTCGCGCAGAACAACGATGTTGTGGCCGTTGAATTGAAACCGGAAACGATTCGGGAAATACGAAAGCCAGTAGATGTTGGTGGTCAGGCCGACAATCTGGCCGCCGCGAAGCACGCGAAGCATGTCATCCATGCCTTTCTTCGCGCTGCGGAAATGTTGCGTGACAAATTTTCCACCCAATCGTTTGGCCGCCTTGCGGAAAACCGCGCCGGGTTGCGTCCGGTACGTGCTGATGGGCAGACCGACCCATTTGACAAACGGCAGATGGCCAAAGAAAATGCCGCTGCCGATGCCGAACACCATCGGTTCACTGATTTCCAAACCCTTATCCCGGAATAAGGCCGCGGTGACACCGGTTTCGCAGTGCGCGGCGTGATAATGAACAAAAGGCTTTCCGCCGGATGTTGTTTCTGTAGTCGTCGATATGTCGCTGATCATTTTGGGGGCACCGTTTTCAATTCCTCTATAGTAATCGCGAGAGCCTGCGCGTAACGCTCCAATACTGAATTTTTTAATTTGGCAAAAATTTCCGGACGCAGGTGACGCTTAACCCTAAACACGGCTATGCCCGCCGTTTTGCTCAGAATATCCGGGATCATCTGGCGGCGTTCCATGTGATAGGCCAGCGGACTTTTCTCTCCGGCAAGCACCGCCTTCCTGGTTTTTTCCAGATTGACAACCAGTTCTTTCACGGCCAGACTGTTTATAAACTCTTCTTCCCTCCAGCCGTTGCTGGGCACAATGACATACTTGCCTTTATCATCAATCGCATAACAGGCGCGCTTCACTCCTTCATAATACTCAACTGTATTATCCTGCG
The DNA here is from genome assembly GCA_964480875.1 of uncultured Smithella sp. Classification (GTDB taxonomy): domain Bacteria; phylum Desulfobacterota; class Syntrophia; order Syntrophales; family Smithellaceae; genus Smithella. Next base: position 5,283 of record CAYZRT010000120.1, on the reverse strand, counting down.
GAACGTCGTTTACTTTCACGGATAAATCCTTCTAACCGTAGTTACTTACAAGCTTTCTTATACTAAATTTAATAAAGCGAAAAGAGATTTTTAATGAGACCCGCTGAAAACGAGCCTTGCGAAGATTGAAGTGTTGGTCGAATTTATGAAACTCAGATATTACAAGCGAAGCACAGTAATATCTGCAAGTTGAATTATCCCGCCATAGGCGGAGGATATCGCAGATATCCGTGGTATCCCCTAAGCGCAGTACCCTGAAGGGCATCTACGACGGAGTGGGATGGCTGTTCCTTCTAATTTATCTTTTTACCCAAAAACGGTTCGAAGTGATGCCATTCGAAGGGATGTTTTCGGGCGAAATCCG
>CAYZRT010000120.1:0-4819 GCA_964480875.1 uncultured Smithella sp. | reverse complement strand
CCCAAAAACGGTTCGAAGTGATGCCATTCGAAGGGATGTTTTCGGGCGAAATCCGCCAGATCGTCCGCATAGGCCTGAGCCGATTCCTGCACGGCCTTTTTCCTATCCGCGCGCGTGGCGGCAACCACCTTGCGGCCTTTGGAAACTTTAATGTGATACTTGCCGAATTTTTCCTCATAAACGAAAAAAGTCATCAGAGGCGCGCCGGTCATCAGCGCGAACAGATGCGGCGTGTCGGGCAATCTGGCTTCATATCCCAGAAAATTAACACTCTCGTAACTTTGATTCCCCCACAGGCGATCGCCGGTCATCGAGACAATGCCGCCTTCGCGCAGGAAATTGATGCCTTCAATCAGGGCATAAGGCGATTTTTCCTCCTCCGTCGTGACCACCACCCGGACGCCGCTTTTGGCCAGCGATTCCTTCTGGATATGCTCCATCTGCTCTTTGTGTTTGGCGCCCAGATACAGCATGATCGGCAAACCTTTTTTGTTGAGTGTCTGCGCGGCCAGCTCCCAGTTGCCGATGTGCGACATCAGCAAAATCGCGCCGGTCTTTTTCTGCACCGCCTCTTCCAGATATTCCCAGCCCTCCCTGACATATTCAATGGCTTCCTCATCAAAGCGGATGAAGCGATGAATATAGACATCGGTAAACTTGTGATACTGCTTCCACGCGCACCGCAGATGATAAAAAAATCCGCCGTCCGGAAACAAAGCCCGGTAAAACCCGAAGCTGTTGGCCACGCGCACCGGAAAGAGAAAATAATAACCGGTCGCGACAAACCACGAAAATACCCGGAAAAACCACAGCCCCAGCCGCCGGGTTAGATAGAGCAATATTTTATAAGGCAGTTTTTTCATATCATTTATCATACCAGTCGTAGATGATCCTATAGTATCCTTTTGATTATTTAGATTACGGAAGCCGGTATCCATTATTTTTAACATGAACCAAGAGTAGAATTGTTGCATTTCCCCCTGTGCATTAAAAAAATTAATATCAAAAAAAGAAGCTTGGCACAAGGCTAGCTTCAGGAGATTGTAAAAGTAAATCTTTAATTAGCGAATGGTTTTGAATTTCGACCATGTCCAAACATAGATCATTCATCAGTAGGATGCTTCTTCAATCACGTTTATAAGTTCATTCGGTCGTGCATATTGAACCATGTGTCCGGTTTCTTTAAAAAGGATCAGTTTTGAACCCGGCACATTTTCATGTAATGAAATTATATCATCAAAAGGAACAACCTTGTCACTTTTTCCATGTATAATGAAAAAAGGCTTTTTAATGTTGCCATAAAGTGGCGTCAAATTAAACAAATCTAGATGTATTGCCATTTCTTCGCGGGCGGCAGTTACAATATTATTTGGCAGGCTGATGATTATACATCGCTTTTCGATAAAATCATTTGGCATGTCTTTTTGATTAGGATCAAAGGCTATATTCATGCCTTTCTTTACCATATTCTGGCCGCACAATTTCATAAAAAATCTTAAAGTGGGACCAATCAAAGGTATTTTAAGAATCTTAAACAACAAATTAGGGTTTCGCTCTGTTGAAGTAATTGGACTAACAGATATAAATGCCTTAATATTAGGTGTGTTACGCACAGCCATTGCCAGAACTATGCTACCTCCATATGAATGACCAACAATGATGGGTTTATTGAGTTTCAATTTATGAATTAATGCGAAAGCGATATTAACGTTATGGTCAAGATTATATTTAAGATCATTTGCACTGCTTAACCCGTGTCCGGGTCTGTCATAGGCTATTACATGAAATTTTTTTGAAAGTTTCGGCATTATGGTTTCCCAGTCCTCAATGCAGCCGGGTAACCCATGAATAAGTAAGACGGCCTGCCCATAGCCTGCTTGATGTATCCTTATTTTCTGATTCAAAACATCAACAAATTGATTTGGGACAGTTGTGGCTATTTCGGCGAAAACAGGTATGTCATAGAATAAAAGCATGCATAATATTGTGATAAAATTCACTATTATTTTCATTACATCATCTCTATTCCACTTGGCACTTGATAGTCCCCTATAAAAAGAGCATCCAATTTGGCTGCTTGATAACAATTCAGAGCATCTTCCGGCGAGCAAACGATTGGTGTATGGCGATTAAAGCTGGTGTTGATCAATACGGCATAACCGGTCAATTTTTCGAATTCGACCAGCAAGCGATAGATCGCTGGGTTGAATTCTTCTGTGACCATTTGAATTCTGGCGGTTCCATCAATGTGGGTGATACCCGGCAAATTTTCTCTATATTCTGGTAACACACCGACTGTCATCAGCATATACCGAGTCAGTTCGGGTAAAGGCGATTGAAGATCAAAATATTTTAGTGCAGCGTCGGCGGTCGCGATCGGTCCAAAAGGCCTGAAATATTCTCGCCCCTTGATTTTTAAATTCAAACGGTCTCTGATTTCACTGGAAAAAGGGTTAGCTAAAATAGAGCGGTTTCCGAGTGCGCGAGGTCCAGCCTCCATTCTTCCTTGAAACCATCCAATGATCTTGTCGTCCCTTAAATATTCCGCTGCTTTTTTCCAGGGGTGCTCGATCTTTGTGTAAGTAACAGAATGTTTTTTAATGATGGTAAAAATTTCCTCATTTTTGTATTCAGGTCCTAAATAAGGAGAAAACATTTTTTTTTTGAAATGTTTTTAATAGATTGGAAAGCAGCGTAAAGTCCTGCCCCAATGGCCCCTCCGGTGTCAGAAGCAAAAGGAGGGATGAAAATCTTTTCATATCCGGATTGCAGAGTAACTGCTCTGTTGATATCGCAGTTTAAAAAGATACCGCCGCTAAGAGCCAAATTTTTATTTCCAGATAAAGAAACCATATAACGAATTATATGGAGGATAACCTCTTTAATACGATTTTGCATGCTGTGGGCAATATCAAAATGCCTTTGCTCAAGGGGTTCACCCTCGTTTCGTTTTTTACCCAACTCTTTCTCAAGTGTACCGTTCATATACGACCATAAGGCCAAATACTTCTTTTGATCTGTTATTCTGTAACGGCCTTTAGGTTGAAGTTCGATGATTTCTTGAAATAGATTTTTATAATTATCCCTTCCATAGGACGCAAGGGCCATAGTCTTACCTTCTTCGAAGTCTTTAAAACCTAAAAATTTTGTGAAATTTGTATAAAGGATGCCCAAGGAATGAAAAATCGGAATCTTCCACAGAAGATGAAGTCGATGATCTTTTACGGAAAAGACGGACGCGGAACAGTCGTCTCCGTGAGCATCTATAATGATCACATCCGCATTCTGTGCTGAAAAAGGTGATAAGTAATAGCATGATGCGACGTGCGCCAGGTGATGATCTACCCAGATAATTTGCCCTTTGAATTGATCGGGGAAATGCGCATCGATTTTTTTTCTTAACTTGAAAGTTGCGGCTATTGATCGAAAATTTTTAGGCGGCTTGGCATGCCTGTAAACCTTGTAGTAAGTGATGGGCACTAAAGCAAATTTTATGATTTCAGCGATCAGTGATTTATACGGGTTCCAATTAAACGCAATTACATCGACCGCTGACATTCCAATGCCTCCTGCATCCAGCACATACTTAATCGACTGAACCGGAAAGGCATCGGTATGTTTTATTCGGTTGAACCGCTCCTCTTCGACATTTGCAATCAATTCACTACGCTTGATTAAACATGCGGCAGAATCATGGACAAAAGCGGATATGCCAAGAATATTCATTATGCTGAAAAATTATTTCTATTGTTTAGGCGTGGAAACCAGCGGGGAACTTCCTGACAATATTCTTTCCAACTTTCCCCAAAACGTCGTTCCAATTGAGGTTCCTCATAATGAGTGACGATTAAATGAAGAATCCTGGATAAAGCTATAAGCCACGCGATAAGGATAAGTTGACCATACATCAGGGCCTGACCAAGAACGACAAATATCAATGACCACATCATGGGATGACGAACGTACGCATAAATATTACGATTCAATATTTTTTGCGGCGCAGACGTGACCAGGGGTGTGCCTTTTCCAAACAGAAACATCAAAATCGTACACCAGATGGCTAAGGTTGCGCCAAGCCAGATAATAATAAAACCGGCGATTTTGACGCCAACAATGCCGAAACCTGCCACGGATTTCGTATTGGAGATATTCATTAGAAAGCGAGGTACTATGTACAAAACACTGAAGGGACCGATAAAGCCATATAACGCACCATCAACTGCCCGGAGAATAATTTTGTGAACATACTTAAGCATATTCAATCAATCCCTCAAACTCAATTTAAGTATGGCTGGAGAAGTTCCTGAAAACGATGTCGATATACTACATATATATAATTATTTCAAATATAAAATCATATATAGATGTCTGTATGTGATTCCCTGAATGAATTATAAGAACACAGGGAGAAGCATGGTGGACGTTAAAGAAGTTCAAAAACAACTTGGCTTGCGTTTAAGGCAATTGAGATTGGCAAAAAACCTTAGGCAGGAAGACTTGGAGAAATGGGATTTCTCTTATCGTTATTATGGAATGATTGAACGCGGACTTATAAATCCATCATTGGATACCCTATTCAGGCTTTGCAAAATATTCGATGTCAGCTTGCATGAATTGTTCAGATTTATAGAAATTGATGGAACAACGACTGACGAACGTGAGGCTGTGGCAGTCAAGATATCAAAAATTCTGAAAGAAAATAAGAAAACAAAGATAAAAAAGCTGAAAGTATTTCTGGACGAGATTTTAACTCCTTAAAATAAAAGGCTTAATACCTAAAAACGGGGTCTGATTTTGTCAATATTTCCTGAACAATTTT
>CAYZRT010000119.1:0-8828 GCA_964480875.1 uncultured Smithella sp. | reverse complement strand
TCCTGCCAGAGCGCCCGCCCTTTTCCATCCTCTTCGGGAAGAAAAAGTTCGCCGGTTTCACGCTTGGCGTCATCTTTGCGGAAAATAAACGCCATCAATAGACCGGTGATAATCGCGAAAAAAATCGCTCCGATGGCGCGCGCAAATCCCAGTTGCCAGCCTAACACTTTGGCCGTTAAAATGATGGCCAACACATTGATGGCTGGGCCGGAATACAAAAACGTCGTGGCCGGGCCTATTCCCGCGCCGCGGGTGTAAATTCCGGCGAAAAGAGGCAGCACCGTGCAGGAACAGACCGCCAGTACCGAACCGGAAACGGAAGCGACTGAATAAGATAATATTTTATTAGCCTTCGCGCCGAAATACTTGAGCACTGCCGCTTGCGACACAAAAACGCTTATTGCTCCGGCAATAAAAAAAGCAGGAATCAGACACGTCAGAACGTGCTGACGCGCATAGTCCTGCAGCATCATAAAGGCTTCCAGGCCTGATTGTCGTATGAGAACGGAATCCCAGGGAATATAATACGCTCCCAGAAATATCGCGATGATCCAAAATAATTTCTGCCATTCTTTCATGATTTTTCCTCTATATTTCTATTTTTTCAATGTCGCCAGATGCGTTTTGAGTTTTGTCAATCCATCCCATATTTTGTCATCACCGACGAATTTTTTTACATCAGAGGCGGAATACTTGATAACACACGTGGGTGTGGCATTAACCTTGTGTTCCTTGATAACGGCGCTTAAAAGTGGCAATACCAATTTTTCGTCCATTTCCTTCCAAAATACGTTCTTCTCTTTCAGAAAAGCGATCAGAGCATCTTCCTTCTCAATGTTTTTGACCTGAGCGGCTTCGAAAAGTAAATTACGGACACGTAGAATATTATCCATGCCGGAGTCCGCATTTGCCGTGTAAAGATAATACTTGGCATAGGTTGGCGTTGCCCGAGAAAAAGGAACATCGACAAAAGTAATCTTTACCTTGCCGGTTGCCAGCAGTTCCTTCATTAGCGATTCGGCTTTTGTGTCAATCCGGTAGCAGGGCGGGCAGAAGTAATCGGTAAACATCATGACTTCATAAGGTCCTTTGCCCAGCGACGGTACGGTGCCTGTGCTTACCTGCGCAAATGACGGTGTAACGGAACCGGAAAAAGTGAAAAGAACAGTCAAATAACCCAGAATGCTGAATAACAACAACGGCAACTTGTTTAATTTAAACATCGGAAAACTGGCCTCTCCCAAAAAATATAGCCACATCCGGCGGCGGTTTTCCCGACACGCGGAAGGAACTTCATAATTAATTAAGAACGATAGAATCAGTAAGACTGAAAACGCCAGGCAAAACGGGCAGTAAATTTCATTTTCTATCTGAAAGTAATACAGATAGACTTCGACACCCAATCCCGCCGCCAGCAGCGCCCGCACAAAATTCATTTGTTTAAAGGCGGCAAAGGCGATAATCACCGCCATATAAATTATGCCGATGTATTTGAGTTCGATTCCCAGAATGTCGCCCTTGAGATAACTACAGGCCGTATCGCAATAGTCATAATACGCCATAATCCCGATACCCGCCAGCGCCAGTAAAATGGTTAATATGTGTCGATACTTTTTGATGAATTTAATGATATTCATAATAACTTCGCCTCTTTTTCATTCCTCATCCCTGCATAAAATTCAGCGCGATCATATAAACGCCGCCTAAAATCACGAGAACGCCGCAAATCTTTTTAAGGATGATTGCGCCTTTTGATTTTTCATTCCATCGGAGAAAGTGTTCAACCACTTCGGTGAACGTGCCCGCCAAGACAAGAACCGCACAATGGCCGATGCCGTATGCCAGAAGCAGGGAAAGCGCAAAAACGGTTTTGGTGGATGCCATACTGAAAACAACACCCAGCATTGTGGCCATGTAAGCGAAAGTACATGGTCCTAACGCTATGCCGAACAGAAGCCCCAGGACAAAAGCCGCCAGGAATCCTTTTCTTTTATAATTCGGATTCGCTCCGCCTTCCATAAAAGGCAGCGGCAAAATGCCCAGTAAATTAAGACCAATAACAAAGAAGACGATTGCTACAACATAATTGCCATAGCCGCCGATATCGCCCATCATACGGCCCATCAGGCCGGTGATCAGGCCGATCAATCCGATGGTGATCAGAATCCCCAATCCGAAAAGCAATGACAGGCCAAAGGCCCGTCGTGTGGTGATGTTGCCCTGACCATCAATGAAACCGACAATCAGAGGAATGCAGGCGATATGACAGGGCGACAAAATGACCGAAAGCACACCCCAGATGAAAGCGGCGCCAATGGCTATGCCGGGCGATTGCGTCAGCGCATTTGTCAGCCAGGTGAAAAGATCAACGATCATTTATTTGACTCCCTGCATTTTAAGCACCTTGATTAATTCTTCCTTGGGAAAGTAACCCTCGTGCCGGAAGTATTCCCTGCCGTTTTTATCGAGAAAAACCTGTGTGGGAATAACGCGGATATTATATTTCATGCCGTCTATTTTTCCTTGGGGGGTCCAGACATCGTGAAAAACGACCCTGACCTGCCCTTTATATTCCGAGGCTATCTCTTTCATAATCGGCTGCATGGCTTTGCAGGGTATGCACCTCGCCGCGCCGATTTCAATGAATGTGGCCAATATGCCATCGGATTTTGTTTTATCAGACGCTTTTGTTGCCGCCGGTTTATCGGAAGTGCCTTGAGCGGATGCATAACGATAATCCATTGAAAGCACGAGAAAGGTAAAAACAGTTAGTAGTGTCGCAGTTACAATAAATAATTTTGAACGCAATTTCATTTGGAATAATCTCCTTAATATTAAAGTTAATAGTTTTTTAGCATTTACCGCCGCAGGAGCAACCGCCAGTGTCTATTTGCAAGGGCGGGGATGGGGTGCCATTAGCGTTTTTAATTTTTTCACACATTTGGGCAATGATTGTTTCTGTAACCGGTGTTTCACCTTTGACAAGCCCCATGTCTGTCAAAATATACGATGTCGGGTTAACCCCTATTTTTTCGAGAGTTTTTCTCGCGCATGCGGTCTTACAGCCGTCAACCGTAATGTTCAAATCTGCGCCTTTAGCTGATTGCACATATCCGGACAATCCCGCGCCGATACCGGCCAGACACGTCATTTTAGAATGACCTTCTTTTCTCAGTTTTCTTACGACCTGATCAGCAATTTCACCAACATCCGCCGCTCCGGAACAGGCATAAATTAATGTTGTTCCTCCGCCGTAACAGTCAGCCATAAAGTCATCTCCTTTATACTTCTATAGGTTAAATATTTATTTACTTTTCAACCAGCCTTTGATCTGATCTTCGGACGGTATTTTTCCTGCCGCCTTCACTTCGCCGTCAACAACAAGCGCGGGTGTCGTCATGACGCCGTAGTTCATAATCTTTTTGAAATCTTCAACCTTGGAAATATCCGCGTTGATTCCTTCTTTTGATGCGATATCACGCACCAGTTCCTCCAGTTTATGGCACTTTGCGCACCCCACGCCCAGAATTTCTATTTTCATGATGTTCTCCTTTGTTAGAATTTATGTATTGCACGTATCGGTAACGGCTTTGTTATACCAGCCACGCGAGCGGTTGCAGATATTGCAGACCGACAGCATCACCGGTACTTCCACCAGAACGCCGACCACGCAAGCCAGTGCCGCGCCGGAGCTTGGTCCGAAAAGCGTGATGGCCACAGCCACGGCCAGCTCGAAGAAATTGCTCGCGCCGATTAAAGCGCCGGGTGATGCAACATTATGCTGAACTTTAAAGAAACGCATCAGCAGATAGGTCAGGCTGGAATTGAAATAGACCTGAATCAGAATAGGCACGGCAATCAGAATGACGGCGAACCATTTGGTGGTGAGATTTTCGGCCTGAAAAGCGAATATTAAAAGCAGAGTCAGAAGCAGTGCGACCACCGTCACCGGATGGAATTTAGGGAGAAATTGTGTTTCAAACCAAACTTGGCCGTATTTTTTTAGCAGAACCGTTCTTGTAATGAATCCTGCCGCCAGGGGAATCACAATAAACACCACAACGGAGGTAATCAGCACATTGGAAGGCACGATCACATCCGCCACGCCCAGAAGAAACATAACAATCGGCGCGAAGGCCAGCAGCATGATTAAGTCGTTCACCGTCACCTGCACCAGCGTGTAGGCGGGGTCGCCGTCGGTCAGATACGACCAGACAAAGACCATCGCCGTACAGGGCGCCGCCGCGAGGATAATCAGACCGGCCGTATAACTCTTGGCCGATTCGGGATCGACCCAGGGCGTAAATATATACTGAAAAAAAATCCAGGCTAAAAACGCCATGCTGAAAGGCTTCACCAGCCAGTTGACAAATAACGTTATCATCAGCCCTTTCGGTTTTTTGGCCACATTGCCCAGCGAGCCGAAATCGATTTTCAGCATCATCGGAAAAATCATCAGCCAGATGAGGATGGCGATCGGCACATTAACCTGCGACCCTTCGCCGAATTCCATCGCGCTGAGCGACGCGGTGATTTCCGGCAGGAACTTGCCCAACGCGACGCCCACCACCATGCAAATCAGTACCCATAAGGTCAGATAGCGTTCAAACACATTGAGCCGCTTGGGTTCGACTTCCTGTTTGTTTTTCTCGTGAACTTTCGAAGAAGTATCTTTCATTAGCGATTTCCTTTCTTATTGATTTTATGCTTCACCTGAAAAAATATTTTTAAAAGGCGATTTATCCGCCCATTTTTGCTTTTGCCTCAGTCAGCCATTGCTGAATTTTATTTTTTTCCGGCACACTGCCCACCGCGACCACTTTCCCGTTGATTATCAGCGCGGGCACGCCCATCACGCCATACATCCCAATTTCCTTTGTGTCGGTCACATGCGCCAGATCACCGGCCAGATTCATCTCGGCCATCACATCGCGGACGCTGGTTTCCAGAGAAGAACACTGCGCGCAGCCCGGCCCAAGGATGACAACCTCCAAACCGGCGAGCGGTTCTTCTTCCACCTCTTCGCCGATAGACTTTTTATATTCGCGCAACAGCGCCTTGCCGTAAGCCTGTTTAATGGAAAAAGGGATATAGTTTCGTTTCTCCACGCGGCTTAGAAGTTCCGTGATAATTTCCGCGTCCGTTTTCCCTTTGGCCCATTCGACAATGTTTTTTATGGCAAATTCCAGTCCGACAACACCCGTCGGCCTGCCTTCCACCCGAATCTGCGTTACCTTGTTTTCCATCGTTAATATGCCTCTGTCAGAATATGTTATGTTTTTTTGCAGGCCGTGTGCCTTTTGACATCCGGCAGCTTCTTTTCCATTCTGCGCAACGCAGAATCATCGCATAACCAGTGGCGAAGATTTCCCAGAATCGCCGCCGCGTAAGGATTGGAACTGCCGTAATCCAGAGCGTAATTGACCCACAAACCCTCTTTGCTGCTCTTAACGATCCCCGCCTTTTCCAATACTTTCATATGCTTGGAAACTGCCGGCTGGGGGATGGATAAAAGCTGTTGAAGCTCGCAAACGCAGAGGTCTTTGTTCTGAAGAAGTTTAATCATCCGCACCCTGTTGGGATCGGAAAGCGCCTTCGTCACATTGATAAAATCGTCCATAAAACAACATCCCTATATATTCTTTTTTTGGAATATAGTTTCTCCCATCGTCTTTGTCAAGCCGTATTTATTTATGTGTAAAATATGCCGGATAAAAAACCAAATATATCGGGAAAGAAACTAACGCATTAAGATATCAGGATATTGGATAAAAAAATATTTTAGACATTAATAAAGGAGTATATCCACCAGATAACCAGCCGCGATGGCAATGACAAAAACGTTTAAAACGAAGGCGATGAGCAGATTCTTTTTAAACATTGAACTCAGAATGATGAGTTCGGGAATGCTTGCTCCCGCGCCGCCGATAACCAGCGCGAGGACGGTGCCAACGCCCATGCCCTTGCCGACAAGAGCGGCGGCTATCGGAATAACCGTTTCCGCCCGGATATACATAGGCACCCCGATCAACGCCGCGACAGGAATAGACCATGGGTTTCCCGGGCCTGCTATTCTTACAACTAAGTCCTGCGGAAAAAATCCGTAAATGAACGCGCCGATTCCCGCGCCCAGCAGAAGATACCAGAACACACCCTTAAAGGTATCCACAGCGGCGATGGATGCATTTTTGAGTTTTTCTTTAAAAGTGGCTTCGGGTGATGCAGCCGTTTCAAGTTTGGCGGAACAGCATGATGACTCAACCGTCGGTAATGTTATCAAGGTCAGTGGCTGCGCACTTCCTGAAGAACAACAAGCGGTTGCCGCCGGTTGGGCTTTTAAGGTTTCGATATCTGCATTTGTCCCTGTCGAACAGCAGGAGGATTTGAGATTCATCAAAGGCTTAACTTGTTTCTCCATTCCCAGTTTTGAAAGTGTCGCGGCCATGGCGATGGAACCCCAAAATGTAATGACAATATACAGGGCGGTAACTTTAAGACCGAGTAATGAAAGCAAAAGAGCGATAATGATCGGATTAAGAACCGGTGAAGAGAAAAGAAATGCCATAATGGGGCCAAAAGGAACCCCGCCCTTAAGCAATCCCGCAGTTATGGGAACAGTAGAACAGGAGCAGAACGGCGTGAGCGCGCCCAAACCGGCCCCCAGAAAGTATTGCAGCCACGTAAATTTATTGAAAAGAAAATTTCTTACGCGGGTGGGCGGGAGATATTCCATCAGCAATCCGATGATAAAAGAAACGACAACAAATATAAGGATGAGTTCCCCGGCAATAACCAGGAAAAATTTTCCTGCGGTGATAAAATTATTCAAACCAAACATTTATATTACCTTCTTTTCCATGTTTTAGTAATAATTGAAAATATCAACTTATTTTCTTGTTAATCGTTTGCGACTTACATTAGCCTGTTTCTGTTGCTCTGCAGCACTTTCGTTTTGATTAAGTGCGGTTTCAACTAAGGCGTGCAGACCAATCAGGAGTACTTGACGCATGGCCGGTTCCATCTTCGACAGAATTGTTTCCATTCTTTTTGCGGGCTCTTCCGTTAATCGTGAAACAAGCGTTTTTCCTTCTTTCGACAACTGTACACAACATACTCGTGCATCGTTTTTATCGTTCATACGGCGCACAAGCTTTTTTTCTTCAAGGCGACTCACAATACGGGTAGCGCCGCTTTTTGTCACTGCTATGCTTTTGGCGATGTCCTGCATGGTGCATCTGTCCAGCCGCGATATGACACGAAGGGCGCGAAACTCGCCGTGGGAGATATTTTCACAACAATTATTACTCATATTGTACGTGCCCAAATTATACATCACATCTTCAAAAAGTCCGGCTAGCTGCCTGGCCTGTTCGTCCATCATCCAATCCTCCACCAGAGAAAGTTAAATACCTTTCTGACCATCTACGGGTTTATTCTATTAATGATAGTTGACTTTGTCAACTAATATTTTATATAAAGAAATAAAATAAGATATAAAACCAATTTATGTTTGAATTTTAAAATGAACTGTTGTAATAAGTACACATGCAGAATGTACGGAATATAAAATTAGTCTTGTGCATGTTGTTAACTCTGATTTTCTTTGCCGCTTTTTGCAAAGATTCTTTAGCTGCGGAAAAGATTGTTCAATTGACAGTGCCCAACTGCACCGCCTGAGGCGCTAAAAACAGGATAAGTTCTATCCTGAATAATATAGATGGTGTTATAAAATATGAAAATAACGGACGTGATCAATTAATTATCCATTTTGATGACAAAAGATGTAATCTAAATAAAATTATCGATGCACTCAAAAAAGGTAATTTTATTGTCCAAGGGAAGCCGATATATATTAAGAAACAACAACGTAATTTCATTACCCAAGAAAAGCCTGAATATCAAAAGCAGCAAAACACTTTTATTATAAAAGATAAGCATTTATATCTACAAAAGCGCGATGAAACCATGCAAGGACGGGTAAGACGGTGTGTGATAAACGGAAAAGTGATAACAACGTTGAAAACGGAGATCGAATGTGTACATAAAGGAGGGGATTGGATAATGTTTGAGTCAGCGAATGCCCCGGCTCTTCCTCCTGATAAAAGCAAAGTAACATTACACAACAATCCTGCTGATATAAACAAGACAATGCCATTTGATAATTTCGGTAATGATACAATGTATCGTTGATGACCCCGTAAAAGTATTTTTAAGCAGACTCGTATTCAAGACAGTTCATATGCTTATTCAAATACAAAATAAAGGTAATAAAGGTAATAAGGTTATTACAGTTTAATTTTCTATTTCATAAGACTGAAAAATTATGGCTAAAATATTAATCGTTTATCATTCACAAACGGGAAACACTGGGAAGATGGCCGATGCGGTTTTCGAAGGGGCAAAATCCATCGAAGGTGTAGAGGTGATTTTAAAGAATGCTGCGGATGCCACTCTGGAAGATTTGTTAACAGCCGACGGTCTGGTGATTGGCACGCCGGAAAATTTCGGTTATATGTCCGGAATGGTCAAAGACTTTTTTGACCGGACGTATGTCGGCGCGCAGGAAAAAGTTTTCCGTAAACCGTTTGTTGTTTTCATCAGCGCGGGCAACGACGGCACGGGAGCACTCCGGGCTATTGAGCGCATTGCCTTAGGTTACAAATTCAAAACTGTTTATCCACCGGTGATTGCCAAAGGAAAAATTACGCAGGCAATTCTTGATCAATGCTTTGAGCTGGGTGCCACGATCGCCGGCGGCTGCCAGATGCAAATTTAGGCTTAATACCTAAAAACGGGGTCTGATTTTGTCAATATTTCCTGAACAATTT
>CAYZRT010000118.1:0-8871 GCA_964480875.1 uncultured Smithella sp. | reverse complement strand
TCTTTATAATCTTTGCAAAAGCTATTTGGGCAACAGGCCGTTTTTGACTCGACCGTTCATCAACAGCCAAGTCAAAAAGACTTGGCTCAACCGATGTTTTGCCATGACATTTCTTTTCTTGACCGAGTATCTACTTTTATCTATAAAGAAACCTATGAAAAATTTCAGCCGATATTATCAGGGAGTTGATCAATGGCATTAAGTCTCAAGAAATTAAAATCTTTTCACGGGAGGAAAGGACCCGTTTTGCTGATTATCATGGACGGGATGGGCATCGGAAAAGCGGATGAATCGAACGCCGTTTTCAGAGCCAACACTCCCCATCTTGACACATTATTTAAATCGGATCTGTACATGCAGTTGAAAGCCCACGGCACGGCCGTCGGCCTGCCGTCGGATGACGATATGGGCAACAGCGAAGTCGGCCACAATGCCATCGGTGCCGGCAGGATTTTCGATCAGGGCGCCCGGCTGGTCAACAAAGCTTTGAAGACCGGGGGAATCTTTCAAACAGACGTTTGGGAAAATATCGCTCAGCGGTCCCAAAACGGCGGGACGGTTCACTTTATCGGACTTTTATCGGACGGCAATGTTCATTCGCATATTGAGCAGTTATTCATCATGATCGACAAATGCGCCGAGTTAAATTTCAAAAAAATCAGGATCCATCCCCTGCTGGACGGCAGAGACGTGGGAGAGCGGACGGCGCTGGATTATGTTGTTCCCACCGAGGGAAAACTCAAAAAAATCTCCGAGGAAAAAGGTTTCGATTACGCCATTGCCTCGGGAGGCGGACGCATGAAGGTTACCATGGACCGGTACAATTCCGACTGGACGATCGTGAAACGCGGATGGAATGCGCACGTGCGGGGCGAAGGCCGGACGTTTTCCTCAGCATCGGAGGCGGTAAAGACATTTTACGCGGAAGATCCGAAGGCAACGGATCAGTACCTGCCTGCGTTTGTTATTACCGATGCTTCGGGAAAACCGGTCGGTCGCATTCAGGACGGCGACGCCGTGATCTTTTTTAACTTCCGCGGCGACCGTGCCATCGAGATATCCAGAGCCTTTTCCGAAAAAAATTTCGCCGAATTCGAGCGGGGAGAGCTGCCGGATATATTTTATGCGGGGATGATGGAATATGACGGCGATGCGCATATTCCGCCCAATTATCTGGTGCAACCTCCGGCGATCGACCGCGTCATCAGTGAATATCTTTGCGTGGAAAACGTAAAAATGTTTGCCATCTCCGAAACCCAGAAGTTCGGCCACGTGACGTATTTCTGGAACGGCAACCGTTCCGGGTATATCGACGAGACGCTGGAAAAATATGTGGAAATTCCTTCCGACAGGATCGAATTCGACAAAGCCCCTCAGATGAAGGCTAAAGAGATAACGGCTGAAGTCATAAGATTACTGAAGAGCAGCAATTACAAATTCGGGCGAACGAATTTCCCCAACGGCGACATGGTCGGACATACAGGGACTATGGACGCAGCCATTACCGCGGTGGAGACGGTGGATCAATGCGTGGGCATACTTCTGAACGCCGTCAAAGACATCGGTGGTATTGCAGTCATCACGGCCGACCACGGCAATGCGGATGAGATGTTTACGATAGATAAAAAAGGGGGGAAATCGGTCAAGACGGCGCACTCCCTAAATCCGGTGCCATTTATTATTTACGATCCCCAGTATCAGGGTGAATACCGGATGGCGGATCTCAAGGAAAAAGGCTTGTCCAATATCGCGGCAACGCTTCTGAATCTTCTGGGGTACGAGAAACCGGAAGATTACGATCCGTCGTTGATCGAAATAGTGTGCACCGCGGATTAATAAATTCCATTTAAAAAGTTTGATACAGGGCATATTTACAATTGCGTCCACTTATTAATTTTTTATTTCCAAAGAGAATAATTTTATAGATTGTCCAATTAAAGTTGCCTTGTTATTCTTTTTCCAAGGCCTCAATAAATCCATTTTTCAATTTTTCGAATTTAAGATTTATTGTTTCGAAGTTATTATCAGACATTCGTTGCCCACGGACAATATCGATAACCAAATTATGAGGATCATTTGTTTTATCCTCTAAGATAGATCTGACAACTTTTGCTGTATCTTTATCAGCAATCATGGCCATATCTTTACCGAGCAATCTGATGCTCGCAATTTGATTATCAAAACCTTCTTCTGTCAATAAATCTTGTTCTTTTGTATAAAGCCTATCAAAGTTTCCTGCGTTTTCGTATTCATTCATTATAAGGAACAAATCATCAGCATCTTTGGGACGCTCAGGATATTTTTCATTCCATGAAATAAGTTTCATTATTGCTAGACTGGCTAAAGTAGGTACTTTTATATCAAGTTTCGGATCAGAATTTAATCTGACAATAATTGAATTTTCAAATGCCTCTTTAAATCCAATTATACTCATGAATATTTTATGCTCAGGTGGCCAATCAATTTTTATTTTTTCACTAGCAATCTCACCAAATGGGACTATATCAATTGGGATAGATTGGAATAAAAATCTTTGAGGTTCTTTTGTTCTAGAGAATTTGCCCGTTGAAATTAAAGAATCTGTCAACTTATTAAATTGTGCCCAATCGTTAACATTAATACCCAAGTCAATATCCTCCGTCATTCTACGAGGAGTTATTCCATAACAATGTTTCAATATTATGTCTCTCGCAAAAGCACCGACCACAAAGAAAGGAATGTTTAAAATATCGGCTTCTTTTTTAATAGCTAAAAGAGCTTCTATCTTTTGCTGCTCAATCTTCCCTGATAAGTCGAATAATATGTTCTTCATAAATCATTTTTGCAGTTTCGATATTTCTTTGATTTCCTGTTGCGATAAGATCTGCATAGATAAGTATTGGGTGCACCAGATCCCCATATTCCAAATTTTCATCATAATTCCAGAACTGATTGAGGATTTCAATTTCACCAGCCGGATCCTTTCTAAATTTACATTCAAGCAATAGCTGATTGAGATACTCAGTCTTTGTATAGATTGTAAATATTTCGGGATGGAGATATTTCGTCAGTTTTGCAGCGGCAACTTCTCCACCCCATTTTGCTTTCAAGTGATCCAGTTTATTCTGCCACCGCCATTCGCCATATTCGCCCTTGTAACGTCCCAAAATTTGTTTAGGTCTTAGCCGCTCCGGGTACGCAGTTATCCATCGCTGAAATAGCGTATCTTTCTGAACAAGTTTGTAGCCCTTTCCACTCATATCTATTAGAAAACCTAATTCTCTTAAATCCCTCATAAACCAGCCAACCGTTCCAAGAGCCACATCTGCCTTATCAGCAATTTCTCGAAATGGTGCACCCTCTAGCCTAGGATTACACAAAAAGGCATAAATTATTTTAAGACCCGTTGGTTTAAACGTTCTGTTTGGAGTTTGTCCAGGGATCGCTGGAGGTCTATTACCTTTTAAAAAAATGTATATTGGTGGCTGGTTGATAAATGCATTGCCCGCTGTATCAATGAACTCTATACCGTTATCCATTAATTCTTTAGTCATAACGGGATTTATATACTTTGCTACTAACAAAAGTGGGTAGGGTAATTTTTGTTTGTGCATGAGCCATAACATTATATTTGTCCTTGTGACGATGTTCTTAATTTCAGCACAATATCTAATTCCCTTACCATTTATCTCCATACCTAATTCAAGATCCGGTCGAAAATCAAAATTGTAATGGGGTTGTTTAACCAAAGTTTCGACATTTAACTGCAAGGGGACATTTTTTCTAAATGCTTCGATAGCGAGTTTAAGGATTTCATCTTCTATATTTTTGTTTGTATTATACATATGATGTTCACTTTTTATGTTTGTTCATTAATTATGAACATAATCTAAATTTGAACAAGTGTCAATATATTTATAAAAGTAAAATATTTCAACATCTTACATACTATTTTATGGTAATATACCAATAATTATGTTCATTTTATTTGCTTGTTCATATAAATTGAACATTTATAAATAATGAACATTTATGATTCCTTCATCGGAAATCGAGGGATATCCTTACCAATTTTCAAGCTTTATTTACTTTTAATTCATAAAAGATGCAATGGATTTTGAATTAACATACTGTGTCGCCTTACGAATCATTTGCTCAAAACTGACATTCCCAAAGGTAAACATTTGCACAAAACGTACTTCGTTATGCGACATCTTTTTAATGATCTCTCTTGGTGATAATCCACTGTTTAGCAGATGTTCGACTTCACCACAAAAATTCTCCAGGAATTCGAGTTTCATTTTAAGGGCCAAATGTCCGTTATGTTCCCTTGGATTGTGAGCACAAAAAAGGGGATCAAAATCAAGCCTTAATGTTTCCCGGAGAGATTTTAAAGTATCGATTAAATTTTCATCAGCGCGACAATACTTTATCTTTGAACCAAGATAGAGATCGCCGCAAAATAACCAGCCATGATTTTTTTCGTAGAAAATCGTGTGATCCTTGCTGTGATCCGGTGCATGAATAGGTATCAATGAAAACCTCCTGTATGAATAACAGGAGGAAAGGAAGAGGTTTGCGCTTTTTCCGCCTTTCCCCACATCACATGCTGATACATGAGGATATTGAATCCGTCGCGCATTCTTTCAATGGTTTGGGAATGGCCACAGGCGGGAACCTGCTTTGCTTTCATCATCGCGGCAACGCTTCTGAATCTTCTGGGGTATGAGAAACCGGAAGACTACGATCCGTCGTTGATCGAAATGACAAAATAAATGTTCATTGAGAACGGTTATATCTTCTGCGTTTCATCAGCAGTTCATTTTCAGGATTGCGGATGACCGCTAAAAAAAACAGAGCCATTTCTGGCTCTGTTTTTAAAGAAATCATTCTTTCTTTTCGTCTTGCTTCATCATGTTCAGCAACTCGTATCCCATTTTTAACTATTCGACACGGGTAGCGGTAAATGGCGCTGATGCCGTCTCGTAAACAGCGCCCGTATCAAGCCAGTAGCAGAACCAGTTAATCTGGCCGGTGATGGTGTTGTCTCCATCCCATGTCCAGGTTTGTGATTGAGGACCTCCGATAGAAGATGTGTAGTTGATTACAAGGGTGCTCCCCGTTCTTTGACTGCCTGCTGTCAGAGGATATGTTCCATTATCTCCGGTAAGAACTCCCGCGCTATCTTCATGAAGCGTCATGGTTTCATATTCCGTAAATCCTGTATTATCACAGTTCATCACTGGAACATTGATGATCATATCCCATGTTCCGGTAACGCCATATATTCCCTCTTGTCTTACAGAAAATTCCTGCCCTGCTATCGTGATGGAACCCAGGCGCTGATTGGAATCCGTGTTGGGCAATACGGTATAATTTATAGTGCCGTTACCGCTGCCACTATTTGCGCCGTTAATGACGATCCAATCATTATTGCTCATCGCTAGCCATGGACAGTTCGCTGCGGCGCCACCGGTCGCGCTGCTGGCTGCCGTCACATCCACGCTGCCGCTGTCGCCCTCGCTGCTGACGCCGAGATGAGAGGACGGATTGATGGAGAACAGGCACGATTGAGCCGCCTGCGTTACACTAAACACCTGTGAGCCGATGAAAATCTGACCGGTACGCGGGCTGTTGCTTGTATTGGCCGTCAGGGAATAATTGACGGTTCCGCCAGTGCTTGACGTTGCGGAAGATACCGTCAGCCAACTCGCGTTGCTGATCGCGGGAGACCAATTACAACCGCTGTCCGCCGTCACGGTCACGGTTCCGCTGCCGATTCCGGGCGGAAATGTATTGCTGGTTGGAGAAATCAGTAACGCGCTGCAGGTTAAATCTCTGTTCGCGGTGGAGCCATCCAGGGTAACATCACGGTTGTCCACGGTTACGGAGAAGCTTCTCGGATCGAATGTATAATCCTTGAGAAAAGGAGTAACCGTGTACGCGCCGTTGGCAAGCCCGGTAAAAGAGTATTGACCGTTTGCGTCAGAAGTCGTGTAGGCACTCGCGGTACCGTTAAGATATATCGTTACACCGACAATGAAATCTCCTTCAATTTCTCCCGATATGCTGTAGGTATCGGACGTTGTGCTTGAAGACGCTGCCGCAAGGATACTCACATTCAACAAATAAGATATATTATTGTCTGACGCGGCCGTTTGTGTCCCCACAAGAAACTGACCGTTGTATGAAAGCTGCCCATGGAAATCCGTTCCGAGGATGGTTGCGGTTCCCGTCGAACCGATGGCGATGGTTGTGGCATCGTCGGGACCGGACATTAACGCGCTGTCACATACCCAATTGCTGTAGGTCATGACACCTGCGCTGTTGATAGCCACCGTCTGATGCGCCCAGAAAGCCGCCGGCGATGTGCCGACGCCCAGCATGTGATCATACCATGTTCCCGCTACATCGCTTGTGGCGTTGCCGGTCTGGCCGTCGGTGATCTGGACAACCATCAGTTGATAGG
Source organism: uncultured Smithella sp. (assembly GCA_964480875.1). GTDB lineage: Bacteria > Desulfobacterota > Syntrophia > Syntrophales > Smithellaceae > Smithella. The sequence continues at coordinate 2,423 of CAYZRT010000118.1, read as the reverse complement.
CACTTCCTCCCTCAGTAAAGGTTCCAACAATGGTCTTTTTGTCGGATGACATAAAGCCCCGGTAGGTGGACATGTCGGTACCACTCATGGAAATAATCCCGTTTGCGTCCACCGACAGGATAACTCCTGTATTATTGACTGTATTATCTGTGCCTGATGGATCGGTTGAGCTGTTAATCGTTATCGCGCGATTCACGTCGGTACTTCCTGTTTCATGGAGCCACTTGTTTTCGCCGCCGACCATCAGACTATGTATAACGAAATTCTTGCCCTGTAAATCGGCATTGCTGTAAGTGGTGCCCGATACTCTTTTCTGAGCAATAAACACCTGGGAACTTCCCGAGCCCGTTCCGGCAATCAACGTCCCGTCTGAAGACATCGCATAATGATTATCCGTCGCCGTCCCATTGCTTGTTTCCGTTATGACTCTGGTGGTTTGGTTAATTGTCCAGACGATCGCTTCTGCGGGGCAGGTTGTGCTGTCTGACGAATCGAGGCAACTGTTAAAAGTTATCGCTCCCGAATCATCGATCGTTACATTATAACGGCTCCATCCATTGGCGTCACCGGCTTCCAGGACATGAACATTCCATGTGCCCTCGAGATTAGTCTGGGCATTATCGTCATCACTTCCGCCGCCACCTCCGCCACTGCAACCCGGCAGAATTAAAAAAACCACCCAGATAATATTCAATAAAATTCTGCTTAAAAATCTTTTTTTTCTCATTTTATTAATCATTGATTACCTCCGGCAATACAAATTTTTGATTTACGTAATTTAAATAAAATTTTCTCAAATGACTTTAGGATTAACGTCATCACATCGGAGAGTTGAATTATTTAAAGATATACCAAACAAGACAGAAAAAGTAAATGCGCGACTTGTGAGAGAAGTTTAAAAGCCTCAAAACAATAATTATAATGAAAAAGATTGAATGAACAAAGAAATATGTCGCGCTTTCTTTAAAGATATTATTAACCTGAGCATACGTTCTGTCTAAGATAATTTACAAAAGTTCTACATCCAACGCTCAGCGATATTTAATTAACCCGGAACGTTGAACTTTTATTTGCCGGCAAAGGTCGGTTTTCTCTTTTCCAGAAAGGCCTTCATGCCCTCTTTCTGATCCTGCGTGCTGAAGCACTGCGCGATACAACTTATCTCCAGTTTGTTGGCATTATCCAGCGACATATCAAATCCGTAGTTCATGGCGTTCTTGGCCATTTTCAGGGCAAACGGTGGAAGTTTGGCCAGTTTCAGCGCGAATTTTCGGGCTTCCTCCATGAGATTTTCCGGCGGGACGACTTTATTGACAAGTCCTATTTCATAGGCGCGCTGGGCGTTGATCTGGCCGCCACCCAGAATCAATTCTTTGGCAATGCCCATACCCACCAGTCGCGGCAGGCGCTGGGTGCCGCCCCATCCGGGAATAATGCCGATAAGAATTTCCGGCTGACCGAAAACGGCTTTTTCCGACGCAAAGCGGATATCGCAAGCCAGCGATATTTCTGTTCCTCCGCCGAGGGCAAAACCGTTCACAGCGGCAATGGACGGTTTGGGCATGGTTTCAATCAACCGCAACGTACGATGACCCAGTTCCATGATTTGCTGAATTTCAATGGTGGTGCTGTTCTGCATCTGCGAAATATCAGCGCCGGCTACAAAAGCCTTTTCGCCCGCTCCGGTTAAAATCAGAACTTTGATGCCATCATCTTTTTCACAGATAATTGCCGCATCCAAAAGTTCCGTCATGACCTCGGAATTCATGGCATTCAGGACTTTCGGCCGGTTGAAGGTGATGGTTGCTATTTCTTCTTCAACACTAAAAAGTATGTTTTTGTATTCCATGGATAGCATCCTTTCTTCCGGCAGTGCCAAGATGCAATACTAGCTTCTCCGCGCTACCGACTAATTTATTAATGGTCACTTATTGGATTTCATAAAATCCCTCCTAACCTCCCTTTGATAAAGGGAGGTGCACCCCTCTTTTTAAAGAGGGGGTGGGGGAGATTTTTTTGCCATGTCTATTTTTTAGGCGGTTATTAACCTTTTCTTTTCTTTAATTCTTCCGCCCGTAATTCCTTGCGGAGGACTTTTCCCACTGTGCTCTTGGGCAATTCTTTGCGGAATTCGACTTCCGTCGGTAGTTTGTAAGCTGCCAAATGACCCTTGCCGTACTCAATCATTTCCTCTGCCGTGGCCGCCTGACCTTCTTTAAGAACGACAAACAGTTTTACATTTTCTCCTCGTTTCGCGTCCGGAATGCCGATGGAACAGGCTTCCTGAACCTTGGGATTTTCATAATACACCTCATCAATATCACGGGGATAAACGTTATAGCCGCCGGAGATAATCATGTCTTTTTTACGATCAACGATATAAAAATATCCTTCTTCATCCATGGTGGCAATATCTCCTGTGT
>CAYZRT010000117.1:0-9072 GCA_964480875.1 uncultured Smithella sp. | reverse complement strand
CATCGAAATTGATGAATTCATTGCCGGCGATCCGGCCGAAGGCCGCCAGACAGGCTACGGTAAGAAAGATAATGATGAGATAAGTATATTTCTTATTCATGAACACACAAAACAGTAATGCAATATCAAACCGATTATTTGGCTGCCTTCGTATCATAAAATGATAGAGACGTAAATTTTGTTTTTATGGCATCATGCAAATTGTTAATCACTTCTGCAACTTTTCATAAAGCGGGATGTTAAATGACCGTATTTCGAGGATCCGGAACTCCTCCTTTGCTTGTCTGATAAAAATAATTTCCATTTTTATGAATAAAATTTTCTTGACATAGAGAGCCGGTCTCTTTATATACCCGATCAAACCAACAATTGATGTTTCATCAAAATCTTAACTGAAAGGGAGTATACTATGCGTAGCACTTCAGCAAAAAAATGTATTATGAACGTAACAACCGTATTTTTTATGATAGGCATCCTCTCGGCATTGTTCATATTCTGCCTGAGGATATCACCTGCACACGCTCACGGCGGCGAGGCCAAGGCCTGGGAGGTGGGACTACCGATGCCCACATACGACCCTCTGTGGGAAAAAGCCAAGGCCTTGTGGGACAAACACTGGGACGGTAAAAATCTTAAGGAACTTATTGAAGTCGCTACAGCCCTGAAAGACAAATATCCCGACAGGATTGAACCTTACCTCTGGCTCGGTAAGGCCCACAATCTCCATGGCTGGCACAACCGCAGCGGACGTAAAGACCATTTCAAGACCTCGGAAGAGCTCATGCTCAAAGCCCTCAAAATCGACCCCAAAAATATCGCGGCTAAAAAAATATTCGTGGAGGCGCTCTCCTTCACCGAGGACAGTCATTACGTCTGGTCAAAGTATGGCAAACTCATTAGATCAATGAGCCCCATGCCCATCGGGGAAGCGCTGGCGGATATGAATAGTATGCCTGCCTGGAATGACTTCATGAAACTGTGGAAACAGAGAGCCGACCTTAATAAGGCCGATGAGGCAATCGCCATACTCGAAAAATTCGCTGCCGAAAAACCCAAAGACGGTTTTGCGCAGCTCTGGGCCGCACGAGCCAACTATTACGTTGGCGAATGCTATACATCCTTTGGCCTGGAAGCACACAAGACGAAGGCGATGCCCTATTACGAGAAAGGGCTGGCTTATGCTAAAAAAACCATCGCTCTGCTGCCTCACTCTGTGCCGGCACATTACTATTGGCAGCTCAGCCTGTCGCGCATCGTGCAATTCAAGTCCAAACCCCAGCAGGCTCTCAAGCTCGGTGAACTCTTGAATCATCTGTTGTTTGCCGCCCGGGAAAACGTAGGCTTCATGTTCTGCGGCCCGCTTATCACTCTGGGAACGATGATTACCAACGGCGGGTGGGTAGCAGAAAAGGGCATGGGTATTGCCGGCATTTCCATTGATGTTGATTTGCTCGGCATTGAAATTAATGAAGTGCTCTATCCGGATTATTATTATTTCCCGTATGTCAAGGCGGATATCCTGCGTTATAAGGGCAAGAAGAAAGAGGCCCTGGCCGTGCTCGAAAAACTGATCGCGCGCAACCCGAACAACAACCCGACACTGATACCGGAGAATATAAGCTTCATTCGTTACGCCAAAATTCTCTACAACGAGATGAAACAGGACGATTGATTTGACTATTGATACCTTCAGGATTTGTACTTGATACAGTTCCAGAGGGGAAAGACAGCTCTGACATGATAAAAAAACAGGCTGTTCAAGCGAAAATGTTTGAACAGCCTGCCGTTTTTAAAAAGGCATATTATTCCATACTCATCCATTTTGCTTTGTTTTCGATGTTGAACTTTGCCTTCTGCTTGGCCAGTTCATTGAGAATGCATAAGCCGCCTCCCAGTTTACAGGAATCCATCTCCATGACCCGTTTGTTCAGCTCGTCGTACCAGTCCCCATCCTTAATCAGAGGGCACAGATATCTCGCGACAAATACATCGATGATGCCGTTTTCACCTTTTTCAGCTTTGTTGCCATTGGCAAACGCCTCTCTGGACGCTGCCGGTCCGCTGCCCAGGCCGCCCATTTCCGGCACAATCGCATAAAAAATACCCAGAATGTTCCAGTTATTTCCCCAGGCATACGTTGGATCAAGCTCTGTGGAGCGCTTCGCCGTGGCCACGGCGTCCTGAATATCCAATATCTCCTCCGGAGTAGCCAACTGCAATGTGACCCTCTTGGATAGATTGATTCCGTACCAGGTCATGGCTTTCAATTCATCTTTCGTCAGGTATTTGACCGCGTCAGGCACCGTAGTCCCGTTTTCCAATGCTTTACGAAAATCGGAATTACTGATCTTCATGGCCCGCATACCGTAATCGGTGCCAATCTTGTAAAGCGATATGGCGTAATCGGGATTTTCGTCCTCGACAAAAAGACCATAGGCGCAATAAAGCAGAGAAAGCGTTGACAGCAGGTCATAATCTGTTGGCGCCAGTTCGACCAGACCCGTCACCAACACCAGGACCCCGGGAAGGCCTTCTTTGATAAGAGTTCCGTCTTTTGTTCTCAGAACTTTATCGACGATATCATCTACTGTCGTATCCGCCATGGGGATGGCGGTCTTCTGTATAGCGTGTCGTGTTGCCGTGCATCCGTATATATTCAGGAACAGCAAAGCAATTAAAGAGAGGATTAAAAAAAATTTTAATAACAGTCTGATTTTTTTCTTTGTCATTCCGTCCTCCTTAAAATGAGTTGTTTTAAGACTACATGATGATGAGTTCCTTACGCGCACCCAGAAAATCAACCAGCCACATCGACATCTGCGGGAAATAAGTAATAATCAGCAAAGCAATGATCATGATTAACAAATAAGGCAGCACAAACAAATAAAGCTTCACGATCGGCACTCTAAAACGCAGACTGCTCAGCAGCAGATTCAACCCGACAGGCGGACACATATAGGAAACTTCCATATTGGTGAGGAAGATGATGCCCAGATGAACAGGATCAATCCCATAAGATAAAGCTACGGGGATGATGAGCGGAGCAATCACGATAATCGCGGAAAAGATTTCCAGAAAACATCCGACAACCAGCAAAAATGCATTCAGCGCCAGGAGGAATGTGACTTTCGAATGGAAATGCACTTGCATGAATGCCATAATTTTTTCGGCCATATGTAAATCAACAAAGGCATTCGTCAGTCCCATGGCGGCAGCCAGAACGCACAATATCGCTCCGGTCATAATCGTGCTCTCCCAAAACAAAGACATTAATCTGGAAAGTTTAATTTCACGATAGATAAAGCATTCCGTAATAATGACATATACCGCGGTTAAGGTGGCTGCTTCGACGACGGTGACAAAACCTGAATAAATTCCAGCTACGATGATAAAGGGCAGCGGTATCTCCCATTTGGACTCCCAAACGGCTTTTTTCATTTTTTTGAAAGAAAAAGGAATTTTCGGGACTTTCATAATCATGGCGTAAATCGATCCATAGCCCGACACAACGACGCATAAAAAAATACCGGGAATGGCACCGGCAATAAACAGTTGGGTAATATCTACTTGTCCTACCATTCCATATAAAATAATGGGCAAACTGGGAACAAACAGAAGACCAATGCTCCCCGTAGTGCTGACCAGTCCCATGGAAAATCTTTCGGAATATCCTTCCTTGAGGAGATACGGCAGCATTAAAGCGGCAATGGCAATAATGGTAACACCGCTGGCTCCCGTCATGGCGGTAAAAAAGGAACACGCTATGACCGTTATGATAACAGCGCCGCCGGGCAACCATCCTATAAAAGCGTTGGATAAATTAACCAGCCGGGTGGATGCCTTGCTGGCCACCAGGATGTAACCGGACAGCACAAACAAAGGAATGGCCATGATGCCCGGCGCATTGGCCAATCGGCACATCTCAATGATGCTTGATGATATGTCAACCTGAGAGATAAAGTGAAATATAAACATGGACGCGGCGCCGACGATGCAGAAAAGCGGCGCTCCGGCTAAAGCTCCGAGGATTATAATAATCGTAAAAATTATATTCATTCTCTTAATACCTTCCCTATGGAGTAATTTCAGATTCTAGTTTTCTTCAGCTGGATTTAAATTAGCTGCATGTTTCGGATTTTCATCAAGGTCACAGGAACCCATTTCCGGAAGTTTTACATGATCCTCGCCTAAGATATCTTTTTTAATATGCAATACTCCTCTCAGTATTGCCACAGCAAAAAAATAAGGAATGACCAAACTAATGACCCAGTCCGGAACTCCCTGCAACATCAACTGTACGGTAGATTCCATTTGATATTTGATGTGATTAATCGACGCCAGAAGAAAAACTGAGCAGATGACGATGACAAAGACATTGCCGACAATCTCGATGATACGCTTTTTCGTTCCTTTCATTAAATGAAGAATAATGTCAATTCGCATGTGCCGGGCGTATTTTGAACACAACGCACCCCCTATAAAAGCCATCCATAGCACGATGCAACGTGTAAATTCATCTATCCATATAAAACCTAACTTAAAAATATTCCTCGCGATTATTTGACCAAAAGAAAGTGCAATCAATAGAAAAAGCAAAAAAACAATCATCACTTTTTCCAGTCGCACGAGGAATCCATCGATATGCTCTAAAACGTTAAATAAACCTGACATCGTTGCTCCTTTTTCATGTATTGATATTTACATTAAGTCAGTGAGTGTAGTGAATCCGTGAATGATGCCATCAACCTGATTGTCATAAACCTCATTAAACTATATGCACAAGACGTGTATACATTAAATAGAGAGCTCTTGCTGTATAGTCTTTTTTAAAAAGGCAAGAGCTCTCGTAATATGCTCACCAATTATTATTTGCTCTTCTTGCTGCGAAACTCGGCTAAAAGACGCTTCACCTCTTCCAACTCAGCCTTGGAATAATATCCCTTCGTGGCAAACTCATCCCAGATCGGCATGGCTCTCTTTTTCAGCTCAGCGATCTCCGCCGGCGTCATCTTCACTTCTTTCATGCCGTATTTGTACATGGCTTTCAGGCACTTGTCATTGCTGGCGCGAACCTTCTGCCTGAATTCCTTCTCGACGGACATGACGTAATTATCAATAGCCTCCTGCATTTCTTTAGGTAAGAGATTCCATGTTTTTAATGTTAAAATACCGCCTGCCGGCGAATACCGTATATGAACAGGATTGATGTATTTCATAACCGTATACATCTGGGTCCCGACCGCCCAGATACCGGGGCTGACAAAAGCATCGCAAACGCCTGTACGGATGGAAGACGCTACTTCAGGAACACGAATCGGCAAAGGACTCGCACCCAGAGCCTTCAATGTTTTTTCTTCCAAGGGGCCGTACCACGCCAGAAAACGGCTTTTCTTAAAGTCATCAGGGGTTTTGACGGGAATTTTTGTGGAGTAGATTTGATCAAAATCCTGTTCTGCCAACAGAACAAGGTGGTATCCATGCTTTTCAAACCACTGACTGATGCGGGGTCTCATTTTAGAGTAAATATATTCTACTTCGTCATAATTCTCAAATAAGAAAGGAAGTTCCAGCAAGGCCATCTCCGGGCAAGCCATGACCATGCCCTGGCCGGAAAAACCGCCTCCCTGTAACTGCTCATTGCGCAGTTTGGCTAATATGTCCTGATCATCTCCCATCGTGCCGCCGTAATACCAGTCCAGGGTTATGACGCCGTTTGTGACTTTATATATACCTTTATTAACCATCTCCTTGATTAAAGCAGCCCAGCCCACGCCTTCCGGAGCCAAGGTACCCAACTTGACAACATAGGTAAAGTCACCGTTTGGCTTAACTTTCTTTAAATGTTGCAATTTAGGAAGATTTGCATATTCACTCTTTGCTTTAAGGGGAGTCGCAGCCAAGACAGATCCGACAAAAAACACACCAAAACAAACAGATAGAAACAACACCAGTTTTTTACATCTCATAATCAATCTCCTTTTCGATATATTTTTATGATTAAGCACTAATGAGTTTCGCTTTTATGTTTTAATATGTTTTTATGTTTTTGAATTATGAAAACCACAGCAAGAAGAATGCCAAAGATTTACGCTACAATTGGTTGATTTTTAAAATCTTTTTTAAATCAATTTAAAATTTCGGCAACACCATTCTTCTCGTGGGACATATTTGACCAATAATTAGCACATGATTATAGACGAACAATGATAATAAATAGATTCTTATTTGCTAATCATTGATTTTCCACGCATGAATTGTAAATAACCTCCCTCATTGTAAAAGATGAAAAAAATTATGCTGACACTTTTAAAATCATGTCTACGCAACAAATTCCATATTAAATTTTAACCAGCATTACGGGACATTTTGCACTTTTTGTAACTTTAGTAGCAACGCTGCCCATAAGGTATCTCACGATCCCTGACCTTCCGTGAGACGAAATAACAATTAAATCTATTTTCCTTGCTTTCTGCTCTTTTAATATCACTTCCGCGGGATCACCAATCTTGGTAACATGAACAACCTTTATTTTTTCATTCTTGATAATACTAGAGGATATCTTTTTTAGCTTTTCGGTAGATGCATTGATACTGCTTTCTTCAAGTTGTTTGATTTCTTCATAACTGATGCCGTAATCAATTGATTTTCGCGTGATAGTATTATCAACCGCATGCAGGAAATAGATATTGGCATCATAAGTGGCTGCCATGTCAGCTGCAATTTTTAGTGCCGCATCTGAATATTTTGAAAAATCCGTCGGAACAAGAATATTTTTTGGTGCAAACATGATCTTCTCCCCCTTTTATTATAATGTGAAATTATTTTCAATTGTGATTCCCTAGCGATTATATGACAAAAAGTCAATACTAAAAAATTTTTTAGTGGAGCCCCCTCCGTCAGGAGCCGGAGATTGCAAGTCGCGGGATTCATAAAGATCATGTGTCTTTTATGTTTTCGAAAGCTTGATTAAAGGGATACCGGCAGCGATACAAAGAGGGTGAACGCGAAAAATCATATCAACCACTTTTTCATGCGCTCCCATAAAATAAGCTTTCATAAAGAAAGATTTTATATCAAAGAAACGTTCAAACCGGAAGATATGAGCGTCCATGATGACGCTCTTCTCAAGAAGGACATCATCATTGACTTTTCTTAAAAAATATGAAAATATCAAGCGTAAATTAAAGACGTTGCATTTGATAGCGTGGTTAACCTTTCAACTTAATTTCAAAACATCATTTAATATTTTTTGCTGCAATTCACTGAGGATTTTAAAAAAGTTCAGCGATCCAATGAAATATTTTCTAAACATTGATGCCGCCGGAAACTGGCTTAAAAACAAGTAAATCAAAGATGAAAGGCAAGCGTCATTTTTGTTTTAATAATAGCATTAAAAGGGAAGGATGGTCATCATGGAACATTCCAATGCATTCAAACAAATAATGGCTTTGCACAAGACGTCTTTTAAAAACTTTTTTTCAGTCATGTTCATGTATCAGAATCAGGAGGAGAAACTTATTCAAACGCTTGTCAACTGCACAACCGAAATCAAAAATCTTTATGTGAGGTAAAAAAATGAATGTCGCGACAGCAACACAAGACAACAAGTCCGCTATGGTTGATTCACGCGCCGGCAAATACCTTACCTTCTTCCTGGCCAGTGAGGAATACGGCGTGGAGATCTTAAAAGTGCAGGAAATAATCGGACGTTTGCCGATTACACCGGTGCCGTTAACCTCAAAATATTTCAGAGGTGTTATTAATCTGAGAGGGAAAATCCATCCGATCATGGATCTCAAAATCAAATTCGGAATGGGCGAAACCCAAATCACGGACGAAACCTGTATCATCGTCATCAAAACCGCCGGCATGATGATGGGAATACTTGTGGACAAGGTCTCCGAGGTCGTAAATATTTTTTCGGATAACATTGAGGACACACCCTTTTTCGGCGCGGATATGAATCCGGAATACCTTTTGGGTGTGGGCAAGACAGAGGGGCGGGTGCGTCTGCTCCTGGACATTGAAAAAGTGTTAACATCTTCCGATATTATCAATATAAAAAAAACAGCGCTGCAGGAAAAGCAATAGGATAAGAAAAAGCAAAGTTTCGACAGACCCATAATAAAGAGATAGAAGCAAGACAAATTCAAAGGAGAAAAAATATGTTCAACAACATCAAAATAGGAACAAAAATTGTCGGGGGTGTAATTTTCATCATTGTGATGTCTCAATTCATCGGTTTTTACGCTCTCTTAAATCTTTCCAATCTTAGTAACAAGCTCGATCAAATCAGTAATGTTGAACTGCGCGCCGTAAATAATCTTAGAACCGTCGACAAAGAGGTAAGCTATATTGTGGCGTGCGAAAGGGGCCTGGCTTTGGGCATCATGTTTGACGATGAAGCCATTCGCAAAGATTTATTTGCGCAGATTAACTCATCATGGAACAGATTGGAAAAGAACCGGGCTGAATATGAAGAGTTACCCAAAGGTGAAAATGAAAAGCGGCTTTGGAATGAATTCTTGGTTAATTTCGAGGCATGGAAAAAGCATCATGCGGCAGGCATGGAGGCTCTTAATAATAAGGTGAAATTAGTCCAGGCCGGTGTTGCGGAGGAAGACGCAAATTTTCAAAAATGGGATAAAGCGGCAGACAAGGCCGAGTTGGACGCGCTAAAGAGTCTGAAGTCGACCAGCAACGGTTTGGATCAACTTGTATCCATCATTACTTCACAGGCTGTGAACTCGGCCGAGAAAACACGTTTGTCCGCAACCCGGGCAACAAGCATCTTTATGGTGTTGATGATTATCGGTGGCGCCATTGCCATATCATTGGGGGTGTTTCTGTCCCGTTCCATTGCCAAACCGCTTAAGAAGGGTCTGGTGATGATTAAAGAGATAAGCAAGGGGCATTTATCCATGCGTTTGAATATGCGCAACCGCACTGACGAGGTCGGTCTTTTGATCCAGGAAATGGACAAATTTGCCGACCATCTTCAGAAGAATGTCGTATTCAATATGCAGCAGATATCCGAAGGCAATATCAATGTTCAACCGGCCATCATTGATG
>CAYZRT010000116.1:0-9073 GCA_964480875.1 uncultured Smithella sp. | reverse complement strand
TAGTACTAATGATTTATATAATATCAAAGCTTATAGTTGTTTTACTTTTCTAAATGATGCCATAATACAGAATAAATTTTAAATCAAGCAAGATGTGGCGATGCTGGATATGAAAAAAACTCAGGAACAAATATTGGTGTTGCTATTATCATAAAAGTTCATAAAATAACCACAGAATAAGGGGGCGTTTATATGAGAAGCATAAGAATAAAAGGCATGAGTTGTCAGCATTGCGTTATGGCTGTTACCCGAGCATTGAGTGCGGTGGAAGGGATAAAAGATGTCAACGTTGATTTAAAAAGCGGTGTGGCAACGTATGAAGAAGAAAAAAATGTTGATCCCATGGTTGTTGAGGCTGCCATAAAGATGGCCGGTTATGAGGTTGTTGAATAAGAATGACCGATGAGATAAAAATAACAATTACCGTGGGTGGAATGACATGCGCGGCCTGTGTCAGGCGCGTGGAAAACGCCATTAAAGAAGTCAATGGTGTCATTCAGGCTAATGTCAATTTGGCGACGGGACGTGTTACGATTGTTCACGAGACGAAGTGGGGCGGTATTAAAGAACTTGAGAAAATAATAACCGACCATGGTTATGAATTTTTAGGTCAGATTAAGGATAATCTGGCCGATCCTATCGAAGCTTCACGCATTGAAGAATTAAGAGATTTGAAAATAAAAGTTATCTGTGGCGCCGTTTTGAGCATCATAATCTTTCTGGGTTCCATGCAGCACTGGTTTGGTTTTTTGCATTTTATTCCCCGCCAAACGATGCTTTGGGCAATGTTTATTCTTACCGCTCCAGCTGTTTTCTGGGTGGGCAGCCGTTTTTTCACCGGCGCTTATAAAGCCGCGCTGCAAAAAACATCCGATATGAACACCCTGGTCGCTGTCGGCGCTTTTTCAGCCTACGCCTATTCAGCGGCGGCAACTTTCTTCCCTCATTTTTTTATGACGGCCGGCGTCATGCCTCACGTTTATTATGACGGCGCGGCGATGATCGTTACGCTTATCCTCGTAGGAAGACTTCTGGAAGCCAAAGCAAAAGGGAAGACTTCCACGGCGATAAAAAAGCTGATGAATCTGAAACCCAAAACAGCGCATTTGATTAAAAAGGATGTAGAAAATGAAGTTGCCGTTGATGAAGTGCTTGTTGACGATATCCTGCTTGTCAAACCGGGAGAAAGAATTCCGGTTGATGGAATAATAATGTCGGGTGAATCCACCATTGACGAATCCATGCTGACCGGTGAAAGCATGCCGGTGACCAAAAAAACCGGACAAAAGGTTTTTGCCGCCACGATGAACAAAACAGGCAGTTTTACGTTTCGGGCGACTGGCGTGGGAGCCGAAACGGCTCTGGCGCAAATTATCCGCCTCGTGGAAGAGGCGCAGGGGTCCAAGGCGCCGATTCAGCGCTTAGCGGATAAAGTCGCCTCCATTTTTGTCCCGTCAGTATTTTTTGTTGCTTTTGTTACTTTTGCCGTCTGGTATTTTCTCCCCGCTCAAAGCAATTTCAGCCGCGCTTTGATAAACTTTGTTTCCGTGCTGGTGATTGCCTGTCCCTGCGCTTTGGGTCTGGCCACTCCGACGGCAATCATGGTGGGCACGGGATTAGGTGCGCAAAGCGGCATTTTAATTAAAGGCGGCGAAGCTCTGGAAAAAATACATAAACTTTCCGTTGTTGTCTTCGATAAAACAGGCACGCTCACGAAAGGTGAACTGGCCGTAACCGATATTGCGGCCGCAGATGGTTTTGATGAAAAGCAGGTTTTTTCCTACGCGGCGGCGCTGGAGAAAAATTCCGAACATCCGCTGGCGCAGGCCATCCTGCAAAAAGCAATAGCCGATGGAATTATATTTGCCGCGGCTGATAAATTTGCGGCGGTATCGGGCATGGGGGCGAAAGCATTTATCGCAAACAAATCATGCTTTGCCGGCAATCGCTTTTTTATGACAAGCGAGGGGGGCGTTGTCGTGGATGATTGGGATGCGCAGGCTGCAAAACTTGCCGGGGAAGGGAAGACTGTTGTGTACGTCGCTTTGGAAAAAACAGTGATTGGCCTTATCGCTCTGGCCGATACGCCGAAGACTTCAGCCAAACAGGCAATTGAAAACCTGAAGGGCAGGGGATTGAAAGTGGCGATGATTACCGGCGATAATGCCGGTACGGCAAAAGCCATTGCCGCTCAACTGGGCATTGAACGGGTTCTGGCTGATGTTCTTCCGGGCAAAAAGGCTGATGAGATAAGAAATCTGCAAGCCGCGGGTGAAGTGGTGGCGATGGTCGGTGATGGAATCAACGACGCTCCGGCGCTGGCGGCGGCGGATGTCGGCATTGCCATCGGCGCGGGAACGGATGTGGCCATTGAAGCCAGCGACATCACTTTAATCCGCGATGATTTGCTGGGTGTGCCGGAAGCTATCGGTCTGTCAGAGGCAACCATGCGCGTCATCAAACAGAATCTTTTCTGGGCATTCTTTTACAATGTAATCGGCATTCCGATTGCGGCGGGAGTTTTATATCCTTTCTTCGGGATACTGCTGAATCCCGAATTTGCCGCCGCGGCAATGGCGTTGAGTTCGGTATCGGTTGTCAGCAACTCTTTGCGCCTGCGCCGGGTATGGGAAAAAAAGAGGTTTATAAACTGACAACCTTTCTCTTGTGATGAAGTCTGGGTTTTCTGAACACAATACTTATCTGCATTCATGACATGAATAGCCATGGTGTCTTACCGTTTATTGCTTCCGCTGCAAAACAGCCATTGACAATAGAGAGTCACATTTCTATACTTTCCCCCGCGGAAAGAAAATAATTACATGAATCTTCAAAATCATAACCAATTGATATACGCAAAGACCTCACGTTCCAAGGCCATGTTGAGATTTGCACTGACGTGGCTTTTAACCATTGCCATATTTGTGATGCTGTTTTCCAGAATAAATTTTACGGATGTAATCGTTCTGATTCAGCAGACCGACATCATGTTCCTTGGTGCAGGAATTCTGTTTTCATTGCTGGCTCACGTTGTATTCTCGTCCGCGCGCTATCAGGCCGTTGTCAGGGCGATGGGATGTCGAATTTCTTTTTCTGAAGCTGTGTTGATCAGGATGGGCTGCAATCCCATCAAAGGCATTCTTCCATTTAAGATGGGAGAATTGGCTATCATTGCTTACATGAAGAAAAGGCATAACCTTTCTTATCCTCAGGGATTATTTTCACTGTTATTCGGCTATGTTTTTAGTCTTATCGTCCTGATTCTTTTTTACTCCTGTGGAGGTATTTTTTATTTTCATGATCCGTCTCAAAGAATTATTTACGTCGTGGTGTTCCTGCTGATTTTATTTTTCATCACCCCTTTAAGTCTCAGGCAGATTCCCCGGCTCATCACGCGGGCTGTAACGAAATATAAGAAGTATCCGGAAGAATGGACATCATTCATAGCGAAGTATGATGCCGGGACAATAAAAAATATCATTCTTCATTCTGTGGGAATCGAAGGTTCTAAACTGCTCATAATTTATGTTTTGTTAAAATCTCTTAGCATAGAGATTTCCCTGGAGGCCTTGTTGCTTCTTGGTTCCGCTACTATTCTCGCCGTGTATCTTCCCATAACATACTGGGGACTGGGCATCAGGGAATCGGTCATTTTGTTTCTTTTTTCCGGTTATGCGGTGCCGGAGAAATTATTGGCCGGAAGCCTGCTCATTACTTTTGTTGACGGCATTCTTCCCGTTTTGCTCGGATTATTTTTTGTAAAACCGTTTTTAAACAATCTGTGGAAGGATGAAAATGCCGCTGCGAAAGTTGTATCCGACGGTGTGCGATGATTATTCTGTCCGTTGACGTGAAGAGCTTGTTGAGAATCTGATGACATGTTATAAGAAGCATCAACCGGGAGAAAATGACCCATGAGAATTGCTTGCGTTTTCAATCCATTCAAATATAAGCTGCATGAGGAGAATCTAAAAGTTGTCCAGCGATATTTCGGACTGTTTCCTCCTCTTTCCATGGCTTGGGTTTGCGCGATAGCCGAGAGGGCAGGGCACGATGCGCTTCTCATCGATGCCCGCACTCTGCGCCTGACCAAAGAGGATGTGTTGGACCGGTTGAAGGAATGGAAGCCGGACATTCTCGGATTTATGATGACCACCTACATGTTCCGTGAGACTCTCGAATGGGCGCAGTTCCTCAAAAAAAATCTCAAGGTGCCCGTCATTATTGGTGGATATAATCTGAGAGTTTATCCTCAGGAATCCGTCTCCGTTGATGGGCCTGATTTCGGATGTTTCAACAGCGCGTATGATACAGTGCCGGGCCTGCTTAAAGAGTTGGAAGGACAGCGCCGGTTCCATGATGTGCCCGGTCTGATTTACAAGGAAAAAGGTCAGATCAAGATGACGCCGTACGGCGAGGATCCGACATTCGACAACTATCCGAATCCGGCGCGTCATCTTCTGCCGAATGATCTATACGCAGAGTTTACAACGGAGAGAAAGAATTTTACCGTCATGGTGACAAGCAAAGGCTGCCCCAATAGTTGTCTTTTTTGTGAAGCAGGTCATACACCCTACAACCCCCGCAGTCCGGAGACCGTTCTCAAGGAGATAAAAGAATGCTACACCCGATATAATATTCGGGAGATAGATTTTTTTGATTACGATTTCTGCATCGACCGTAAACGTGTTGAAGCCATCTGCGATGAAATTATAAAAAGTCGAATGGATGTGACATGGGCGTGTCGCACTCGCGTGGATTACGTTGACGAATCACTTCTGCGCAGGATGAAAGCAGCCGGTTGTTCACGAATATATTTCGGGATTGAATCAGGCATCCAGGAGGTTCTGGACAGGCTTAACAAGGGCATCAGTCTGCAACAAATTCGCGATTCAATTGAGGCAACAAAAGGAGCCGGTATAAAGGCGCTGGGATTCTTCCTTGTCGGCTCACCGGGTGAAACGAGAGAAACGTTCAACCAAACGGTGAAATTTGCCAAATCGCTTAAGCTCGATTATGTCCAATTTTCCAAACTCACGGCCAAACCCCTGACCCCGTACTGGCGACAGATGGTTAAGGATACCGGATTCGATTATTGGCGGGAGTACATATTGGGTAATGTAGAAGAAAGACCACTGCCGCGTCCCTGGACTTCTTTAACCAATGAAGAGATTGATTGCCTGACGAAGAAGGCCTATATAAATTATCATTGCCGGACGATGTTTCTTTTGCATCACACGCTGCAAGTGAAAAGCTGGAGCGAATTCAAACGTAAGTTTTTTGCGTTCCTTGAGATGGTTTTCCGCCAGGAAAAAGTAAGTACGATAGATAAAAACTTTATTGCTTATCCGGAAAACAAATCAAAAATCTTATCCTATAAGCAAAACTATAAATGATTCAAATGATTTTGAGATTGAGACCTTGTAAAAATATTTTATTTAAAGCTCTTTATCGTCAGGTTGCCCGCTAACCTCAACTCGGTTACGACCCAATCTTTTGGCGCGATACATTGCCTGATCAGCCTCCAGAATTAGTGCGTTCGGGTTAGCCTGTCCCCGACCGGGCACCATACTCGCCACTCCAAAGCTTGCTGTAATATTGGCGGAGACGGAGTTTTCATACTTTATCATTGTTCCCATGATTGTTTTGCGTATTTGTTCGGCAACAACTTTCGCCTGTTCCGCATTAGAATTCGTGAGCACCAACGCAAACTCTTCTCCGCCGTAACGCGCTGCTAAATCTCCCGGACGGCGCGCATGATCCCTGATCAACGAAGCAACAACACGAAGGCATTCGTCGCCGGCCTGATGACCATAGGTATCATTAAAGGTCTTAAAGTGATCAATATCGGTCATGATGAAACCGATTGGTTCGCTTTTACGCAGCGCGCGCTGCCACTCAATAGCCATCGTTCTGTCAAGACTGCGGCGATTGGCAATCTGTGTGAGGCTGTCAATGGCTGAAAAATATTGCAACATCAGATTCGATTCTTCAAGATCATGCTTCTCAAGAGAAAGCAAACGGGATTGCAGATAATTTCTTCGCAGGCTGCGTTCGATCAGAAAAGTGCCTATCAGGGCACTGACGGAGGAACCCAAAAACATATAATTGGTGATGGTTATTATAGCTGGCTTGTTATTCATGGGAGCGAACCAGATTAGTCCTATATTAAGAGCAAACCACATAATAACTGCGGAGATGACCCCCCATTTGAACTGGATGCGTGATAGGACGAACACCATAACAATGGCCACATTGATGGCGTTGAAGTAATAATGGTTATAAGGTTCAAGTGAGTTCAGTGAAATTAAAACCAATCCGCCGACCGCAGCCGCGGCAATGATACAAGTAGCGAATTGCATATAACGGCCGAATATTTTCTTGAATGGTTCCCAGAAACTGAGCAATAAGGGAACCCCCATGAATATTCCCGCCGTTATCCGAATGAGCCACGTACGCAAGGCTGCCTCGGGCATCCAGATCAGATCGAGTAAACCGCAGGACATGAAAGCAAGCAATCCGATGACTCCGGCTATCTGCATGTGTGTGTAATAGCGATGAAAATAATGCTTTTGGAATTCGTGTTCCAGTTCAGCATTAAAACGCAGACGCCAGCCCCGATCATTCAATTGCTGGTGTAAGATTTCTAATTCGGTTTCTTTCATGACGGCGTCCTTTAAAGCGAGAAAATTTCATCCACCCATCTGCAAGTCCCAGACCATCAAACCTGAAACTACTTTTTTAACGAACGCTGTATATGTATGATGATGTTATATGTCAATTCAATGGGACGAAAACATTTATTTTCAAATCGTGATTAGTCTTTTAGGGCATTATTTGGGACAAACCTGACTCATTATTCCTCTTTTGTAAATTCCCGTATTAGAGGTATCTAAATCCAAATAATAAATAATAACAATATAATAGTTATCGTGGCATTATTTTTGCTTTTATATCTAACACTCGATATAAATAAAATTATACTTGATTTTATATCTAACGATAGATATAAATAAAACCGGAGCGTGATAAATTAATTTCCAAAGGTACGTTTTTTGGATTCTGCTGAAAAAGTACGTTTTCTGTCTTTCCTAGACATCGCTCCTTAGGCCTCAATTTAAGTTAAATAAAATTGATGTTTCTAGTTTAGTGCGTGTAATACTTCTTTACAAGACTGTCATTGCGAAGCGAAGCGAGAAATCTATTTAGAAGGGGTGTTAAAAGATATCTCTCTTTGGTTGCTATGACAGATTATTTCTGACGCAATACACTAGATTATTTTCACTCAAACAAAGAGCGAGGGGGGAGTTATGTCAAAAAGCCGTTTTGAAAGTATTGGGTGCTATATGCCCGAGAAGGTTGTCACGTCGAAGGAGTTATTGGACAAAATGAAAACAAAACCTCCATTTGACCTGGAAGATATCACCGGCATAAAAAATCGTCGCTACCGATCCGAAACGGAAGATTCCTTTCAGTTAGGGCTTGCTGCAGCGAAAGATTGTTTAAAACATTCAACATACAAGGCCAGTGACATTGAGGCGGTTATCTGGACATCCATAACAAGTTTTAAAAATGTATCCGAATTCCAGTACGAACCTTCCATGAGCATTCATATCAAGAACGAACTTGGTGCGAATAAGGCCTTAAACTTCGATATTTCGAATGCCTGCGCCGGAATGCTTACCGGTGTTTATATTCTCGACAGTTTAATGCGGGCGGGCATTGTAAAAAACGGGCTTGTTTTGAGCGGCGAGTGTATTACTCACGTAGCGGACACGGCTGTAAAGGAAATAACAGAACCGATTGACGATCAGTTTGCATCGTTGACCGTAGGCGACTCCGGGACAGCCGTCATTATGGATCAATCTCAAAATGACGAAGAAGGATTTGAACTAATCGAATTTTTAACCTTTGCCGAATGTGCCGAACTGTGTTTCGGCATGCCCAGTACTCAGAACCCCGGCATTGCCATGTACGCGAAAGCGGTGGATCTCCATGCGGAATCGGTAAAACGTGTACCGAACTTCATCACCAAAGTATTGGAAAAATCCGGTCTCATTGACAAATACATAAATATACGAAAACCCATTGATTTCGTGATACCGCACCAAACAGCACTGAAGGTTATGATCGCAGGAGTAAAGGATGTTTTTTCCCATGTCAAAAAAATTGAAAGAATAAAGGACTTCGAAATGCCCGAACTGCTCGCTTATATCCAGGAATTCGGCAATACCTCTTCCACCTCGCATTTCGTCGTGTTGTATCATGCCCTGAAGGATAAAGTATTGAAACCCGGTAATACAGTGCTTATGGTACCTCATGCATCGGGCATCTCGATCGGGGCTTTCTTTTTCAGACTTGGAAAGTTGAAGGTGTAATTATGGGAACTTTAATACGTTCAACTGCGATTTACTCGGAAGAAAATCCTATCGATTCGATTCAATGCTCATGCGAAGCGGCAGAGCAATGTATTGCATCAGCGGGAATCGATAGGATGGATATTGATCTGCTGATCAACACGGGCATTTATCGTGAAAAAAATATTGCTGAGCCGGCCCTGGCCACAATCATCCAAAAGAAAATGGGCATGAATCTTGATCCTGTCCTTAAATTCGAGGGAAACTCGACCTTTTCATTTGATCTTAAAAATGGTCCCGCAGGGATTTTATATGCTATTCAGGTTGCCGATGGAATGTTGCGTACCGGCAAGATAAGAAATGCGCTTATCGTATCCAACGATGTGCATCCATCGACCAAATATGTTCCCGATTTCCCCTTTACCCAAGTCGGTTCCGCCGTGCTTTTGGAACAATCATACAGTGGAAACAAAGGTTTTACAGAATTCACGTTCAAGACTTCAGATTCTACGCATACGGGATTCAACGGTTACGTGGACATGTTTAAGATAGGTCACGATGGACGCAATATTATGACCATTAAGCAGGACGAGGATTATGTTGATAATCTGCTGGAATTTACGGTGAGCAAGGTGGATGAATTCATCGGCCGGTATGCCAACAATGGATCGGCCGTAAATCACATCATTTGCAACAAGCCCAGTAAGTCTTTTGGG
>CAYZRT010000115.1:0-9167 GCA_964480875.1 uncultured Smithella sp. | reverse complement strand
TTTTTGATGTCTTCAATGGCGTCCTGAATCGTGCTGATTGTCATTTTACTTTCCTTATTCTATTAAAAACCGTGTTTGGACAGGAAATCTTTATCGATTCCCTTATTAGTTTGCAATAATTTTTCCACATACTTGCCTAAAATATCCGTTTCAATATTGACCAGATCCCCTTCTTTCCTGGTTACCAATGTGGTGTGGGTCACCGTGTGCGGGATAATATTAACATAAAACCGGCTTTTTTCAAGTTTGTTCACGGTCAGGCTGATACCGTCAATGGCCACAGAACCCTTTTCCACAATATAACGGGAAATATTTGCATTCATCTCCACAGCAAGAATCAGGGAGCCGGATTTCTGCGCTTGCGACAAAATCCTTGCTGTCGCATCAACATGACCTAATACAAAGTGGCCGCCTAAAAAGCCGCCGACGCGCAATGATTTTTCCAGATTAACCTTATGCCCCGTCTGTAACAATTTAAGCGTCGTTCGGGACAGCGTCTCCGCGGAAACATCCGCCTGAAAATTATTTTGCTGCAGCGAGGTGACGGTCAGACAGGCCCCGTTGACGGCAATACTGTCGCCAAGCGAAACGTCTTCCAGACCGATGCCGGCTTCAATTTCCAGAACCGCATCCGCGCCCTTCATGGTCAAACGCTTTACGTTGCCCAGCCCTTCTATGATTCCGGTAAACATGATTATTTTTTACCTTTGCTTAAAAGATCCTTCAGCTCAGACATGAATTCGCCGACATCACGAAACTGCCGGTAAACGGATGCGAATCGGACATAGGCGACGCCGTCGAAATTTTTCAACTCGCTCATGATCTTTTCTCCAATAACCGTGGACGAGATTTCTTCCGACTGCATTTCCTGACAGGCCTGTTCGACGTTCTCGACAAGTTTGTCAATCGCCTCCATGCTGATCGGCCGTTTCTCACAGGCTTTTTTTAAACCGTTTAATATCTTCTGCCGGTCAAACTGTTCGCGGCGCCCGTCTTTCTTCACCACCATGGGCAGAACATCTTCCACGTATTCATACGTGGTAAAGCGCTTGGTGCAGCCCAGACATTCGCGGCGGCGGCGGACGGCTTTCCCGTCCTTGCTGATTCGGGAATCAATCACCTTGTTTTCCGCATGACCACAAAAAGGACATTTCATGATGATCTCACCTTAAGGTTATGAAAGTTGCTCTACGCTGATTCCTGCTTCTTTGAGCATCTCCGCTGCCAGCTGATCGTGATAGCCGTCACGGATGACAACACGGCTGATCCCGGCATTAATGATCATCTTTGCACAAATGACACAGGGGTGATTGGTGCAATACAGCGTCGATCCTTTTGTGCTGACCCCGTGCAGCGCCGCCTGAATAATCGCGTTTTGCTCCGCGTGCAGTCCGCGACACAATTCATGACGTTCGCCCGAAGGAACTTTTAGTTGTTCGCGAAGACAGCCGATATCAAGACAGTGCTGTAATTTGGAGGGAGCTCCGTTATAGCCGGTGGCCAGAATTCTGCTGTCGCGCACGAGTCCCGCACCCACGGATCTCCGGCAACAGGTGCTGCGTCTGGAAACGAGTTCTACGATATCCAGAAAATAACTGTCCCAATCCGGTCTTTTCCGCTTTCTTTCCTGCACACCGGATGCCGATGATTTTTTTCCCGTCATAATCGTTTTCTATCACAAAAACATAATGGTTTGTATTTTACTTTTTCAGCCGCCCCTGATACAGCGGAAAGCGATCGCAAAGTTCCTTAACCTTTTGTGCAACCGATGTGATTGTCTGGTCGTTATCGATGTTCTTAATCACATCCGCAATATACGATGCGATCAGGCGCATTTCGCTTTCCTTCATGCCCCTCGTGGTCACGGCGGGCGTTCCGATCCGGATGCCGCTGGTCACTTGTGGCCCTTTCGTATCAAAGGGAATGCCGTTTTTGTTGACGGTGATCGAGGCGCGATCAAGGGCTTCCTGCGCGTCTTTTCCGGTGACATTCTTGTCCGTCAAATCAACCAGCATGAGATGATTGTCGGTTCCGCCGGAAACAAGACGGAAGCCATGATTCTTCATTTCATCCGCCATCGCCTGCGCGTTTTTAATGATCTGTGACTGATATTCCTTGAAGTCCGGCTGAAGCGCTTCCTTGAAGGCAACGGCCTTGGCGGCAATAACATGCATCAACGGGCCGCCCTGCATGCCCGGGAAAACTCTGCTGTTCAGCGTTTTGGCGTAAGCGCCCTTGCACATAACCACGCCGCCGCGCGGTCCGCGCAAGGTTTTATGCGTGGTGGTCGTCACATACTCACAAACGGGAACGGGAGATGGATGAAGTCCCGTGCAAACGAGACCGGCGATATGAGCGATGTCGGCCATGATCACGGCGCCGACTTCATCGGCGATTTTACGGAATTTGTCAAAATCGATTGTTCGCGGATAAGCGCTGGCGCCGACGATAATCATTTTGGGTTTGTGTTCTTTGGCCAGTTTTTCCACTTCATCAAAATCAATGGTTTCTGTTTCCCTGTTGACGCCGTAGGGCACAATTTTATAAAATTTGCCGGAGAAGTTGGCTGGACTGCCGTGAGAGAGATGTCCGCCATGTGACAGATTCATGCCCAGAATCGTATCGCCAGGCTGCGCAACGGCAAAGTAGACGGCCATGTTGGCTTGTGTTCCGGAATGAGGCTGAACATTGACATGATCCGCGCCAAAGAGCTGTTTGCAGCGGTCAATGGCCAGTTGTTCCACGATATCCACATATTCACAACCGCCGTAATATCGTTTTTCCGGGTAACCTTCCGCGTATTTGTTGGTCATCACCGAGCCCTGCGCTTCCAGCACCGATTCACTGACAAAATTTTCCGAGGCGATCAGTTCAATCTTACCCGCTTGCCGGCGTGTTTCAAGGTCAATAGCATGACTCACTTCTGGATCGATTTTTTCTAAAACAGACATGAAAAACATTTCTCCTTCGCTTTTAAATTCCTAAAAGATTGTAACCTTAATCTCACCATCCCCATTCGCGTCGCTCAGGGGATAGTTTCCAATCCCGACATTCGGGATTGGATAGTTCGACTTACAAATTTTATTACGCCAGGCTTATAAAATTTGAGTCTCACTACGACTAAATGCTTCGACCTTCGCTTCGCTTGTTCTCAACGAGTCTCACTAAACTTTCTAAATAATAAAACAGCGTTGGCGCCGCCGAAACCAAACGTGTTGGAAAGGGCCGTATTAATTTCTTTGTGTCGCGCCACCTTGGAAACATAGTCCAAATCGCATTCTTCACTAGGGTTATCCAGATTAATGGTCGGGGGAATAATACCCTCCTGCAAAGCTTTGATAGAAAAAATAGCTTCCACGCCTCCCGTCCCTCCCAGCATGTGACCGGTCATGGATTTTGTGGAACTTACCATCAGCTTTTTGGCGTGTTCTCCAAAGAGAGACTTGATGGCCTGAGTTTCGTATAAATCGTTAAGCGGCGTTGATGTGCCGTGAGCATTAATGTAATCAATATTTTCCGGAGACAGGCCGGCGTCTTTTATCGCAATGTGCATACTGCGAGCAGCGCCTTCGTGACCGGGCGGCGGAGCAGCCATATGAAAAGCGTCAGAGGTACAACCGTAACCGCCCAGTTCCGCGTAAATACGCGCTCCTCTATTTAATGCGAACGATAACTCTTCCAAAACAATAATGCCGCAGCCTTCACCGACGATAAAACCATCGCGGTCTTTATCGAACGGTCTACTGGCTTTTTGCGGTTCGTCGTTTCTTACCGACAGCGCCCGCATGGATCCGAAACCGGCGACAGCCATTGGTGTAACGGCCGCTTCCGTACCTCCGGCAATCATCACATCGGCATCTCCGTAGGTGATTGTTTTGTAAGCGTCCCCAATGGCCGATGTGCCTGCTGCGCAAGCCGTGACGGCGCAATTGATCGGTCCCTTCGCTCCAAATCTGATGGAAACATGACCTGATGCGAGATTGGCGAGGATGGCCGGAACGGCAAATGGAGAAATTTTCCGGGGACCGGCATTTAACAGATTCTTATATTCTTCTTCCAACGTGGCCAGCCCCCCGATAGCCGAACCGATGATTACGCCGGTTCGTTCGGAAAATTCAGAGCCCATTGTCAGGTTTGCGTCGGTCAGTGCCATTTCCGCTGCGGCAAGAGCGTAAAGAATGAAATCGTCGTAACGACGACGTTCCTGTTTGCTGACATATTGAAGGGGATCGAAATTTTTTATTTCTCCGGCAATTCTTGTTTTAAAAGAACTACTGTCAAATTTTGTAATCGGTCCGATACCTGATTGACCCGCTTTCGCGCCTTTCCATGATTCATCAACTGAATTTCCCAGGGGAGTCAGTGCACCAAGACCCGTTACAACGACACGCCTTTTCATTGGCAAAAATCCTGTCAGGCAGTTTATTTAACGCCTTTCTGCTTAAGAAAATCAACTACGTCTTGTATGGTGGCAATCTTTTCCAGTTCTTCATCAGCTATCTCTATACCAAACGCTTCTTCCATTTCCATGAGAAGCTCTACAATATCCAGGGAGTCAGCTCCCAAATCGTCAATAAAAGATGCTTCCAAAACGCATTCTTCCTTTGTGACGTCAAGCTGCTCGACAATAATATTAATGACTTTTTCTTCTAACGTCATGAAAATCCTCCTCAAATCGTGGATTGATCCATATTTAGATCAATTTATCTCTGTTATAATCTATCGTAAAGACAGATGGCGGTATCGTCGGTTCATTTTAATGCTCGAAGATACTTCCTAATTCAAATGACCAAATGCAGAATTCAAAAAACATTTAATCTAGTCATTCTTTTCCGCTTTTCTGTATTCCCTGCCGCGGTAGGTTTCGCATGTGGGACAAATGCGATGAGGCATTTTGGGCTCATTGCACTGCGGACACAGGGACATAGAAGGAGCTTTTAGAAAATCATTTGCTCTTCTCTGATTACGTCTGGTTTTAGAATGTCTTTTTACTGGATTTGGCATAATATATCCTTCTCTATAATTAATTTTTTATTACAAAATTTTTTAACACGGCCATGCGGTTGTCAAAAGAACTTGAATTGCAATTACATAAAGAAATATTCAAATTGGCGCCACATTGCTGACACAGACCTTTGCATTCTTCTTTGCACAACGCTTTGATCGGAATTTGCAAAATTACTTGTTCACAGATAATAGACGTAAGATCAATAAAATCTCCGTGAAAATAACTTATTTCCAGCTCTTCCGGTTTTAGTTCCAAATCTTCAACTGTTTCGGTTTTCGCTGGAACTAACGTGTAAGCAAAATCACTGCCGATGGACATCTTTGTATTTTCCAGACAACGGCTGCAGCAAATATCAATCGAGGCGGAAAACGACCCTTGAATGAAAACGGTGCCTGAAGTTTTTGTTATCAAACAGCTTACATCTATCTTATCCAGAGAAAAATCAGGGGTTTCGTCTTCTTTAAAGCATCCTTTAAACCAGGCATCTCCCTCGGAAAAAACGAAGCGTTGCCCTTCTTCTGGAATCAAAAAAACGTTAATTTTCAAAGAATTAGCCATAAAAAGCCTGTTGTCAAAAAAACTACCGTATATTTAACCTTGCGAGTTAATTATAAAACCTTTTTATTGTCAAGTATAATTTATTTATTTATATTACAGATTAACCACCTGAATTTTAAATTGATTTTTACTTTTAAACTGAACTTTAAATAAACAAATATTATCGAACTTGACAAAAAGCGGATCTCAACTCTATAAGATTACCAAAAAATACAGGAAATCAAAATAATGGGAAAAATAAGAACTCGTTTTGCTCCTTCTCCGACAGGATTTTTACATATCGGTGGAGCGAGAACCGCTCTTTTTAACTGGCTCTACACTCGCCATAACGGTGGAGAATTTGTTTTGCGTATCGAAGATACAGATCAACAGCGTTCAACTGAAGAATCAACAAAAGCTATTCTTGATGCCATGACCTGGCTGGGATTGAATTGGGACGAAGGTCCTTATTTTCAGGCACAACGCGTTGAACTGCACCGTGATATGGTGCAAAAACTGATTCACGAAGGGAAAGCCTATTACTGCACCTGTACCCCCGAAGAGTTGGAAGAAAAAAGAAAACTAGCCCTGGCGACCGGTAAAAAACCAAAATATGACGGAACATGCCGCGATAAAAAATTAACAAAATCTGCTAATAGTGTTGTGCGTTTTCGTTCCAGACAGGATGGTGCGACAATTGTAGAAGACCTTATAAAAGGTAAGATTATTTTTAACAATGAAGAACTGGACGATTTAATTATCGAGCGGAGTGATGGTTATCCCACATATAATTTTGCCGTAGTCGTTGATGACGCTCTTATGAATATAACTCATGTCATTCGAGGAGATGACCATGTTAATAATACTCCCCGACAGATTTTGCTGTATGAAGCTTTGGGTTTTGATGTGCCAAAATTTGCCCACGTCCCCATGATTCTGGGAAGCGATAAAACCCGTCTCAGCAAACGCCATGGCGCTACTTCAGTTATGGCCTATAAGGAAATGGGCTATTTGCCGGAAGCCCTGGTAAATTATCTGGTTCGCCTCGGTTGGGCTTACGGCGATCAGGAAATATTTTCTCTTGCGCAACTTGTTGAGCTTTTCAACATGGATGCTGTTGGGAAATCACCAGCTGTATTCAATCCCGAAAAGCTTCTTTGGCTCAACGCTCATTATATCAAAGAATCATCTTCTGATCGGCTGATGGAAGAAATGAAGCCACTATGGCCTGCCGGTACGAATACGAGAGAGGCTGGCTTTACCAAACAAGTTATCGCTGATTTACAACCGCGGGTTAAAACGCTTGTAGAATTGGCTAATATGGCTGATTTTTATTTTGCCGATGAGGTTCATTATGAGGAGCAGGCAGCACAGAAGTTTTTAACATCGGAAATTTCCGAGCATTTAAAGGCTATGGTTATCGGGATTTCCACAGTACAGGAGTTCAATAAGGAACGTATCGAAGAATTCCTCAAGAGCTTCATAGAGAAACATAATATCAAGTTTAAGGTAATCGCACAGCCGTTGCGTGTGGCCCTTACCGGTAAAACAGTAAGTCCCGGCATTGACGAAGTCATGGTCACATTTGGTAAAGATCGTGTGATAAAAAAAATTAATAACGCAATAGCCTATATTGAATCACACGCCTAACGTTATCAGTGAATGAGATTGGTTTCCATGAAAGTCAGTTCCAATTTTACCTTGACTTTTACAATATGATTAAATAGATACTCAACCCTCAACTTTGCTGGGAAATCGTCTGACTGCAGGAGTTCTGTCGCGAAAATTGTCAGTCAGTTTCGAATACCGTCCCACCAGAATGGTCCCATCGTCTAGTGGTTAGGACGCTGGCCTCTCACGCCGGAAACCGGGGTTCAAGTCCCCGTGGGACTACCAAAACAAACACAAACTTATTAATATAGAAAAATATATCGGCATATGCTATTCGTGAAATCCAAATACTAAACACACACCCTATGCCATTAAATCGGTTTGGTTTTAATTCAGAAGGTAGAATATGGAGAAGACTATAAAAAAATGTTTTCACGCGTGTTGTGGCATTGTCTTGTTGTTAGTAAGTGTGGTACTTCCCGGTTGTTCTAGTTCGTCCGGTTCAGACTCACAGGATTTTTCCCCGACAGCTGCCAAGGAAACTGTTGCCAACCCGCATCCGTATGAAACGATCAGGAACAATCCATCCCACTACTATGTTTCGCAGGAATCGGGCCTGTGCGGTGCGACAAGTTTTTACATGACCATGAAATACTATGGGGATCACCTGAAAAATATAAAAACCGGGATTGTCGACGAAAATTGTCCGGTGGAAATTACGGATAAAATTTATTATCCAACTGAACTTTCAGCGACATCTCAAATAGCGACCTATATTCAATATATAGATGATACATTCAATAGTCTGGCCGGCATCCACCTTTCATCCTTGGTTCAGGCCGCAAAAGGTCTTCTGGATGAGTCAGGTAACAACGCGTTATATAGCGCGGTGATGGCAGATAATTACGGTGATGACCTTACCGGAACGGAGGATGGCATTTCCGATCAAAAAAGAAATATTTTTCTCAATCGGATTATTCCGTTTTTGAATACCGGTTCCCCCGTGCTGTTGCACCTTTGGAGATCGCCGGTCATGGGGATTCCTTCTTCGGGCCATTATGTGCTGGTGATCGGATACGATAATTCTGAAAATGTGGTTTACTTTATGGACCCGAATGATCTGAATCACCAGGGGAACCAGTGTGATTGCGTAGCGTCGGACAGCAGCAATCCCGATATATGTTTCATTCAGAAGGTTGATTTCGACTTCTTCATAGAAGATTACTGGTATAAATCCGAAGATCCCTTCGTTCTCAATGCACGATGGGATGGAAACTGGGTCGGGTTTCGTCATTAATACCGTGCCGGCATGATCAGCAAATGACCTTCATCCGCCGGCAGATAATCCTGACAAAAAGATTATCTGCCGTTTTCACGCACTGTCTTCGGAATCACGCGGTTCTATTGCTGTCGACCAAAATTTTGGAACGGGTATGCGCGTAGGGGATCGTCAATCTTACGATAGAAACATTCGCGCACGTCCGGTGCGTTCTGAATCGCCTTCTCACACCGGAAATCGATGTTCAAGCTCCCGCGGGACTGCCAGAATCAAAACGATTTTAATAGAAGTGATAGCCGGATACTTTCCATCGGCCATTTTTGTCAAGCATGGTTACAACTTCTTCAGTAGCTGACTTTTTGTTCTGAAAAGATGTTGAATATTGGACGATAATGTACTGGCCTTGCGGTTCACCAGGCGATGGTTTCTTATCAATCTTATTTTTAAGTTTTCTTGAAATCGTTTTGCCTGTAGCTCTTCTGACTGAACGAACAGTCTTTTCCCATTGATCCTGTTTGACTGATTTTTTGAAATACGCGTTTGCGTCTCGCCAGCTATCCGAATATTTTCCTGTATCGATCAGAGCTAGCCACTTTCCCGCAACAGCAACGGCAGCTTTTTCTTTTTCAGTAGTGGCCGCCCAAGATGAAGCGGCCAAGAACAAAATGGTGATGGTCACTACAAATACGATTATCTTTTTCATCTCAGCTGTCTCCTTTTCCTAAATGGCTT
>CAYZRT010000114.1:0-9223 GCA_964480875.1 uncultured Smithella sp. | reverse complement strand
TCAAGGGGAGATAATAACTGGCATGTTCACTGGGCGGTCTGAGTATTCCCGGTCTTATAAATGGCATAACATTACCTTTCAATAAAAAATTTCGACACTGTATGTCATTTCGAAGCGATAGCCTATAGTCCAGCTACGCTGGGGAGAAATCTAATGAGTCCCAAGCTTCAGAAACAAAGTGCACTGAAGCTTGCTGGACGAATTATCACCTATTGGTGATTCACTGATATAGGCTCAAGATATCTCCCTCTGGTCGATATGACAGGTTTTGATTAATAACTAAGCTAGAGTATAAATCCAAGCCCTGCTTTGTCAAGCTATACAAGAAATTAAAAAGAGGTTGTGTCAAGTCTTTTTGACTTGACCAAGGTTAACAATATTTTGGGTCGAGTCAAAAAGACTCGACCCAACAAAGGCACCAGTGGTAGTGAGCCAAGCAAAGACTTGACCGTTCGCCTCATTGCAACACGGATATTATTTTCTCTTGACATGTAATCAATAATTGGTTACATACTAATCATGTACGAAGTGTATTTTACGAAGCGAGTGCTGAAACAAATCAGGGAATTGCCGGACTTCATTCAGAAAAAGCTGGCTGTCCTGATTGACGATCTTCGTGATAAGGGACCAATAAGAACTGAATGGCAAAATTTCAGCAAATTGGAAAAAAGTAAATACCATTGCCACCTTTCACACAAATGGGTTGTGTGTTGGCAATGTGAAAACAAATCGATCATTATAGAGGTGTATTATGCAGGCAGTCGTGAAAACGCCCCATATTAAAATTAATGTTCAGGGAGATGTCATTCCGGCAAAACTTATTTTTCTCCTGAAAGAAGAATACGGTAATAAAGTGAAATTTCTCGAGGAAGAAAATGACAAGCTGGTCAATGCCGTCAGCACGCAGTGGTATAAAAACATCAAGGCGGCAACAAAGCCGGGTGATTACCTGAGAATTTACCGGGAACGAAAAGGTTGGACACAAGTCAAACTTGGAGAAATGGCCGGCGGCATTCCGCGACAGCATATCTCCAACATGGAAAATGGACGGCGAACCATTAGCTTAAAAGTAGCACGGACATTTGCCGATGTCCTTGATGTTCCTTTTGAAATATTTCTTGCCCGGAAATAGTGCCAATTAGAAATACGTTGAAACACACAATTAAATCAATGTAAATTAGTGCTTATAAAAATTTAGTAATAAATCCATTTCATATTAAAAATCTCAGTATAAAAAATACTTATGTTAGGTCGAGTTTTTTTGACTCGACCGAATGGAGCCTAAAAGGAGGTTATTTTACTGATTGCAAATAATTAAGTGTTATGTCCTGTAATTCTATATTTTATAGGGCACTATGCCTAATTATGTAATAGAATAACCCAACTCTTTCAGCCGATTTTTTGCTTTGGCTAATATTTCGTCAGAGAAAAGATGGCAGTATGGTTCTCGACAAATTATGGCCTCCACAGACAAATCAAGACGCTTAAATTCCCAGAGTTTTTCTAACCCTTCATGAATTTTTGCTCCGTTTACCAATACAATAGCTGTATCAACAGCGCCATGATCTTCAAGCATTTGGATAAATCGCGTCGGATTATATCCATACCTTGTTTTACATATAGCTACAGCCTTCATGAATTCATTTTCAAGTTCAGTAATGTCAGTATTACCCATATAAATACAACCTCAATATAGTTATAATTTTCTTTTAATTAACTTCCGCATTTCTTCAAGAGATAAAACAATGCCTTTCTTTCTGTGAGCCATGCTATGACAATTTGAACATAATGGAATAAGGTCTTGTTCAGGATCAACAGGGGTGCAATCTATTTTTGTAATTGATTTGACATGATGTATTTCAATGAAGCCACGCGCATGTTGTTGACCATAAACCGCATCAAAGTTTAGCCCACAGGCGAGGCAAGAGTTCCCGTGGATTTCTAGAGCACGCTGTCGATTTTTAGGACTTCGTTCGTATGAAACGTGCTGCCTGATAACTCTTCTGCCTTCGACATCCGGTATAAATTCTTCATTTGGTTGTCCATGCGTGATAAGTTCTGTTTCAAGATTTTCATCAGGATGTTCAGATGGCACTCTGAAAGTAAAACGACTAGGGGAGTCCGAATGTTTTTCATAAGTAACCAGATGAATTCGGCCGTAGTATGTAAATGGCATGTGATGCCTATCTCGATAAAAAAGATAAATTTGATCGCCTACATCTGAAGCATTTATCATACGTTCATCAGCCATATGATTGGTTTCACCTTCTATTTCCAAAACACCATTTTCGAGACGGTCTTCGTATTGCGTCTGAAAGTCCTGCTTTTCTCTCGTTATAAAGAGTATGACATAAGGAGTTGCTCTTGGCGTTACAGCACCTTTAGCTATTGCATGAAAGTCTTTGTATCCCCAAACATTTGCCAAATACGGTCTATCGTATTGCATACCAATTTGAAGAATATCAAAAGTTATCGGCATAATTACCTCTAAAAGTTAATATAAGAATCGAGACATGATTGTTAGATTGATTATGTCCTGATCTATCTTTCCTCTATTTGTTTTATTAATTTTTTAAATCTTTTTTCTCTTTTATCGCTAGTTTTAATTTCACATTGCCAGATGGTTATTATCTTCCAGCCAAGCTTTCTCAATTCTTTTATATTTCTTTTGTCCCTATCAATATTTGCTTTAATTTTATTTGTCCAAAATTCTTTTCTTGTTTCTGGCAGTGTAGAAGCCTTGCATTTTTTATGACCATGCCAAAAACAGCCATTAACAAAAATTACAGATTTATATTTTTGTAGAACAATATCAGGCTTACCGGGTAACGATTTTACATTTTTACGAAAGCGGAAACCTTGTTTGAAAAGAAAACTTCTTACTGCTTTTTCCGGCTTTGTTTCTTGGCCGGAAATAGAAGCCATGATCTGACTACGTACCTCTCGGGAATAAATGTCAACCATCTATATGCATTTTGTCCATTTTTCTATATTGTAATTAGTAATTTTTAAAAAATTACGCATCGTCAAGTCGGCGAGCAAGATGCGATAAAAGACTAAGTGCATCTAAACAATCTATTTCAGAGAAAAGTCCTGAATCCCTAAGATCAGATATTTCCTCATGGGAAACAGGGTGTCTTCCTCCTTTCAAAATACCCATAGATAAGTGTTTTTGTCCTTCTTCAATATTTTCTAAAGTATCGGCTGTAAAGTCTGTACCATCTGGCTTTTTATAATTCTTTGCAACACTTAAAGTCTTACCTGACCCAAATACTTCACCCATCATAGTAAATTCTGATGAAGTCGTGCTGCTAGATTTGTTTCTCGTTGCAGATATATATCGTTTCATTGCTTCAATAAAAGCCCTATAGTAATCGGCATTTTCATAATCAGTTTTAGAAGCATCTTTAATTTCATCATGTAAATGCCGCCAATGATAATCAGCATATTCTGGAATAAGTTGGTGAATTATGTTTATGGACTTTTGCTGTGTGCTTTCTGATAATTCCGGTGTGTCATCTAAAAGATTCACAATAGTTTCTACTGGTTCTTGAACGCGTTCTGGTAATTTCTCTATCCAATCCTTTACGTTAATATTTACTTTTTCGCTTATTTTTGTCTTTTTTTTGTCCTTACGATAATCACGCCACTGCCTTTCAATAATTGACAAACATGAAGCCAGGTATTTTCTCAATTCAGAAGTTTTAACATTTTCCCAATCAATCGACTGACGATTTGTCGAAATTACATCTTCTTCCCAATTATCTATAAAATTTACATCAAGCCATCCGGTTGCATAAGAAAAAAAATGACTTGATTCGGATGGCCCGAAAAATTCCGGACTATTCACCATCCTACCGTTTGCAAAAAGAGTTACACCTCGTAAATTTGATTTTAATGGCATTTGGGTGGTTATAATAACTCCATGAATTTCTTTTTTATCACTATAATCTTTCTCGTTGATCCTAATTACGTCTTGTATATTCCAAGTAAATTCTGGCGTTATATTCGTATACTTTGATTTGCTATCTATTATTATTGGTTTGCTATCGTTTAACGATAAATAAACAATAAAATTATCTTCAAAATTAAACAGCTTTGCTATACTTTCAGCATATTCCTCAACAGGAAAACCTGTTTTTCTTTTCAGGTTGGTCAATGTAATCTTTGTGCCCTTTGATGTTTTATCTTTGGATAAAATTTCAAATTTTGGTTCGTAATCACGTCCTTTGCACTTAAGGATTTCATGCCAATCGAGATTAAAACTTACAACTTCCTTCCCCTGATTTGTTGTAATATTTATTGTATCGCCAATTCCAAATAGCGCTAATTTCCCCAAACCTTTTTTGCCGGTTGGTATTCTCCCCCGTGGTGCTTTTTGCTTCTCCTCTCTTCTATTTCGACCGATTCGAAGGAAAAACTCATTCACTTCGTTAAAAGACATGCCTATACCATTGTCTTCCACAATTACCTTTTTATCACCAGCATCATACAGACGTATATAAACTTCAGTTGCGCCTGCATCGTAAGCATTGGCAATCAATTCAGCTAATGCCGGCGGCATATTGGAATACATTTTAACACCAAGATGCTGTATTGTGTTTGCTTCAAAAGTCATAACAAGCTTACCGGTAGACATTTCATTCTCCATTCAAAATGTTTTTAGCGATCCTGCATGCTAGCTTTGGTGGTACAGCGTTGCCAATCATCTTCGCGGTCGTGTTTTTGTCTTTAGAACAGAATTTATAAGACAGAGGGAAACTTTGTAGAGTTGCACCTTCTCTTAAAGAAATTGCTCTATCTTGATCAGGGTGGCCATATCTGCCATTTGAAAGACTATCAAATCTTGTAGTAATCGTTGGCGATGGTTTATCCCAAAACATTCTACCATAAACATCAGTATGTCCATGGTGATCCTTATAGCAATCAAGTTGTAGCTCTTTGATGCTTGCCCACGATGTACGACCACCTCCGTTTTTCGGAGTAAGCTTTATTCGTTTTAAGTTAATTGAAGACAGTGCTGAAGCAGTATGTATGAAACGTGTTTTATCAATTGTGCCTGCCTGAATGGGTATGAATATATTTTTATCACCAATTGCATCTTTTACTGTTTTGATATTTTCTTTGTTAGGTTTGGGTAGAGCGATGCCACTGTTTATTCTGCTTGCTATTAAAATGTATCTTCTTCTATTTTGAGGAACACCATAATGCTTTGCGTTTAAAACACCGTCAGAAAAAAAATAGCCTTTATCTGTTAAAAATTCTTTAAAGTCTGCAAGTGGACTTCCCTTTTTCTTATCAAGGCCCGGTACGTTCTCGATAAAAACATAACCCGGTCGATAATAATCTACAAACTCCTGAAAATCTGCCAGTAAAAGCCTGGTTTTCGAAGATTTTGTTTTATCGGTTTTAATATTTGAATAGTATTGGCAGGGGCTACAACCTACAAAAAGCAAATCATCCTGATTCTGAGTTATATTAAAATATTTAATTAGTTTTTCTTTTTTTAATGAAGAAACATCAGCATGAAGAAACTTAGCTTTTATATTTTTTTCGTAAGTATTTTTACACTTTTTATCAATATCGATTCCACCCAATACATTAATGCCCGCTTGTTTGAAGCCACAAGAAACGCCACCAGCAGAACAAAAAAAATCGATGGCTTTTAATTTACGTTTTATCTGCAATTTATCGATACGCTCTTTTTGGATTTTTTAGAATAATACAACTATCGAAAATAATATCAAGAAAAAACTTAAATATTTAAATGAATTATGACATCCATCGAAAGAAAGATAAATGAAAAAGATACTGAATATAACCTAAATACCCTTAAGGCACTATAGGGTCACTTAAGCCGGCTTTCGCGGACATGACGTGCGAAAAAGAAATGTTAATACCATTTGTAATGAAAAAATGATATTGAATCAACTAACGATTTATTCGGCTTGGTTGTCAAATTGCTGTTCTAATCGGAAAGGAAAAGAAGCGATGCACGAACTCCCCGTGACTGAAGAAATTTTGAAGGTTGTCTTGAAACATGCCCAGCGTAACAATGTTCAGCGGGTTGTCAGCATTAATCTGCAGATTGGCAAACTCAGCGATCTGGCAGATGAATGGATTCAACGTTATTTTGATCACTTAAGCAAGGGCACCTTAGCCGAGGGAGCTAAACTGAAAATAGAAAGAATACCGATTAAGATGCAGTGTAATTCCTGTTCCCAATCCTATGAGGTCGAGATGGCGGGATTGGAAAACCTTGTTTGTCCGCACTGCGGAGAAGAGGGCGCTTCGCTTCTTTCGGGACGGGAATATTATATTAAGGATATGGAGGTCCAGTAATGGCGGAAGTAAGATTGATTGAAGTCAAAGAAGAAATCATGGCGGATAATATCAAGGTGGCCGCGGGCGTCCGGGAAAATCTGCAAAAGACAAAAACCATGCTGGTCAATCTGATGTCCTCGCCGGGGTCGGGCAAGACCAGCCTGATTCTGCAAACCATTGCCGGTTTGAAAGACAGCGTGAAACTGGGCGTGATAGAGGCGGATATCGATTCGATGGTGGACGCGGAAAAAGTCGCCGCCAAGGGAATCCGCGCCGTGCAGCTCAAGACGGGAGGGTTCTGTCATCTGGATGCCACGATGGTTACGCAGGGCATTGACGCTTTAAGCGTGGGCGATCTGGATCTTGTTATTATCGAAAACGTGGGCAATCTGGTCTGCCCGGCGGAATTCGATACCGGCGCCCATAAAAATGTGATGATTCTGAGCGTGCCGGAAGGGGACGACAAACCGCTGAAATACCCCCTGATGTTTTCCATCTGTGATGTGCTGCTGGTTAATAAGATTGATTATTTGTCTTTGAGCGATTTTAATATGGAAGCCATGCGTAAAAGGGTTCTGGCGTTGAATCCAAAAATTGAGATCATCGAGGTTTCCTGCAAAACGGGAGCAGGAATCGATAAGTGGGTTGCCTGGTTGAAGAAAGAAGTTGCAGCATTCAAAAATTTAAAATAGATTTTATTTTAATGAATTGACAGGAATTGATAAACCAAGATTACACAATAGAGGAATTTGAAATATTCTGAATTTATTTTTGTCATTTCGACCGAAGGCTATAGTCCAGCTATGCTGGGGAGAAATCTTGAGCTTATATCAGTGAATCACCAATAGGTGATAATTCGTCCAGCAAGCTTCGGTGCACTGTGTTTCTGAAGCTTGGGGCTCATTAGATTTCTCGTCATCCCGACGAGTCGGGATTCCTCGAAATGACAGCTTTTATTTTCTTAGGCTTTTATTGAGTAATCTGGGGTAAAATAAAAATAGGAAAGGATTGAAAGTATGAATATTGACGAAAAATACCAAAAAGCCGGAGAAGTTATCAGCACAGCGGGGGGAACACCAATCCCTGTTAACGATACTCTGATTAAACTTCTGAAATTTTTTATCATGGAAGATGAAGTGGATTTTATTGCTGCTTTTACGGAGAAGAAATCCCAGACCATGGATCAGTTGAAACAATCCAGCGGTTTATCGGAAGACGAAATCAATAAAAAGGTTCATGATTTGGCGCGAAGAGGCGTCATTTTTAATCAGCCCAACAGCAAAGGTATTATGGTTTTCAGGTTGCTGCCGTTGCTTAATGTCGGAACTTTTGAATACAAATTCATGGGCAAGCTGGAGAAAAACGAGAGAGACAAGGAAATAAGCGCGTTGTTTAATCAATTGTTTGTGGATTTGAAGAGCCTGGTGCAGGATAATTATGATGCGATTATTCCGATGTTGATGGGAATGCCGCCCATTGATAGAACAGTACCTGTTCTGGAGAATAAGGCCAAAGGTGAGCCGGTAAAAATTGTCATCAATGAAACGATTGAAGGCGCGACCAACAAAATCTTACCCACCCAAAGGGTTGAAGAACTCATTCAGAAATTCGACGAGATTGCGCTCGGCCATTGTTTCTGCCGTCATTATAAGGATATGTCGGGAACGCCCTGCAAGCAGACGAAGGAACGCGAAACCTGTTTTACGTTCGGCAAGTCGGCGAGATTTACCACCGAACAGGGTTTTGCCAGAATGATTACCAAGGAAGAAGCCATAAAAGTTCTAAAGAAAGCCGAAGAAGACGGGCTGGTGCACAAGGCCTATCATCCGAATTTCGATACCAGCAAGGATGAGACAAGCGTCTGCAACTGTTGCCGCTGCTGTTGCGCCA
This sequence comes from uncultured Smithella sp., assembly GCA_964480875.1. GTDB lineage: Bacteria > Desulfobacterota > Syntrophia > Syntrophales > Smithellaceae > Smithella. The sequence goes on along the minus strand of CAYZRT010000114.1, from coordinate 1,009 downwards.
ACGGAGCCGACAATATGATTGCTCCCATTAACAACGTGACCTATTATCTGGCGTCCGTCAATGAGGATTTATGCATCGGTTGCGGCAAGTGCGTGGAGGAATGCCACACGTACGCGGCGTATTTGAAGGATAATAAGAAAGCGGACCGGAAAGCGGAGCTTTGCATCGGCTGTGGCGTGTGCGCGCATTTCTGCCCGCAAAATGCGATTTCCATGATTCAAGGCGAAAGAATGGTCAGAATTCCTCCGCCAAAATCTAAAGGGAAATAAAACCGGTTATTGACGGGTGTGTGATTTTAGTCTGACGGGTTCAATCGTTTTTTAAATTGTAGTACGGGTCTTTAGACCCTTAGAAACAGGCGAACCTGAAGGTTCGCACTACAAAAAAGCGGCACGTTCGTCCATGCATCCGCCGGGCAAGGCAAACGCGCCCTACTAGTTGTTGTTCTTTACTTTTTGTCGCAGGATGGCTCCGACTGGCGCTTCTTTTTCCAGAGGCAAATAAATCTGGTTGTCATTATTGGCTTCCTGAAGATTTTTTCCATTGGCGTCGGTTATAATGCGGGTGTCTATTTTTACTGTGTCATCGGGAAGTAATAATTCTACTTCATCACCTGCTGTCAGATGATTGCGAACTGCAACAAGCATTTTCTTTTTCGCGGAATCGTATTGCAAGACGATTCCGACCGGTTCGTGCGACTGGATGTATTTAATGTTGGGATTGGTCTCGTTTATTTTTTCTTCAGCAAAGGCGAATCCGCTGGTGTAGCCGCGGTTGGAAACTTTCGTCAGTTCGACCATCCATTTTGGCCATTCCTGTCTGAATTTATATTTATCTTTTTGTTGCATCAAAGCATCCAACGCCTGCCGGTACGTACGTGTTACCACTGCGACATAGTAAGCTGATTTCATCCGTCCTTCTATCTTAAGACTCGCAACGCCTGTTGCCAGAACGTCCGGCAGATATTCGATAAGACATAAATCCTTGGAACTCAGAAGATAACTGTATC
>CAYZRT010000113.1:0-9251 GCA_964480875.1 uncultured Smithella sp. | reverse complement strand
GTTCTGTGGTCAATTTAAAATTCATTATTGTTTATCCATACGGAGTCAATCGTTACCGTTTCTTTCTTAATAGGGCGAAATGATTTTTCAAGTAAGAATGTTTCCCCCAAATTCTTCAGAATTTCATCATGCAAAAAAAGTTTATAACAGTTAAATAAAATGAACTTTAAAATGCAGAAATATATAATTTTGCTGTAAATATTTCATTGACATACAAAGTCAAATTTTTTATAATTCAAACATGATTTGTCAATGTTTTATCAAAACAGCGACCAGCTTTGAATTATTGATCAAATATATACTCATTATCCGATTGAGGAGGTTTTTGTAATGCCCCCTGCGGATATGAGGCAAGAAAGAGTCGTGATAGAGACCGACCGTTATCGAGTGGAAGGAGATATAACGCTCCCCCAGGAAGGGTATCGTAGTAGACTCTCCGACTATCTTAATCGTCGTGATCAGGAGTTTATCATTCTTGTCAATGTGGAACTTCTATCCCTTGACGGATCAGGGCGTGATTGGCAAACCCCTGTTCTCATGTTGGCTAGGCAACATATACGATTAGTTGTTCCAATCGATAGTCGTGCCACATCAATTGAAAAAGATAATGAATAGTCATTAAATATCCCAAAATTAATTATCTTATTTTCATTTAAATGCCCTACCAAGTTTTGGAATAGAATTTTTCTTTGGCGTACGGAACGATTCTTATAATGTTTTTCATGGGAACCATATTATTTGGGAAAAAATATTGAGAATTGAAAAGAGCAATTCATTAATGTTCTTTAAAAATATTTATTATAAAAAATATATTACATAAAGGAGTTTAAAATGAATGTCAGGGATTTGTTTGATTTAAAAGGTAAAGTCTCCATTGTGACGGGCGGTGGACGAGGTATCGGTAAATTTATTGCAACGGGTTTGGCTGAAGCTGGATCCAATGTAGTCATCGCTTCGCGAAAGCTGGAGAATCTGGAAAAAGAAGTACAGGAATTGGAAAAGCTGGGCGTGAAGGCTTTAGCCGTCAAATGTGATCTGGGCAAGAAGGAGGAAATTGACAATCTTGTTAAAACCACCATGGATAAATTCGGAACGATCGATATTCTGGTGAACAATGCCGGACTCACCTGGGGCGCGCCTACACTGGAATATCCGCTGGATAAGTGGGAAAAGATATTTGACGTTAACGTCAAAGGTGTTTGGATTCTTTCTCAGCAGGTTGCCCGGATTATGAAGGAGAAGGGTGGGGGCAAGATGATTAATATTTCGTCCATTTACGGTTCACGTGGTTCCAATGAAGAAGAACATCCGGCCGTGGCGTACAATCCTTCAAAATTTGCCGTAGAGGGACTGACTAAAACACTGGCGCTTAAATTAGCGCGATATAAAATTTACGTGAATTGCATTGCGCCGGGATTTTTTAAAACGGATATGATGGGTCATTTATTCAAACCGGAAATGAAACAAATCCTCGATCTGACTGTTGCCGCCATTCCACTCAGGATGTATGGCGAAGAGGATGATGTAAAAGGCTTGGCGGTATTTTTGGCGTCAAAAGCTTCCAACTATATAACAGGAGGCATTTTCCCGGTGGATGGCGGATTTTCCGCCCAGTAAAATCTAAGTTAGTTTTATAATAACATTAGGAGATATTAACGATGAAGATCCCGCAGTATGTCACAGTCAGTGAGGTGAAAAGAGTTTGTAAAGAACTGGGCTTACGAGACTGGACAAAAATTAAAAAGCCGAATGTGACGGCAAAAGAAGCCGCGATCATTATGAAAATTGTTAATGTTAAAAAAATGCCCATTGCTCTTGAGGATTTTCGCATGGGACTGGAAGTTGAACTGGAGCATGGCACGATGTTTGATGACGCGAATGTGACGAATAATCATCCCATGCTGACCGGCATGATTGTTCTGGCGCACATGAAAGAGACTCTTGATTATTATGAGCGGTTGGATATTGCCGAAATAGAAGGTGATTTACTCAAAGCTGTTCTTGCAAAAAATATTGATAAAATACTGACGAAATATAAAAAGCTGGTCAAGGCACAGGCTGCTCTGAACAAAATAGTATCCGCCCAGTTAAGGTAGAATTTGCCGGGTGAAAAGTTGAAAAGGAAAAATTTTTCAATTTTAGTTTTGATTTTACTGGGCCTGTCGGCTTGCGCACCTGTCTATACAATCAATCATGCTGCTCCTGTAAATCCGGTCATTCTCCCTGATGACGGTGCCGCTCATTATTGGGCGCAGAATGAATGGTGGTATTATACCGGTCATTTGACGACGGAAGATAACCGGGAATTCGGATACGAATTAACCTTCTTCAAAAGAATTACCAACGAAGATCAAATCCCTGATTTTTTCATTCCCATTCCGGCTCACTGGTTGAAGGATGCCGGAATGCTGGGGCATTTTGCCGTAACCGATCTGCAAAAAGAAAAATTTCAGGCGCAAGAAATAAATAATTTTTTCTTCAACAAATCCAAAGCGGATGAAAAAAAATATGACCTCATGATTGGATCATGGACCGCCCGGGAAGAAAATGGGAAACATATTCTATGCGCTGAGATGAAGAATTACAAGATTGAACTGGAACTGGAATCATTGAAACCGGCAGTCTTGCATGGACAAAACGGCATTGTCACTAAAGGAGCCAATCATGCCAATTACTACTACTCATTTACCAATATGAAAACGTCAGGGACTTTAACGGTTGAAGGTCAGCCTCTCAAGGTTAACGGAACATCATGGATGGATCATGAATATGGAACGATGAAACTGGTTTACCCTCAGTCGGGATGGGACTGGTTCAGCGTGCAGCTGGATAATCATTGCGAATTGATGGTCTATTTTATCAGAAATGATCGGGATAAAATTATTGACACCGGCGGAGGAACTTTTGTATTAGCCAGCGGCAAAACGGTTTGGCTGAAAAAAGACGATATTGATGTTAAAGCTTTAAGCACCTGGTACAGTGAAGAAACTGACTCCAATTATCCTGCCTCATGGGAGATAAAAGTTGAGTCCCTGAACTTAAAACTTCATGTCAATCCAGTTCTTGCAGAACAAGAATTGGAACTGAAACCAATGCCATACTGGGAAGGAAGTGTCCGAATCAGCGGCACATATAATAATTTACCCGTACAGGGCAAGGGGTATGTCGAGTTGGTCGGATATAGTAAAAAATACCCCTTATCGTATATGTAGAAAACCACAATTTCTTTTCAAAATATCATATGTTTTTGAAGGCAAGAAGCTTTACAAGCTTATTGCCTTATGTTAGGAATAAAAATGAAAAACCAAGAAGGAGACGTAACATGTCCGGCCATTCCAAATGGAGCACCATTAAAAGAAAAAAAGGCGCAATAGACGCGAAGCGTGGGAAAATCTTTACAAAGATTATTAAGGAAATAACCCTGGCGGCAAGACTGGGCGGCGGCGATATTGAAGGAAATTCCCGGCTAAGGCAAGCGGTTATGCTCGCTAAGGAAGAAAACATGCCCAAGGATAATATCGAGCGCGCAATTAAAAAGGGCACAGGCGGTGACCAGGGTGCGGCTGCTTTTGAAGAGGTAACCTACGAAGGGTATGGCCCGGGCGGAGCGGCAGTGCTTGTGGAAATCATGACCGACAACAAAAACAGAACGGTGGCGGAAATCAGACATATCTTTTCCAAGCACGGCGGCAATCTTGGTGAAAACGGCTGTGTGTCGTGGATATTTGCGAAAAAGGGAAGTATTGTTATTGATAAAAAAGTTATTGATGAAGATACATTAATGGAATTGGCTTTGGAGGCCGGAGCGGAAGACGTGAAAAGCGAAGATTCTGAATACGAAGTGATTACCGATCCTGCTTCCTTTGAAGTTGTAAAAAAGGCGCTTGATGCCAAAGGGATAAAACATCTGGAAGCCCGAATCAGCATGATTCCTTCCAATACCGTCAAGTTGGGTGAAAATAAAGCGGAACAAATGCTCAAAATGATGGAAAAGCTCGAAGACAATGACGATGTGCAAAATGTTTACTCGAACTTCGACATTGATGAAGATGTTATGGAGAAACTGAGTTAAAAATCGTCAGGCCGCAGTTATTGCTTTCATTCATTGGCTTGGTGAAATTTTATATCTTGTCACGGAAATAAAAAATTGCGAATTTTAGGGATCGATCCAGGCAGTCACGTTACAGGATTCGGTGTTATTGAAAAAAAAGGTAACTATCTTCGGTACGTTACACATGGTGAAATCAAAGCGAAAAAAGATTCGCAATTATCCGCAATGTTGATTTCCATTTATCAGCAGCTGTCCGAAGTTATTGAACAGACCACGCCGCAGGCCATCGTGCTGGAAAATATTTTTTACGGGAAAAATGTCCGCAGTTTAATTAAACAGGCGCAGGTAAGGGGCGTGGCGATTTTCTCCGGCGCCGATAAGGGGATACAGATTTTTGAATACTCACCACTGGAAATAAAAAAAGCGGTGGTAGGTTACGGCAGAGCGGAGAAAAGGCAGGTTCAGGTCATGGTCAAAGCGATTTTAAAATTGTCTGAAATCCCTCCGGCGGATGCCGCTGACGCACTGGCAACTGCTATCTGCCACGCAAATTTTTCAAAGGAAACCCCCATCTGATGATTGCTTTAATCAGCGGTAAAATTGTTTATAAAGGAATTTCTCATGTTATTGTGGATGTTCAGGGTGTTGGTTACCGTGTTTTTATTCCTTTGACAACGTTCTATGAATTACCCGAAGCCGGGCAGACGATAACCTTGCATGTTCACACCAATGTCAAACAGGATGCCATCAATTTATTCGGTTTTTACACGGATCAGGAAAGAGACCTCTTTCAATTGATGATTTCCGTCAGCGGCATCGGACCGAAAATAGCCATGAATATTCTTTCCGGAATTTCCGCGTATGATTTGATGAATGCCATATCAGGCGGCAATATTGGAAAGCTCGTTAATATTCCGGGTGTTGGTAAAAAAATGGCCGAGCGTCTTGTTCTGGAATTAAAAGACAAAGTTGTTAAAAAAATGATGGCCGGAAAGGTGCCGGAGGCAGGTATGCAAAGCCGCGCTGATGATATGATGGAAGATGTTCTTTCCGCGTTGATTAATTTGGGTTATAAAAATAATGTAGCCAGGGACGCTCTGGATAAAGCCATGCGTTCATCGGAAGAAAAACTGGAAATGGACAAACTTTTGAAAAAGACGTTAAAAATTCTTGCCGGTTAATTTGACCGGATAAGGTATGTGAAAATGGATAAACACATAAAAAATTCTTTAATCAGTCCTACCATCGCAGAAGAAGAAAGTGAATTGGAAGTGACTCTGCGTCCGGCAAAATTAAAAGATTATGTCGGTCAGGAAAAAGTCAAAAGCAATCTGGCGATCTTTATTGAAGCCTCTCGAAAACGCAAAGAGGCGCTTGATCACGTTCTTTTATATGGTCCGCCTGGTCTGGGAAAGACCACCCTGGCGTATATCATTGCCAGGGAAATGGGCGTGGATATTAAAGTTACTTCCGGTCCCGTTATTGAGCGGCCGGGGGATTTAGCGGCTATTTTAACAAATATGCAAGAGCACGAAATTCTCTTTATTGATGAAATTCACCGGCTTTCCCACGTGGTGGAAGAAATTCTATATCCGGCCATGGAGGATTACCATATTGATATTCTGATAGGGCAGGGACCGTCGGCCAGATCAATGAAGCTCGATATTCCCAAGTTCACGCTGGTGGGAGCGACAACCCGCGCTGGATCGCTGACGTCTCCTTTGCGTGACCGTTTCGGCATGCATTTCCGTCTGGAATTTTACACGCCACAGGAGCTTGCCGTTATTATTAAGAGATCGGCTTCCATTCTGGGAGTAAAACTTGCCGCCGCCGGAGCTCAGGAACTGGCTGGGCGCGCCCGCGGCACGCCGCGTATCGCCAATCGTCTGCTCAAACGTGTCCGTGATTATGCCGAAGTGAAGGCGGATGGGACAATTGACGGGAAAATAGCGCGGGAAGCGCTGGATGCTTTTGAGGTTGATCAAAAAGGTTTTGATCAAATGGACCGAAAGCTACTCTTCACATTAATTGAAAAATTCAACGGCGGACCCGTCGGAGTGGAGAGCCTCGCTGCGGCCATCGGCGAAGAAAGGGTAACCATTGAAGATGTCTATGAACCGTATCTCATTCAGGAAGGATATCTGCAAAGAACAGCACGTGGAAGAATTGCCTCCGCCAGAGCATATGAGCACTTCGGCCTTAAGGCTTCCGGCCGTCAGGGAGAAATATTTTAGATGGGCTGTTGAAAAGTACTGATCTGCAGCGCAACACAGCAGGTGAGCGTTTTTCAACAGACCCTCTGGTGTTATTATAATGAAAATATTGATGCACATCTGCTGTGGACCCTGCACGATTTATCCCTTGAAAGAATTAAGAACTCAGGGACATGAAATCACCGGAGTTTTTTATAATCCCAACATCCATCCTTATCAGGAATATCAGAGGCGTAGTCAGACCCTGAGAGATTACTCTGATAAGGCATTCTTGAATATTATCTGGCCGGAAGGTTATCCTCTGGAAGAATTTTTAAGAAGAGTTTCTACTTTAAATGAAAATGAAAGATGCGCCTTTTGCTTGAGAGATCGCATGGCCTATACGGCAGAGTTGGCTTTCAAAGAAAAATATGACGGATTTACTACTACTTTGCTTTATAGTAAATTTCAAAAACACGATATGATTAAGGAAATCGGTAAAAATTTGAGCCAGCAACTAGGGATATTTTTTTATTATCAAGACTTTCGTGCAGGATGGACAGAAGGCGTAAAAATATCAAAGGAATTGGAAATGTATCGCCAGCCTTATTGCGGATGCATATATAGCGAAAAACAACGATATTATAAGTAAGTTTGATAATTTGTGAAACCAACACTTTAACTGTGTAATTTTTGCCACAAATTAGCACGAGATATTTCATTATTTTAATCTCATTATCAATAAAAGTATAATGAATACAACATCTTATATTTTATTAAATATAAATATGGAAATGGTATGCCAATTGCTGTAATAAAAAGAAACAAATAGGATTACATAATGCATTTACAGCGTACATTAAAAAAAGAAATAGGTTGTTTCAGCATTGGTTTGCATACCGGTCGAAAGATCAATATGAAAATAAAACCGGCGCCTGCTGATACCGGTATCATTTTTGTCCGTACTGATTTACCTGACGCCCCAATAATTCAGGCAAGATATGATAGTGTTTGTGATACTACCCTTGCGACAACGATTGGATCCAATGGAGTTACTGTTTCAACAGTAGAACATCTTTTGTCGGCATTTAGTGGAATGGGAGTTGATAACGCTATTATTGAGCTGGATTCTTTTGAGGTTCCCGTTATGGACGGCAGCGCCCTTCCTTTTGTAAATATGTTCAAAGAAGTGGGTACTCGCATGCAGAAGAAAAATAAAAAAATGTTGATTGTAAAGCATCCTGTTTCAGTCAAGGAAGGTGATGCCAGCGCCATGCTATTACCCTCTGATGAATTTAAAATATCTTACGAGATCGATTTCAAGCATCCCGTGATCGGCAAACAATCATACGATATGACCTTTTCTGATGAAGAATATGAAAATAATATATGTGCCGCTCAAACGTTCGGCTTTTTGAAGGATCTGGAATTTTTACAGGCAAAAGGTTTGGCGTTGGGGGGATCTCTGAAAAATGCTATTGTTCTGGATGACAAAAAAATTATAAATAAAGAGGGACAACGTATCCCTCATGTTTTTGTGAAACATAAAATACTTGATGCTATCGGCGATTTATTTTTGTTGGGAATGCCCATTATTGGTCATTTTGTTGCTTATAAATCGGGGCATCGTTTGAATAATCTATTACTGAGAGAGTTAACCCGTCAAAAAGATTGTTGGGATATCGTAACCACTACAGATAATAAAGAACACCATAAAACTTATTCTTTTAAACTGCCTTCCTTTAGAACCCTGGATGCTGTTCAAGTATAATCCAAATTAACCTTGCTTTTTATTAATATGTTGCCTAGTATAACAGGTCAATTTAATGTTTTGACTGAAATCGTTTATTTATATTGTATTTCAGTTACTTATACTGAGAGAGACATTATAATTTGCCTGACTGCAGAAAAGTATTTTGCGCTAGGCGATAACTTGTTATGAAAAAGATAAAAAGTAAAATAATTATCGTTTTAATTTCCCTCCTGATAGGTTTATTATCTTTTCCTGCACATATTTGCGCTCTGGAACCAAAAATAACAGACATTTTGATCACAAATGATGTGGAAAATGTTCTTTTGTACGCACGCCTGCTCAATGGATTTAAGCCAAAGATGGAAAGGGGTGTATTAGCCGGCATACCAACGACTTTTACGATGTGGATTGAAGTTTATGAAAAGAGATATGCCATGTGGGATAAGAAAATAACGAGAAAAGAGATTAAACGCACCATTAAATATGACAACCTGAAAAAAACCTTTAGCGTTTTAACGAATAACGAATCGGAAATTTTCCCTGATTTTGAAAGCGCACAAAAAGCCATGTCTGATTTTAACGGCATGATTGCCGTGCCCATGTCTTTTTTGAAGAAAGGCAGAAACTATTACGCTATGATTAAAATTAAAATGGATAAAGTTCGTTTGCCTTTGCACATGGAGTATGTTTTTTTCTTTGTCTCCATGTGGGATTTTGAAACAGCATGGTATCGGCAGAATTTCACCTATTAACGGGAATTAAATTTAATTCAAAATATTAATAGATTTTCTCGGAATGATGAAAAGTAAATTTTCCACAAGCCATATAGATGAAAAGGAACTGAAGAAACGTCGCCGTGAACGCATCATTATGGTGATTGTTGGCATATTGACGGTTGTCTTTACGTTAATGGCCAGTCATTTTTTTAATAGAGAAAATTTACCATTATCGACCAATATTTTCGTTTATGGTCTCACCAGTATAAATTTCATCTTAATCATACTATTACTGTTTCTGATCATCAGAAACATTGTGAAATTGTTTTATGAGCACCGTCGCGGAGTTATCGGTTCAAAACTCAGAACGAAATTAGTGGCTGCTTTTGTCGGTCTTTCACTAATCCCGACAATTTTACTTTTCATATTTGCCATTAATTTCCTTTCTTACAGCATTGACTTCTGGTTCAACATTAAAATTGGCGATGCTTTAAACCGTTCCCTGGAAGTGGCCCAGGTTTATTATCAACAAATGGAGG
>CAYZRT010000112.1:0-9272 GCA_964480875.1 uncultured Smithella sp. | reverse complement strand
GAACAATCCCGCAAAGCGGCGGTTTTTAAGGAGAAGGAGAGGGGAAAATGAAAAATAAAGTACTGGTTTACGATACAACCTTGCGGGACGGCACGCAGGGGGAACAGACAAATTTCTCGGCGGAGGAAAAGTTGCGCATTGCTCAGCGTCTTGATGATTTGCATTTTCACTACATTGAAGGCGGCTGGCCGGGTTCCAATCCCAAAGACGCGCGTTTTTTTGAGATGGCGAAGAACATTAATTTAAAAAATTCGCGCCTTGTCGCATTCGGCAGTACACGCCGCGCGCATACCAAAACCGAAAGCTGCCCGAATTTAAAGGCCCTCATCAAAGCGGAAACTCCTGCTGTCGCCATTGTCGGCAAATCGTGGGATTTGCACGTCACCGATATTTTAAAAACCGATTTGAACGAAAATCTGGCAATGGTAGCCGATTCCATCGAGTATCTGAAATCGATGGGGAAGGAAGTTCTTTTTGATGCCGAGCATTTCTTTGACGGTTACAAAAATAATTCCCGTTACACAACCAAAGTCGTAAAAACAGCGCTGGCCGCCGGTGCGGATTTTATCGTTCTCTGTGATACCAACGGCGGTTCACTGCCTCATGAAATTTGTTCCGTTGTCAAAAGAATATCTGCTCATATTCCCCTGGAGAAAATGGCGATTCATGTACACAATGATGGCGGTCTTGCCGTCGCGAATACCATTGCCGCCGTACAGAAAGGCGTCGTGATGGTTCAGGGAACTGTGAATGGTTATGGCGAAAGATGCGGCAACGCCGATTTGATTACGTTGATTGCCAATCTGCAATTAAAGATGGGGAAAAAATGTCTGCCGCCGGAATCCATTAAACAGCTCACCAATCTCTCGCATTATGTAAGCGATGTGGCGAATGTTCCACCGCTCAATTCACGGCCGTTTGTCGGGCGCAGCGCTTTTGCGCACAAAGGCGGGGTACATGTCAGCGCCGTGGTGAAAAACTCTGCCGCCTATGAACATATTCAGCCGGAGTTGGTCGGCAATCATCGGCGAGTTTTAGTTTCCGATCTGGCGGGGAAAAGTAATGTGGAATATAAAGCCAAAGAGTTAGGCATTGATATTACTAAAGATGACGCGATCAGCAAAAAAATAGTGCGCGAAGTCAAGCTCATGGAAGACCGCGGTTTTCAGTTTGATGCCGCCGACGGGTCGCTTTCTTTGCTGATTAAAAAAACAATCGGCGAATTTGTCGACCCGTTCAATCTGGAAACGTTCAGCGTGATTACGTCACGCACGGAAAATAATCCGTGTCTTTCTCAGGCGACCATCAAGATATCGGTTGCCGGCGAAGAGGAATTGACCGCCGCGGAAGGAAACGGCCCGGTGAACGCTCTGGACCAGGCCCTGCGTAAAGCGCTGACAAAATTTTATCCGCAGATAAAAGACATGCATCTGGTTGATTTCAAGGTGCGTACGCTGGAAGGTTCGGAAGGAACAGCCGCGGGCGTCCGGGTGCTTGTGGATTCGTCAGACGGCGAAGAATTCTGGAGTACCATCGGCGTTTCTGAAAATATTATCGAGGCCAGCTGGCAGGCGCTGGTGGACAGTATTCAGTATAAGTTGAGCAAGGATAACGGATAGGTTCCGTAAGATAACATTCCTCTTCCTGTGAAGCCATATTGCGAAAGATACGTTTTTGGTATATGAGTATGCGCAAAAGTTGAGAAAATCACAGGAAATTAGAAATGCTTTTGTCGATCAACAGCCAGAATCCGCAAATGAGGCTCATCAAAAAAGCCGCGGACATATTACGCGACGGTGGAATCATCATTTATCCCACCGACACGGTTTATGGCTTGGGTTGTGATTTGTCCAATAAGAAAGGCATTGAAAAAATCTACGAGTTAAAGCGAAGGAACAGAAAACAACCTTTGAGTTTTGTCTGTTCCGATCTTAAACATATCAGCGAGTACGCCAAGGTCACCGATTACGCTTATAAGACGATGAGGAGGCTGTTGCCGGGCGCCTATACTTTTATTCTGGAGGCATCACGTCTGGTGCCAAAAATTATTTTGCCGAAAAGATCAACAACGGGTATAAGGGTGCCGGACAATCAGATTTGTCTTACGCTGGTCAGGGAACTCGGCCAGCCGATCATCAGCACCAGCGTAAAAACAGAGCAGGGAGAAACTCTGGGAGATCCGGCAGTGATAAAAGAATATTTCGGGCAGACGGTTGACTTAATTATCGATAGTGGTATCATTATGCCGCAACCGTCGAGTGTCATCAGTCTGGTGGATGACAATATAGAAATTATTAGAAAAGGAAAAGGCGATATAAGCGCCTTTCTGTAAATATACAAAAGGTTGAGCGGTATTATTACAAACAGATATCCAAGAACTCTGTTTGGGCGCGTGTTCGTGCTCTGGTACCAGCCAACCCAAAAGGACATTTATGAAACATATTATGCTCGTTAACGCTGTTCATAAAGAACAGATGCGGATGGCTACGGTTAACGAAAAAGGCATTTTGGTTGATTTCAACATTGAAATGCCGACCAGAGAACCCATTACCGGAAATATTTTTAAGGGCAAAGTTCTCAAAGTTGAACGCGGCCTGCAGGCTGCCTTTGTTGATTATGGCGGCAGCAAAGATGGTTTCCTCCCACTTAAAGATGTCAGCCCGGTGTATTTAACCGAACCGGGAAACGGTCAATCCAGCGGTAAATCTGTCTTAAAGGCCGGCCAGGAAATAATCGTCCAGGCCGTACGAGAAGCCGTCGGCAACAAGGGAGCGCTGCTGACCACTTATGTTTCCATTCCCGGCAGGTATCTGGTGTTGCTGCCTAACAAACCCGGCAGTGGAATTTCCCGGAAAGTGGAGGATGAGGAAGACCGGCAGAAAATAAAAAACGTGATGAAGCAGATTAAAATCCCGGAAGATATGGGATTTATCGTGCGAACAGCCGGATACAACCGGACCAAACAGGAAATATCCCGCGACTACCAGCACCTGGTGCGTCTCTGGAAGGAAATCAACAAAAAAGTACAAAGCATTGACCATCCTTCCATGATTTACCAGGAAACGGACTTCGGCGTGCGCAGTATCCGCGATTACCTGACCTCGGAAATTGAAGAAATTCTCATCGATGATCTGGAAACTTTTCGCAAGATGCGCGCCTACCTGAAAGCCATTTCTCCACGCTATATAAGAATGCTCAAACATTACAAGGAAAAGACACCTCTTTTTGACAACTATAATCTGGAGGAACAAATACGTGTCATCTATCAGGAACGCGTGGAGCTTAAATCCGGCGGTCATATTGTTATCAATCCGACGGAAGCGATGATTACGATTGACGTCAATTCCGGTCGGGGCTCTCACAAGAAGAATATCGAAGAAACGGCATTTAAAACCAATATTGAAGCTTGTGAGGAAATTGCCCGGCAATTGCGTCTGCGCGATCTGGGCGGTTTGATTGCCATCGATTTTATCGATATGATGGATAAAAAACATAATGCCGAAGTGGAAAAAGCCTTCAAAAAAGCACTGAGCATCGACAAGGCCAGAATTCAGCTCTCCAGGATTTCCAAGTTCGGCATCCTCGAATTATCACGGCAGAAGAAGCAATCAACCATTCAGGAAATAAGTTACACGAAATGTCCTTATTGCAAGGGCAGCGGCCTGCGTCCGTCTCTGGAAGCTGCCGCGCTGGGAGCTTTTCGCAAGATTGAATCGGAAGTTGTGAAAGGAATTTGTTCCGAATTGAAAATAATTCTGCCTCATGAGATTGCTGATTATATTTTAAATCGTAAAAGAAGCGAGCTGCTGGATCTGGAAACTGAATTCGATATCACTTTGAATATTGCCGGAAGCGCCGAGATACCCTGGGACAGGGTGGAAATCCAGCAAAAAGCCAAAGAACATGCTGATGCTCAGGGGCATCATGAAGAAAACGCGGAGATCAAAACAGAAGAAACTCCAGAATCAACCGTTGAGGAAAAGGTTTCGGTAAACGGAGAAAAACATACTAAGAAGAAAAGCCGGCGCAGACCTCGTCATAAGAGAAGAAAACCAGTGGATGCCGGAACGGAAGTTGCTGTGGCGGAAAACATTTTACCGGCAGTGCTTTTGGAAACTTCTGCAAAAGAAGATTCATCTTTTCTGCGTATTAACGAAAAAGCGAAACAAGAAGAAAACAATGTTGCTGAAAACAGTGAAGAGCAGGAAAATAAAGTTGCCCCAAAAGAGACTGATGACACGTCAAAAGACGGCTAAGTCTATTTGCCTTTAGCCAATTCTTTGGAGCGATTTGTTGCTGCTTCAACGGTGGCAATGATGATATCGCGTATTTTCTTCTTTTCCATTACTTGCAAACCGGCAAAGGTGGTGCCGTTCGGCGATGTCACCATTGCTCTGAGCTCCGCCGGTTCTTGATTGCTTTCGATGCACAGGCAGGCGGCGCCCAGCATGGTTTGTGTCGCCAGTTTCTTCGCCAGATCACGCGACAATCCCGTTTTTAATCCGGCCTCAATCAACGCTTCGATCATCAGGAAAAAGTAGGCGGGTCCACTGCCGCTTAATCCCGTTACCGCATCCATCAGTTTTTCCTTCACTTCAACGCTGATGCCCACGGCCTTGAAAATAGCGAGTGCGAGTTTGACGTCATTTGCCTTGGCGTCACTCCCCGCCGCAACTGCCGCCGCTCCCTTTCCGACAAGCGCCGGCGTATTGGGCATCACTCTGATCACGCGGATACCTTTCACAAGATGTTTTTCTATAAATTTTGTCGTAATACCTGCGGCGATGGAAATTACGATTTTTGATTTATCAACCACGGCACTGATTTCTTTCAATGTCGCGGCCATGTTCTGCGGCTTGACGGCAAGAATGATGATATCCGCCTCTTTCACGGCTTTTGGGTTATCATGAGAAACATTTGTCTTAAGAGATTTGCGGAGGGCGTTAAGTCTCGTGGCATCAATGTCCGTGATGGTTATATTTTTGACGGCAACAATTTTATGCGTGATTAACCCTTGGGCGATGATGCTGCCCATTTTCCCGCCGCCGATAATGGCAAGCTTTTTTCTTTTGAGCATATTCTTGACCCTCCGGCATTACAGAATCTCTTTCCTTTTTATCTGTCAATAACAGTCAGGTCAAGCGATTTATAATGAGATCCAAGCTTCAGAAACGGAGTGAATTGAAATTTGTCCCTGCCACCTGAAGGTGGCGGGATAGTTCGCTCTAAGATTTTCCGAGCACTTCGTTTCGGAAAATTAAGGCTCATTAAATTATCCCGCGAAGCGGAGAGACGTATGCCCGCGATTCTTCATTGCATTAAAATTTGCTTTTGTGATACTTAAGGTTTACGGGATTTTAAAATATGTTGAAATACTATAATATTGATTCAACAGACATCGCTTGCTGGGTAAACAAAAGCAATTTCGACAAGCAAAAGCAAACTCTGTTTTTTATTCACGGGTCAGGCGGCAATCACAGTATCTGGTCTCATCAATACGGCCGTTTGCATAAAAACTTTAACATCGTTGCCGTCAATCTTCCCGGTCACGGTCACTCGGGGGGGAACGGAGAAAAGGATGTGAAACATTACGGCCAGTGGATCAAAAGGTTATTGGATGTTCTTGATTTAACAAACGTCATTATGATAGGTCATTCACTAGGCGCGGCGGTTACACTTCAATTTTCGATAATCCATCCTCAAAACGTAGCGGGAATTGTTTGCATTGGCGGGGGAATGAAGATGCCGGTAAATTCTTTCTTTCTGGATTTTATGCAGACAAATCCGGCGGAAATTCCGGCCGAGATTATAGCGCTCATTTGCAAGTATTCTTTGGCAAAAGAAAATAGATCCAAGTTTTCCGATGTGCTGGGGAAAAGCATAGCGCTTTCGAAGGTTGATATCATGTATGGGGATCTATTAGCATGCAATGAACTGGATTTGACCCGGGACACAGATAACATAAGCGTGCCCGCTTTGATTGTCTGTGGAGCCGAAGATAAAATGACGCCGCCGGATCTGTCCCGTCAAATTGCCGCTCGTATCCGCAGAGCCAGGTTAGAGATCATTGAAGGTGCCGGCCATATGGTTATGATAGAAAAGCCAGTGGAATTCAATAACGTTTTGGAAAAATTTGCTATGACCGTTTCTACGGCGGTTTCCGGATAAGCTTATCAGCTGATTGGCAGGAGGTTTTTTTTATGTTTGTATTAAAATATTTGATGATTGGTTTGGCCGAGGTATTAGATATTATTTTGTTAACGTACATGATTGTCATCATTGCTCGAGCGGTAATTTCCTGGGTTAATCCTGATCCCTATAATCAAATTGTTGTTATTTTGTATCGTCTGACTGAGCCGATTCTCCGGCCTATCCGTCGGATAATTCCTTTACGTAATGTAGGAATCGATTTTTCACCTTTCATTGTTATTCTTGCTATTGTTTTTTTACGGCTGTTTTTAGTGCAAATTATACGTCATGTTTCACTGATGATTTAATGTCAGGGAAAAAGGAAAGCTCATTTGAGTCATACCATCAATTTAAAAGAATCAAAAAAAGGTCTGACCTTTGATATTCAGGTCATACCGAATGCCTCGCGCGCGGAAATAACGGGGGTTCAGGATGGCGCTTTTAAATTAAAGGTTACTGCGCCCCCGGTTGAAGGAGCTGCCAATGAAGCCTGCATCAAATTACTGGCCGGTGAATTGGGATTGAAGAAAAGCCAGATGGAAATACTTTCCGGCTCTAAATCAAGAAAAAAAACAATTTTGGTTAAAAATACAAACAAGACAGACATGGAATTCAAGATAAATAATTTTCTAAAGGAAAATAAAATTTTCGAACAACAATGTTTTTTTGACAATATATGAAGATAGTAAACATCAGATAAGCCTTTATGAACAAAACAAAACACTCGGAAAATTCCAAAGTCGTCAAAGCCGCCGGGATTGTCAGTGCGGCGACGATGGTCAGCCGCGTATTTGGGCTGGTGCGCGATATGGTGATTGCCGCCTTTTTCGGCGCCAGCTGGATGACCGACGCTTTCTGGGTTGCTTTCCGGATTCCTAACATGCTCCGCAGACTTTTGGGCGAAGGATCTCTGACCATATCTTTTGTTCCGGTTTTTACCGAATATCTGGAAAAAAAATCAAAACAGGAAGCCATTGAACTGGCGCAAAATGCTTTTACCATCCTTGCTGCAATTCTTGCTTTGGTTTCGGTTGTTGGCATTTTAATTTCACCCGTTATCGTCGGACTCATCGCGCCGGGCTTTATTTCCGATCCGCAGAAGTTCGGACTGACCGTCTTTCTCAATCGCCTGATGTTTCCTTATATTTTCTTTATTGCCTTGGTTGCGTTGTGCATGGGCATCCTGAATTCCTTCCGGCATTTTACCGCGCCGGCCCTCTCGCCGGTGATGCTCAACATTGCCATGATTGCCGCGGCATTTTTGTTGCGACCTTTCTTTGCCGAACCGATTACCTCTCTGGCCGTTGGCGTTTTGATCGGTGGTGTTTTGCAGTTGGCGATGCAATGGCCTTTTTTGTTGAAATTCGGCTTTATGCCAAAATTAAAATTTAATCTGCAACATCCCGGCATAAAACAAATAGGACTGCTGATGCTGCCGGCTGTTCTTGGCGCCGGTGTCAGCACCATTAATGTTTTTGTGGGAACCATTCTAGCGTCTTTATTACCGGGTGGTTCTGTGACTTATCTTTTTTATGCCGACCGGATTATGGAACTGCCGCTGGGTGTCTTTGCCATTGCCATAGGCACGGCAGTATTACCCAGTTTTTCCAAACATGTTGCCACCGGTCAGATGAATGAATTGAAATCAGGCATAGCCTTTTCTTTGCGAATAATGCTTTTTTTGACGATTCCGGCAACGGTCGCTCTCATGGCGCTGAACCTGCCGATAATTTCCGTTTTGTTTCAACGCGGCGCTTTTGATGAGCAAGCTGCTGTTTACACCGGACAGGCGTTGTTTTGTTACTCTTTGGGACTGTGCGCATTTTCGCTTTTGCGTGTTTTTATTTCATCTTTTTATTCGTTGCAGGATTCCAAATGGCCACTTAAAGCCGCATTTATCGCACTGATTATCAATGTCGTGGCAAGTCTGATCTTAATGTATCCCCTGAAACATAATGGCATTGCGCTGGCCAGTTCGATTTCCGCCATTGTTAATGTCCTGGTTCTGGCTTACGTTTTGAAAACAAAAATCGGAACATATCTTGACGAGGCATTTTATTCGTCTGTTTCCAAAACAGTGTTATCCGCGCTGCTGATGCTTGGCGCAATTGGATTGATTGAATATTTTATGCCATGGAATACTGACGCCCATCTTCAAATCCGATTGATTTATCTTGCTGTTACAGTTGTAAGTGGCGCCGGTGTCTTTTTCGTCTGCGCCTATCTTATGAAAAGTCCGGAATTGCACGCCATCATCAATATTTTGAAAAAGAGATTAACCCCCTCATCATAGCAGTTTATCCGACAAAATCATTGACTTCGACATTTCAAAATGATAGGAACTTCCTTTCTGCCAGACAGGACATGTTACTGGTTTAAAGGTTATTTTATGTTAGATATTAAATATTTAAGACAAAACATCGATATTGTTCGCCAGAAGATGAATGAGCGCGGACAAAACATAGATTTTGACCGGTTTTTGGGTCTGGACGCCGAAAGGCGCGATATTTTACAAGCAGTGGAAACGCTGCGCAATGAGCGCAACAGTGTTTCCAAACAAGTCGGCGCACTAAAGAAAAAGAAAGAAGACGCATCCGCTTTGATTGAAAAAATGAGCGACGTGTCAGCGAAAATAAAAGAATATGACGAAAGGCTCCGAGTTACGGAAGAAGAGCTTAATGCCTTTGTCATGATCGTGCCGAATGTGCAGCATGAATCCGTGCCGCAGGGCAGCGGTTCCGAAGATAATCCGGTTGTGCGCACCTGGGGTAAAAAGCCGGATTTCAGCTTTGAGCCCAAGCAGCATTTCGATTTGGGCGAGAGTCTGAATATTCTTGATTTCGCTCGTGGCGCGAAAATCGCCGGAGCACGTTTTACGGTTTATCGGGGAGCGGGCGCTCAACTGGAAAGAGCAATTTTTAATTTTATGCTGGATTTGCATACGGAGAAGCATGGCTACACGGAAGTGTTGACGCCCTTTATGGTTAATGCGGAAAGCATGACCGGCACCGGCCAGCTGCCGAAATTTAAGGAAGATCTTTTTAAGATCGAAGGTATGGAATATTACCTGATTCCGACGGCGG
>CAYZRT010000111.1:0-9378 GCA_964480875.1 uncultured Smithella sp. | reverse complement strand
GGTGTGAGCGGCCGACCGGCGCGCTCTTCAGCGCGTCGATACTCCACGCTGGCCTTTTGCTGCAGGGACCGGAACTGAAATTTGGATTTTGCATAATGAACATCCTCAAAATAAATTTTTAAAACTCACTGTTCATATCAGCATTGAAATCTTTACTCAAGAAAATTTAGCTTATTTTCCTGGACCAATGTTTGCCGTATATTTTGCCGTAATCTGTAACGTGATGAAATTAAAATAAAAAAATTACGAATTCCCTGGAGATAAAAATGACTGACGGTACAAAAAGATTTTCCTGTTGCTACGATTCCTGACGGATTGTTTTATCTTTATTTCTGCTTTTATTTCTGGGCCGCGGTTTCTTTCCTTTTTTCTTTTGTTCCTGAGTTTTTCCCTGATCGATATCTGCAATTGGCGCCGGAGGCGCATGCAGGGATTGCTGATAATAATCATCCAGCAGCATGGTAATTAATGACAGTTCATCTTCTGATTGTGAAAGATTACGAGCCAGCGGCAGAAAACGCCGCATCCGTTCAATCTGCAGGTTATCTCGGGCGCGCAGTTTCGCTTCCAGGAGAGTGGTTATCCGTTGGGCGACAATCCTTTCGAGTTCTCCGTCATCGGGAAGGGGGCGTTCTTCCATATGGATGTTATAGTAACGGGCAATGCTCTGCAATTTGAATTTTTCCATTTCGGCCACCAGCGAAATGGCCACGCCGCTGGAGCCCATCCGTCCCGTGCGGCCGGCGCGGTGAATATAGGCTTCCGGGTCCTCCGGCGGTTCGTATTGAATCACGTGCGATAGATCGGGAATATCAATACCGCGGGCGGCAACGTCAGTGGCGACGAGAAATCGAAGCGCGCCGCGCCGGACACGCGCCATCACTTTTTCCCGCATGCTTTGAGCCAGGTCGGAGCTTAATTCATCGGCGTCATAACCGAAACGTTTGAGCACGACAGAAAGATAATGCACCGAGTCCTTCGTGTTGCAGAAAATAATGGCCGAGGATGGATTTTCGATTTCAATAACCCGAACCAGCGACCGGTCCTTGCGCATGCCCGGCACAACGTAATAAACATGCTCGATTTCTGCGATATGCACCTGATTGCCGCTCAGACTCAGTAATTTTGAATCATGTAAAAACTGATCGGCCAGCCGGACGACCTGCGGCGGAAACGTCGCTGAAAACATGGAGCTGAGTATTTTGCCGGAGGGGATATATTTGCGGATTTTCACCATGTCGGGATAAAAACCCATGGAGAGCATCCGGTCGGCTTCGTCAAAAATCAGGATTTTCAGATTGTCCAGCGAAAGCGTGTTTTTCAGAAGATGATCGAGGATGCGACCGGGTGTGCCGACCACAATCTGGGCGCCGCCGCGGAAAGCTTCCAGTTGCGCGTTATAACCCACGCCTCCATAAACCACGGCTGTCCTGATGTTGGTTCCTTCCGTCAGCATCTGGGATTCTCTGGAAACCTGAAGCGCCAATTCGCGGGTGGGAACAAGGATGAGCGCCTGTGCAATATTTCTTTGCGCGTCTATTTTCTGGATGATCGGCAGCAGATAGGCGCCGGTTTTGCCGCTGCCCGTGCGCGATTGCACCATCATATCGCGGCCCGCTAAAAAATAAGGGATGGATTTGGCCTGCACGGGCGTGAGCGATTGCCATCCGGCGCGGTTGAAGGCTTCGCGCATTTCAGGCGTGAGTTTTTCCACGGAGATTTCCGGCAGAACATCATCGGGGTCAATAGCCTTGTCATTCATATCTTCAGTTTTGTCCATAATGATTCCTCGGTTTTCATAAGCGCATAACCTAAATACCCTGTAAGGGCGCCTTGGGGTCACTATAGGTGCAGGGAAAATCGTAGAGCGAATGATCCCAAAGCGTAAGCAAATGGGAAGGGCGCCTTCAAATAAAATAATTCTTTGAACTGTTTATTTTAGTATCAGTTAATAATCAAGGGGAAAATTGTTTTACGGCTAAAAGGCTTCTCCGGTTTGTATTTCAGCCTCTGTGAAAATATCGTCTGGAGTGCAATCTTGCCCGCTCGCAATTAAGCTTTAACCATGTTTTTCTATATATTCTGCAAAACGTTCCGGCATGGAGTAAATATCGGCGGTTTGCGCAAAGCTTCCGCAGCGCTTTTGCCAGACGTTCTGATCAACGCTAAAAACCTGGCTTATGGCTTTTGCAACTGTTTCTGCAGAAACCGGTTCCTCGATCACACAGCCGAGTTCATTTTCTTCGATGTAGTATGAATAGCCGCATGCGCGTGATGAAATGACCGGAAGCCCGGCGACAACGCCTTCCAATAAAACCGTGCCGGTATTTTCACTGTAAGCCGGATGGATCAATGCATCAGCTGTCCACAACAGTTGCGCGACATCGTCGCGCGCACCGAGGAAAGCAATGTTTTTTTCAATGCCAAGATCTCGGGCAAGTTTAACAAAGGGGGTTGTGTCATCCTGGCCTATGACCCACAAGGATGTTTTGTCTCGCCATTTTTTATCCAATGCTGCTATGCCGTGCAGCGCTCTATCAAGGCCTTTACGGCGATAATCTGAACCGACCATAATCATCACTTTGTCTTCCTGGCCGAGTTTGTGTGCTGCGCGCAGCTCCTGGCGTTGCGTCGCATAATGATCGGGCATGCAACGGTCGCGACGAATCCCGGGCGGCAATAAATACATGCGCTCATCCGGCGTTTGATAATATTTTTGGTAAATGCCCATTTGTGCTTTCGAAATCATCAATACCCGGGTTTTATTTTCCCTGCCGAAAACCGCTGCCTCAAAATTAAGATAGGTTTTGCATCGCGGCATGATGCGATAAAACCAGTTGCGTTCTTCATAGGCTTTTTCCGCGAAGCAGACATCGGCGGCGTAATAAAAATCCAGGCCGGGCATTTTGTTAAAGCCGACAACACGGCTGTCTGGATTTTCAGCGATCACGCGCTGAAATTGTTTAATGAACACCGCAGCGCGGCCATGATTCGTTAATCCTCGCCCGGGCAGTTCAATAATACGCATATTCGCCGGTTTTGCGCCCTGCCAGTGCTCGGTGTAAATGGTTACGTCGTGCCCGCGAGCCTGGCAGACAAGGGCCACGGTGAGCATGTCGCGCTCAAGGCCTCCATAAGGAAAATAATTAAACAGTCCAAATAACAATTTCATGCAAGCAGTTTATCAGCCAAGTTCTTTTAATTTTTTTGATAAGAACTTCCTTTGTTGAGTGTGAAGTATAAGAAACGGTTTCTTGTGTGTCAAGAAAATTTGACCAGACGATGTGGGGTGTGGCGCCCATAGCTGAATTTAGCGCATTGCGGCATCCGTTCTTTTGAGAAATCTGTTCATCGTTCGGTTGTTTCATCTGACAAAAAGGTAAAATCTTCCCGAATTCAAGCGGACCTCTCCGTAACGCATTTTATTTGAGTGTGTTATGAAGACATGATTGTATATAATCAAACCAGGAATATTCCGGGCCACCGGCGGAGAGTGATCCTTCCAATCCCTTGATTTCGGCCATAAATTTATATAAACTTACCGCAAGATCCCCTGAACAGTGTTTCCCCGAACGCTTAATTTTAATAGACAAACGTGAGAATTTGGGATAAAAATTTTTCAAAACAGACGGGATGAGGGTGTCCGTTCTTAACGGAGGGAAGCTCTTTTTTTTAAAATCCCTGTTATTAAAAAGGAGAAATATATCATGTCAATCCGCAGATTTTCCGTTCTTCCTATATTCCTTCTATTCGTATCTGCGCTCATGGCCGGTTGCGCTACAATGCCTGACCCTGT
Source organism: uncultured Smithella sp. (assembly GCA_964480875.1). Taxonomy (GTDB): domain Bacteria; phylum Desulfobacterota; class Syntrophia; order Syntrophales; family Smithellaceae; genus Smithella. The sequence goes on along the minus strand of CAYZRT010000111.1, from coordinate 5,582 downwards.
AGGCCAGATGCTCCCGGGAAAGATGTACTCATTACAAGACGGGACTGAACTGAATTTCGAGATCCAGACCAGCTACGGGACGGGTGCCATGACCGCGTATAACCCGGTTACCGGAGAGAAATTTTCCGGACAATATACCGGCATCTATACCGGGGGAGGAGCTTCTCAGTCTAATGTCACCAATTCATGGGGTTTTTCCACGGGAAGCGTTACCACGCAGTCTGCACCGACAGGCGCTATAGCCAAAGGTATCTTGAGAGGCGACAGGGGGACCATAATAAATGTCTCCCTGAATATACAGCCCGGCGCCCGCCCTACAGGTTTTGGAGAAGGTACGGATAATAAAGGGGTACGTTACCAGATACAGTTCTGAATTTCCCACCGGGTTTTAGATAAGTTTATAAAAAATTCATTTCCTTCTAAGTATCACAAAAAGGTTGAAACCTGCCATTAGTTATGCGAAGCTTCCTGCCAAAAGATTGACTGCTTATACAAATAAATTATGACTCAACAAACAAATCTCCCAAAAGGAATACGAAGATCATGTCCTCTTTGTGGCACAGATAACACAGCAGAAAAGCCTTCCGTGTACTCTGTTAATCAGTGGCTTATAAAAAAGTGCTCTTCATGCGGCCTGGTTTATCTGGAAAATCCTCCGTCCTATGAAGATCTTGAGGAAACATACGCCTGGGAAAAAACATCCCGTCAGGTTGATGAAGAGAAGAAAAAAAAGGATTCGGCCTTGCGGAGGGGTATCAGGGCGGTAAAAAGTTACAAGGAAAGGTTTGTTCCCCGCAATAAACTGATTGACTTGGCAAAAAAATATTTACCAGCCGGACCCATAATAGACATAGGATGCGGAGGGGGCAGGGTAATGGCGCGCCTGGACAAAAAATATATTCCGTATGGAATCGAGGTCTCAAAACAGCTCTCCAAACGGGCTCAGACGATAGTGGAATCGCGCGGGGGCCGCGTATTCTGCGGCAACGCTCTTTCGGGACTGGAAACTGTTGAAAAAGATTTCTTTATCGCCGTAATTATGGCAGCCTACCTCGAACATGAAGCTGCGCCCCGTGAAGTTTTGCAGAAAACGCTTATGGTATTGAAACCGGGAGCATTTATTATTATTAAGGTGCCGAATTACGGTTGTATTAATCGAATGGTCACCGGTAAAAAATGGTGCGGGTTTCGCTATCCCGATCATGTCAATTACTTTATCCCTGAGACTCTTGCCAAAATGGTAACAGATACAGGATTTCAGATTGTTCGCTTCAATATTTGGGATCGCTTACCAACCAGCGACAACATGTGGTTGATCGCCCGCAAACCTCTTTGATGCATTTTTTTATGTCTTTGGGTGTGCTCGAGATAATTTAGTGAAACAAACCTCTTATCGCTCCCCGTACTTCGTTGCGAACCTCATCGATAACGCCTTGCTTAGCTTCATCCTTGGCGGCTTTACCCACATCCCTGACTTCTTCGGTCACTTCTTTTTCGACTTCATAGGGATCTCGCGTCTCCTGAGTAGTCGTTGAGGTCTGAGCAGAGGTTGCAGATGGGCCATTTGTTGCCTGAACATCACAGGGGCCGATACGTCGGCCAGAAAATGTATTTTTTATTTTTGTTCCATAAGGTGTGGCGGTCAAGTTCATCACACCATTCATATTGTCTCCATTGTAGGTGGCTGATCCTGATCCTTTCACGCCTTTGTTCTGTTCGCCGCATGACATTTTCCACGTAACAACATTGCCGCCGGTTTTTATATCGGTAATTTTACATTCTTGTTGGTCATCCGATCTCACGGGAATCAGATCATCAGAGGTTATGCATTGGGTATGGATTTGAGGCCGAAACGTCTGTTCGCCGGTCCTGGCGTCGGGGTTTGTCATTTCCGTCTTGGTGGTTATTTCCCACTTGCCAGGGTTCATTTGCGGGCCGGCCAGAACATGTCCATACAACAAGATAATAAATGTTATTACACCAAAAACAATGATTTTTTTTAACATACGTCAATCCTTTCTTCCGGTTTAACACCAGGCACATGATTTAATAATGCTTATTTATGGATAAGCAGATCCTTTTCATTGTCGGCAGTATAAGAAGCGTTTTTTCATGTGTCAAGAATATTTTGTCGCTTGTCCAGCCAATTTAGAAATGTTCACTTATAACAACGAATGTTTGTTTAAGGAGTGTTCAATCATCAAGAAGAAAGCAAATTTTTATTTTAAAAATATTTCTTGGGTCAAACAGCAATTAATATTGACACGGCCAAGAATAATGTGCTTTTCTCAACAAAAGCAGCCAAGGAGAAATAAGGATTGAAAAAAGCGGGCAAGTTTCTTGTGCCAGCATTGCGTTTACATGTCATCTAAGAGACTGAGAAAATATTCTTCCTGCAACGACTTCCTTGACGCGCGCGGTTGCGTCCTTATACGTTTGTAAAAAAATTGCTATATATAATTTGCAGGCAGGAGTGGCCAAATCGTTTAATAATGATTTAAGAATTTGGAGAAAGGCGGCAGGCAAAACGGATACCGGATAAAAATTATTTCCAGGCGGGAATAGTATGATACAAATATTACCTCAAGCGACGACAAAGTACTCTCTTGATTATTACGCAACGGACCCGATTTTTTCCGCGCCGGTGGGTGAACTGCGGGAAGAAGCGAAAAGCATCGCCGCCAGACTGCAGGGAAGAACCCTCTGGATGGTTAATTCCACCGCCAGCGGCGGAGGTGTGGCCGAGATGCTGCCCAGCGTGATTGCCCTGATGAACAATCTCGGCATCCGGTTCCGGTGGGCGGTGATTCGATCGGACCGGCAGGAATTTTTCTCGCTGACCAAGCGTATCCACAATCTCATTCATGGTGATACGGCATCGGGAGCAGATTTGGGACCGGAAGACGCGAGGCTCTATGAAACCGTTAATCTTGAAAATGCCGCTTCTTTTAAAAAGGAGTTGAAACCGGAAGATATCTTGGTTGTTCACGATCCGCAGCCATTGCCGCTGGGTCAGATCCTGACGCGGGAACTCGGAATAACCGCCGTGTGGCGGTGTCACATCGGTCTGGACCGGCGCCTGGAAGCGACAAAAACGGCCTGGCGGTTTCTCAAACCCTATCTGGACGGATACGGGCATACGATTTTTTCAGCGCCCGAGTACATTCCCGATTATTGCGCAGACAGATCGACCATCATCCATCCGGCCATTGATCCCCTGTCGCACAAAAACCAGGAGCTTTCCGTCACCAAGCTCACGGGCATCCTTTGCAACAGCGGGCTTCTAACCCAGTATGAACCGGTCGTGACACCCAATTTCAGAAACCGTGTGACGATGCTTACGGAGAACGGATCCTATGTTGCTCCGAATCATCTGGGATTGTTGTTCCGGCCCATCGTGCTGCAGGTTTCCCGCTGGGACCGTCTCAAAGGCTGGAGTTCTCTTCTTGAAGGCTTTGTCCGCCTCAAGAGCAGCGCTGTCGTGAGCAATGGTGAAAACAAAATTCAGCGTAAACGAAAGCGGTTGGAGCTTGCGCGTCTCGTGTTGGCCGGTCCGGACCCCCATGCTGTTACCGACGATCCGGAGGGCGTGGAAGTCCTTCAGCAAATGCAACGTCGATATGCTTCACTTGATCCGAAACTGCGGCGCGATATCGCGATCATCCTTCTTCCCATGAAATCTCACAAAGAGAACGCCCTCATTGTTAATGCAATGCAACGGTGTGCCAGCATCATTGTGCAAAACTCGCTGCAGGAAGGATTCGGTCTTACGGTAACCGAGGCGATGTGGAAACGCAAGGCGGTGCTCGGCACAACCGCGTGCGGAATAAGGCGGCAGGTACGCGATGGAATTGACGGGTCGCTTGTTTCTGATCCGGAAAACCCGGACGAGATTGCAGATAAGCTGGGACAACTTCTCAATAACTCTCTCCGCTGTTATAATATGGGTCGTAGCGGTCAGAGAAGAGTATATGATCATTTCCTGATATTTCGCCAGATGTCGAGCTACATCAAGCTTCTGAGCAAAATCCTATGAGGTATTGAATTGATAAGAGCTTGCTTTTAGAATCGGCAGTATGGGAAACGGTCTCAAAACTATTTTGGCCGCAGGATGTGGAGTGTGGCGCCAATGACCGCGCTGAAGGTAAATTGCTCGTTCCGGGGACACGTTGCAGTCCCTGCGGGCTTCCGCAACATGTCCCCACCAAATGCAACGGCGTATTCGCGGCTTGGTGGGCGTGAATTTTAGGCGGCGGTCTTGACCGGACAAACCAAAGCTCCAGATGCGTGATACAACGTATGACCTGCGCGTCTCGGATGAAACTGATGATTCGTATGATTACATGATGTTAATTAATATTGACACACTCCGAGGAAATATGCTTTTCTGCCTCTACTTTCCAAGGAGAAATAAGATTTGAAAAAAAGCAAGACGGGATTCTTTTGTCAGCATTGCGGTTACATGTCGCCCAAGTGGCTGGGGAAATGTCCTTCCTGCAACGGGTGGAACTGCTTTGCCGAGGAATTAATTGTTGAGTCCGGCACGGACAGCCGCGCGGAGATGAGTTTTAACGGCAAGCCCCTGCCCATCGAGGATATTCCGCTCACGGAAGGCAAGCGAACCGTTACCGGCATCGCGGAAGTTGACCGGGTGCTGGGCGGCGGTATCGTCGGTGGATCGGCCATTCTCATCGGCGGAGAACCGGGTATCGGCAAATCCACGCTCATGCTGCAGGTCATGCATAATCTGGCAGATAAAGGATTAAAAGTGCTCTATGTTTCCGGCGAAGAGTCCGCCAGTCAGATAAAGTTGCGCAGTGACCGGATCGGCGCTGCGGCGAAAAATTTATTTGTTCTGGTCGAGGTGTCTCTGGAAAAAATTCTGGAGCAGATCAAAGTTATTGCTCCGGCCATTGTAGTTATTGATTCCATCCAGACGGTTTATGCATCGGAACTGATGTCCGCTCCCGGCAGCGTCGGGCAGGTGCGCGAAACTTCTTCGCGGTTGATTCTTTTTTCAAAAAAACACGGCATCCCTGTTTTTCTGGTAGGTCACGTCACCAAAGACGGCTCGATTGCCGGTCCCAAAGTGCTGGAACACATGGTGGATACCGTGCTTTATTTTGAGGGCGATTCTTCTCATTCTTACCGTATTGTCCGGGGAATGAAAAACCGTTTCGGCCCGACCAACGAAATCGGCGTTTTTGAAATGCGGGAGAAGGGGTTAATCGAAGTGCCCAATCCCTCTACTTTTTTTCTGGCGGAGCGGCCGCAAAATGTTGCCGGTTCGGTGGTCGTGCCCTCTCTGGAAGGAACCAGGCCGATTCTGGTGGAGATTCAGGCGCTGGTGAGCTCGACAAGTTTCGGGACGCCGCGTCGGACAGCCATCGGTGTGGATTATAACCGGGTATCGCTTTTGGTGGCGGTCCTGGACAAAATTTGCGGCCTGCATCTGGGCGGGTCGGATATCTTCATTAATGTTGCCGGCGGAGTAAAAGTCGAAGAGCCGGCGGTTGATCTTGGCATCGTTGCCGCCATGGCATCCAGTTTTCTGGACAAGCCCATTGATGGCCGGACGATTG
>CAYZRT010000110.1:0-9464 GCA_964480875.1 uncultured Smithella sp. | reverse complement strand
CTCTTAATCATTAGGTTGTCGGTTCGATTCCGACAGGGCTCACCAAATATAAAGCACTTACGATTTTCGTAGGTGCTTTTTTTTTCAAAAAAGGAACCACCACGAAATTATTTCTCGCAAAGCGTTACTTCATTAATTAAATTTTCCAGAGCTGATTCATCACAGAAGCCCATCCACTTGAATTTTACACCTCGTCGCCGGAACTGTTCGGATGATTCCGTGCTTTCAGAAACAGGGATGTCGGAAACTGTATCGAATCTAAGACTGTCTGTTCTATAAGGCGGTTTTTTTGTAATCATTTGTAGAAAGCTGGACTTTTCAATGCCGGATGGAGAGCCTTGGTAGATGAAAGCCATGCCTCCCTTGCTTATATCAATTAATCGAACGGTTTGTTCTTCATGATCGATACTGCAAGGAGATATGACGACTAACGTGCCTTCTTCGACGAAATAACGCTGGTGCCTTCTGCGATTGAATAATTTTTTAAATCTGTCCAAAAACCCGGTCATTCGCCTATCCCTTTGCAAAACATGAAAAAGGATTTCTAAGATTTCTAATGGATCGTTATTTAACATAAAATGATGAAATTTTAAAATTAAAAATAGCAGGATATCGTTGCGCGGTAAAACCACTTATATTTTTAAGTTTTTACGAGAATGATTTAAATGCCACAGTAGATTTCAAAGGCAAATAGTGATAATCAGATAAAAAAAATTGTAATGCTAATATGCCGATCGAATTTACCGAAAGAAATGACATTGATATTTGGGACTCTGTAAAGGAAGAGCATCCTGACAAAAAAGGAAGTCTCAAGGCAGGGGACATCCATTCCGGTGTCAGTGGCAAAAAATGGCGCCCAAGGATTTTGTTTGCGGCGCTCCTGATTTGCAGCACGTTGTTTGTGTATTTTCCTTCCATAAATGTGGTTTTCATCAATGATCAATTGTCATACTTTTTAGAACTGGACGGAGAAACTTCGTTCGGTTCCGGTTTTCAGCTCCTCGATTATGGCGCACAACGGCAATATAACAAAGGAGATGAAATGCTTTACCGTCCTTTGCTGTTTACGTTTTTAGCGTTGGAGAATAGTTTATTAAAGCGTAATTTTAAATTATGGAACGTTGCGAATATTTGTTTGCATATTTTAGTTGTTTTTTTGCTTTTTACAATTTTATGGCGCATAAATTATACCGCACTGGCTTTTGGATTTGCTTTATTGTTTGGACTTTTAATGTCGAATTTTGCTCTGGTGACGTTGAATCATTTAGGAGGCTATCTCATAGGATACGGATTGCTTCTCATAGCGTTATGGGCGGCAAGAGAAATGGCAGGTGACAGGGAATGTATCGGTTTGCGGTGCTTCTGGTTATATGGCTGTGCGATGACGGGCGCCATGCTACTTCACGAAATTGCCGTCATTGCGTCTTTGGCGGTCATTGCGTATGTCGGTTGGCGCCGACGGAGACAGTTCAATACCGAAAGAAAAAGATATCTAGTCGCTTTGGGCGTACCGATTATTTTCTATGTGATGCTCTATTCTTTCCATGTTTGGCAAAGTGAGCGGTTCTTATGGATCGATACTCATGGGGCGAATAACTCACCGATTGAATATTTATTGAACATATTTTTGCTGATCGTTTACTGGTTGCAGCATATCTTTTTACCTGTATCCGGCCAAATGGTATTTTCGTACATGCATTTTTCATCGTGGTCGTTGGATTATGGAATATTGATACCTCAGATGATTGTCCCCGGTTTTCTATGGATTGTTGTTCTGATTTGTATTGGGCAGGGTTTTGAGAAGGAACATTTTAAAAAATCGTTGCCTTTTGCGATACTGATCTCCTTTTTGATCGTGTCGTATGCGGGTATTAATGTTTTAGGCCGTTCCAGCAACGCCCTGCAAATATCGCATTATGACTATTTCCCGGCTTTATTCGGCGCAGTATTGCTTTATTCTTTAGTTGATTTCTCCAGAATACGTTCAACAAAAATAATTTGCGCGATGATATGTCTTTTTCTCCTGGCTTTTTACAATGGTTTAGAAATCAGAAAAAATAGTCGTCTGGTTCACGAAATTTATAAACCAGTGGCCTCCTATCTGGAATTGGTTGAACGAGAAGTGCGGCCGAAGCTTTCCCGGTCTGATTTCTCCTTTTTCATCAAAGATTTGCCAGAGGAACTGGATATCCCATTAAAGGGCTCGGTTGGATATCCGGATCAAGGCAATGTTATGACGATATCCATACTGCAAGCTTTGTATGGCAGATATTATAATTCAGAAAATCCAATGGAGATATATGTTATAAAAAAGATTCAATCGGATAAATTGGATTTGCTGGTCGTCAAATAACGTCAATACAAATAAATAAATTATTCAAAGCAGGATATGCAAACTTTTTTTAAACCGGTAACAAGAAAATGTGCGGAACTCTTAGTACTTGAAATTGAATGTATTAAAAGGTTATTATGAAAAAAATTCATATATAAGGCGCTCTGAATTGACATTAAAAAAGAAAATCGTCATTACCGTAATCCTTGTATCGGTGGTGGTCATCATCGGACTTTTAGTGCGCGCCTGGTTTTATGCCGCGGAAAAGGTGTCGCGTCCGGACCGTTACAGGGAATACATCACAAAAACGGTAAGTGAGAAATTGAAGCGCAGTGTTACGTATGAAACAGGAACGGCGGCTCTTACTTTGCGCGACGGACTGTCCATGCAATTTGCCCATCTAATCATCAAGGACAAGGACGGCTCCACTGATTTTCTAAAAGTAGATAAAGCTGTAGCACGGATAAATATCCTTCCTCTTCTGAGAAATCGTCTGGTCTTCGGTGAAATTGTTCTTCATCAGCCCCGGATTTTGTTAAAAAGGGACAGCTCCGGTGTGCTGAATATCGATGATCTTTTGAAGAGGGAAGATGACAAAAAAGCTCCGAAGTTCCGGAAAATTATCATTGAAAACGGGTCGGCGGCTTTTGTGGATCAGTACACGGGTAAAGGGGAACTCTTGACTTCTCTGGAGACGATAAACGGAAAGCTAAATGCTCTTTTCTGGACAGACAGGTATCGTTTCCATTTTACAACCCATGTTATTGAAAATAAAAACAAGGCAAAACTGGCCCTGGATGGTTTTTTCAATCCTGCACCCGCCGAAAAACCGGTTTATGAGAGCAAAGTAAGAACTTCTATCCATATGGAAGGAACAGATCTTAAACATTATGTTCCTTATCTGAAAAAATATACGCCTATCCGGCAAATGGCCGGAAAGTTGAATGTGGATATGACCTTTTCGGGGAAATTTTCGGATTTCAAATCAAAAGGCACGATCATCATTAAAAACCCATCCCTTTATTATCCGGGCGTGTTCAGTAGCGTTGTTCAACCGCGGCTGCTTCAGGTAAATTATTCATTAAAACGAGACAGGGATAACCTGAATCTTAATGTCGTTGATCTGGCCGTTGATGATTTTCACGCTAAGGGCAGTTTTGATATTGATGATTTGGATAAGAAAGACCCGCTTTTAAAAGCATCGGCTGTCACGAAAGTTTTTTCGTTCAAAGAAGTCAAACCCTATGTTCCCTGGGGAATTATTCATGATGATGTATCAGGTTTCATTCAGGATCATATAAAAGATGGCCGGTTTCGGCTGGTTGAAGGAAAACTTAAAGGAAGAATAAGCCAGCTGGCTGATATGTATGGTAAAGAAAGCATCGATGTTGTTTCCATCCGGGCGGAAGTGGGAAAAGGAGTTTTCGCATTTAACAGTACGACGCCCGCTTTTCGTGATATCAACGGGATATTGGAATTGAAAGAGCGGGAATTTTCACTGAAAAAAATGAAAGGCCGATTCGGCGACGCCCCTTGCACAATGGAGGGAAAGATTTCCGATTTCGCGCGGCCTCAGAAAAATATTTACACGGCGTCTATGAAAATTCAACCTTCACGTGATGAAGTTCTGTGGCTCTTGGGAAAAGAAAAATTCCGTGACTCATACTTCAAAGGGACTTCCATGCTTTTTCTGTCGGGGAAGGGAACGGATGAAGAATATCATATCAATGCCCGCTGGGATCTGTTTGATGTCGCTTATGCGTATTCAGATGTTTTGGAAAAACCCAAATCAAGAAAAAATCATATTCATGCTAAAATCGTGATTAACGATGACGCTGTTAACGTTACTTCATTTAAATATTATTTGCCGCCGGTCAATATCAACGCATCGGCAAGATTCCGTTTTGCGGGAGATATTCCCCTGTCTTTTAATATTCAATCCGGCGTATTTGATATCAGAGACGCCGCTCCTGTTCTGCAGGTTTTGCGCAAGTTTAAACCGGCGGGAAATTGTTCGTTAGCCATTGCAGGACAGGGGGATCTCAGCCGTCCTGATTCCATTAACTGGAGTGGAAATATTTCGCTGGCTAACTTTTCATTCCAGCCTTTGAAAGAAGCCACTCCGCTGAAGGCTTTGACGGGCAAGGTTTTTTTCAAGGGCAACTCGGTGGAAACATCGCTGTTAAAAGGGAAAATGGGAGATAGCTCTGTTCAAGGAAATTTCAAAATAGATGATCTGTCTCATCCCAGGGTAATCTGCCAATTAAGTACGAATTTGCTTCAAACGAAAGACCTCGGATTGCAAAGCTCGCACGGTGACTTCAATTTATATGCTGTTAAAGCACAAATTGGCATACAGGACGAAATTATTCAAATGGATAGTCTTTCGTTTGTGTTGGGAAAATCAAGTTTCAACATGGCCGGTGAAATACATGACTGGGAAAATCCAAAAGTTAAAGTTGAATTGTCTTCCCCCTATATGGAATCAGAGGATCTCAAACGGCTTATTTCTCTTGAATATCCGCAGAAGGCAAAAAGGGCATCGTCTGCCATGGCGTTAAACGCAACGTTGAACATCGGTGCCGGCAAGCTCGATGAAATTGATTTCAAAAATCTATACGCCGGATTAAAGTATAACCGTGGAATGCTTGACGTTGAAACACTGGAAGCCGATATCTTTGACGGCAAATTTAAGGCCGGAGGACAAGTCATTGTGAATTCGGACAAAGGTAATCATTACAAAACGAATTTATCGATCAGCAAAATGTCGCTGGAAAAAATTCAAGGTTATCTGAATTTGGGAGAACGTACCATCACGGGTAGATTATCCCTGTCGGGGGATTTGACAACGTCAGGGCGTGATTCCGGAGAACTTCGAAAAAACGCGGAGGGAACATTTGACGTCCGGGCTGAAAAAGGTATTTTGAAAAAATTCTCCGTGCTTTCCAAAATATTTTCCATTCTGAATGTTTTTCAACTGGCAAAGCTTCAACTTCCGGATATGGCAAAAGGCGGCATGCCCTATAAGAAGATAACGTTCCATACTTCTATTAAAAACGGAATATTGTCTTCGAAAGATTTCTTTATGGACAGCGACGCAATTCAGTTTTCCGGCACGGGTAATGTTGATTATATCAACAAGAGACTTGATTGTATTATCGGCGTACATCCATTGCAGACACTGGATCTTATAGCGGCAAGGATTCCCATCGCGGGATGGATTATTACGGATGAGAGGGGCAAATTAATTACTTTTAATTTCAAGGTGGGTGGTTCCTGGGACAATCCGGAAGTGACGACCATAACAACGGAATCTATAGGGAAGGGCACTCTCGATGTGTTCCGGCGAATATTTATGTTGCCGGAAAAACTTGTAACAGATACCGGTGAAGTAATTTTAGGACGCTAAAATTTAAATATTTTGCCCCATCCGAGCCAATGATCCCCTCAAAATGAAAATGTGATACATTTAAGAAAATGAGTTTAAGACGAAGCTGTTTTGCCGTAGGAATTATCGAGCGGAGCGTTGTCACGACCCCGTTCTCCAATGATTATCTTTGTTCCGGGACTTTCTTTTCTGGAATAGACGATTAAGGTGCGCACCAGAGTCTTGTTGAATCTGCCCTTTTCTGCTTCTTCCAACAGAAGGTCAATCGCGGCGCGAAGTGAAAAGGGTTTGCTTCTGTACGGCCGCTCGGATATCAGGGCATCCAGGGCGTCAACCACCCCAATCAGTTGAGAATATTTATTAAGGGTTTTTATTCCCAGAGGATAACCGGACCCGTCAAGCCTTTCATGATGCTGAAAGGAGGAAAAAGAATAATGTTTATGGTTGTGACCAAAATAGTAATGCAGGAGCACGTACCCGATCAAGGGGTGAGAACTTAATACCTGGCGTTCATATAATGTTATTGGCGTGGCTTTGTCCAGAATGCTCAAAGGAATACGAGATTTGCCGAGATCGTGAAAGAGACTGAGCAACAGAGCCTTGTCATGCGCGAATCTATTTTTAGTGGAGTGATCGAAGGATACTTTTGCCGCGAGAATGGCAATGACCAGGACATGATGATATGTGTATGGAGACAGTTTCTTCATGAAGGCTAATTCCGACAATATTTTTTCAGGCATTTTTATTCCGGTTATAGAACGTATTATTTTGCGGTTTGTTTCAGGAGGATACAGAATATGTTCATAGCGTTTGTCTTTAAACGTCTGGATCAAGTCTTTCATAATCCATTTGTCTTTGATTGGAACATAACGGACCTTTCCGGATAACCAGGCCACGTCATTCAAAACTTTTCTGGTAATTTTATTTCCGGCTTTTACGAGAAGTTTTTTATCAATGGCGTATAAATCTTTTTCCAATCGCATAGTTTTCTCCTTGTTGAATTTCATATTTTATTTATGCGATTCTGTCAAATATTTTACTCATATACGTTTAAATGATTTAATTTGATCATTCCGCCCCAGTTTGCCGGGCGAAGGTTTATGTTAAAATATCTATCAAAAAAATTGATTTTATAGCTCAAGAAAAGTATAGAGTTGCTCAAATCAATTTAGGCAATTACAGGTTTAATATTGTTTAGTAAGTAATTATCGTTGAACAGGATACGTTAAAATAGGGGAAAAATACTATGAACGAATTAAAAGGCAGTCGCGAACACTGGGCAAGCCGGATGGGATTTATTCTTGCCGCCGCCGGATCGGCCATCGGCCTGGGGAATATCTGGAGATTCCCCTACATGACAGGCGAACATGGCGGAGCGGCTTTTATAGTGATTTATCTACTGGCTGTCTTTTTACTGGGTTATCCTTTGATGGTCAATGAAACCATATTGGGGCGCGTCTCTCAGCGTGATCCCGTGGGGGCTTTCAGGACTCTGGCTTCCGGCACGCCGTGGTGGCTCGTAGGCGCTCTGGGTGTTTTTACGGGATTTGTCATTTTGTCATACTATATTGTCGTTGCCGGTTGGTCGGTTGCCTATATTTACAAGGTAGCCATTGCGGTTTGTACGCCCGGAATTGACAATGAAGCGGTTTTCAAGAGTCATATTTCCAGCCCATGGGAGCCGATTATCTGGCAGGCTGTGTTTATGCTTCTTTGTATTGGGATCATTGCTTCCGGCGTGGTGAAAGGCATTCAACGGTGGTCTCTTATTTTAATGCCCATGTTATTTTTCATTTTACTCATTTTGATTATAAGGTCGGTTACCCTTCCGGGGGCTTCGGAGGGTCTCTCGTATTACCTTAAACCGGATTTCAGCGAGGTTTCCGGCAGAACATTTCTCGGAGCCATTTCCCAGGCCTTCTTTTCTTTAAGTCTCGGCATGGGGGTTTTCATCACTTACGGCAGTTATCTGAAGGATCATGACGAAATTCCGGGCAGCGCTGCTTGGATCGCAGGATTGGATGTGCTTGTTGCTTTGATGGCCGGATTCATTATATTTCCGGCGGTTTTCGCCTTGGGATTCCAGCCCGGAGCCGGTCCCGGCCTTGTTTTTATTACGCTGCCCGCGGTGTTTGCCCAGATGCCTCTGGGCATTGTTTTTGGCGTTTTATTTTTTATCCTGCTGGTTATAGCTGCTTTAACCTCGGCCATATCTCTTCTGGAAGTAGTGACGTCGTGGCTGATAGATGAAAAAGACTGGCCACGCAAAAAAGCGGCGGTAGCGATGGGCATTGTGATCTTCATTGTCGGTCTTCCGGCGGCTCTGGGTTACAGTGTCTTCAGCGGGGTTAGGTTTCCCGGACTGGGAACGGATATTCTCGATACGTATGATTGGTTTTCCAATAGCGTATTCCTGCCCGTAGGGGGGTTGCTGGCGGCAATATTCACGGGTTATGTTTGGGGGACGAAAAAAGCCGTGGAAGAAGCCAACAAGGGGAAAACTTCTCTGGCTGTGGGAAAACTCTGGAGCTTTCTGATCCGCTATGTTGTGCCACTTTTGATTGCCGCCATCCTGATCATGGGCATCTACGATTCTTTTGTGAAATGAACGCCTGTTTTAAAGTAATTTTTTCAACAAAAAAAGAGGAGGATCAACATTCACAACATGATCTTCCTCCTTTGAATGGCTTTACTTATTCCAGAACAATCAAAACCTGATCCGTCTTCACGGAATCGCCTTCCTTCACCTTAATTTCCTTAACCGTTCCGTCGGCCGGCGCCTGCACGGGGATTTCCATTTTCATGGCATCCATGATGACGACCTCATCTTCTTCTTTTACCTGATCGCCGACATTGACAACAATACTGATGATTTTCCCGGTCATGGGAGCTTTAATTTCCATACTCATTTTTATGCGTCTCCTTTTCGATATTATATATTGATTATGCAGAGAGAAAAATTTTTATTCATCATTTGTCTTTGGTGTAATATCTAAAATGTCAAGTAAGGTCAATAGAATTATAAATGTTTGCTGATCGGGAATAATGAATGATAATTTATCGTAAATTAAGATTATTTTCTTGAAATTTATTCTTATATCAATTATGACATTTATCAAATGATACGCCCAATTTTATAGGCCGCGATATTTTTTAAAAGAATAATAAAAATATTTAATTTTTAGAAAAAAGAAAACTGCAAATTCAAAAAAATAATTCATAAAGTAAATCAAAAAAAGGAGGATAAAATGAAAGTATTGAAAAGAAAACTTTTGGCGGTAATGGCAGTTTTGATCTGGGCGTCTCTGGCCGGTGCCGCCGACGGAGATAAGTTTGTGTTTCTGTCCAGCACAATCGGTCCGATTGATTCCGGTATTGTCGGCGTTCTGGAAGACCAGTTTGAAAAAGAAACAGGCATCAGGGTTCGCCATGTTGGCGCCGGCACCGGTGCGGCGCTAAAGATCGCGACGAAATGTAATATCGATCTGGTTCAGGCTCATGCCAAATCGCTGGAAGAAAAATTCATTGCGGACGGTTTTGGCACCGAACGAATTCCCCTGATGTATAATGATTTTGTCCTCGTGGGACCGGCTGCGGATCCGGCGGGAATCAAGGGAACGAAAACCGCCGCAGAAGCCTTGAAGAAAATAAAGGATAAAGGTTCATTGTTCATCAGCCGCGGCGATAAATCGGGAACGCATATGGCGGAAATGGGACTCTGGGACAAAGCCGCCATCAAGCCCG
>CAYZRT010000109.1:0-9475 GCA_964480875.1 uncultured Smithella sp. | reverse complement strand
GCTCTTTATAATCTTTGCAAAAGCTATTTGGGCAACAGGCCGAAAAGATTCGCCCAAACAAAACAAGCTGTCATTCCCGCGGAGGCGGGAATCCAGGAATAAAAATAAACAAATTAATCAAAAAAAAACGGCGGGTCCCAAAGACTCACCCGTACGCGAGGCTATCAATGTTAACGGATAATATACTCAACCTGATCGGCAATACACCGCTAATCCAACTCAAAAATTCGCGCATTTTCGCGAAAGCGGAATTCCTGAATCCGGGGGGAAGTATCAAAGACCGCGTCGCGTTATCCATGCTGGAAGGCGCCGAGCGCGACGGCAAACTAAAACCGGGCACGATTATTGTGGAACCGACCAGTGGCAACACCGGCATCGGCGTGGCGCTTGTCGGACGCCTGAAAGGATACCGCGTGATCATCGTCATGCCCGCGAACATGAGCGAAGAACGCAAGAAACTCATCGAGGCGCTGGGCGCGGAATTGATTTTAACGCCCGCGGAAGAAAACATCGAAGGGGCAGTGAGAAAGGTCAACGAACTGGCGGCATCGAATCCGAACGTCTATGTACCGCAGCAATTTGAAAATCCGGACAACCCGCGCGTGCACTACGAAGAAACGGCGCGCGAACTATGGCGTCAGATGAACGGGGTGGTTGATTATTTCGTGGCTGGCGTCGGAAGCGGCGGAACCCTGCAGGGCATCGGGAAGTTTCTGAAGGAGCATCGGCCCAATGTCCGCATTGTAGCCGTCGAACCGAAAAACGTTTCCGCGTTGCTTGGCCACGAGCCGGGTTTGCATCAGATCCAGGGGATCGGCGACGGTTTTATTCCTGCCGTGCTGGATGTCAAACTGGTGGATGATGTTATCGAAGTCACCGACGAAGACGCCATCGCAACGACACGCGAACTGGGAAAAAACATGGGGCTTCTGGTCGGCATTTCCTCCGGAGCGAATGTCTGGGCCGCGCGTCAGTTGGAGAAAAAATATTCCGGCAACATTGCTACAGTACTCCCCGACCGCGCCGAACGGTATTTCAGCACAGCCCTTTTGTAATCGCGCAATTCCATCCCAATTCAAGCGCTACCTTTGTTGGCTGCGTCGTCGGCGTCCTCAACGTATTAGTTATAAGCCTCCGGCGCCTCCTCCTTGCCGCCGCGGTATCATCATTGAATTGGAAATGGAATTATAAAACGTGTTGTCATTCCCGCAGGGAACCCCGGCGAATGCCTGGGTAGGTGGGAATCCAGAATAATTTAAAGCAAGACTCAAAACAAATAAGTCCAATCCTCTAGGAATTCAAAAAGACGTATATCTTTTCCGAAGCCCCCTTTACGATTTTCATCAGGTCTTTCTTCCATTTTTCAGGCATGCCCAGATATATTTCCCGCATTTTCTTTTTCTGGTCTTCCCTCTCTAAAAGATACTCGCCAATCTGCCTTGCGGTCTCAATATCCTTTTCCTTTTTAAACGATTCCTTTCGCCTGCCGCTTACTATGAACTTGTGAAGGACATAGGCGGTCGGCTCCGGCACGTTAAGCGATATGCCCCTGAAAGAAGTTTTCATGACGTGGCTTTGAATCAGATCAAGATACCTCAACCCCTGAGCGTTTATATGGAGCTTTTTAATCGCGTATGGTTTCTCTCTGCCTCTGCCCCTTTCAGGCGTCAGAAATTCAACTTCAAGATCAGGATGGACATATTTCTCATAGCCATCAATCAACGACACTTTTCTGTCGAATCCCAACTCTTTCAAAATCAGGGAGACATCGACTTCTTTATAGATGCGCGGAGGATTGGGAATAAGAATGTCCAGATCGGCTGTCCGCTGCATCGAAATTTCCACAGGATTGCCGAAGTATTCTCTGTAAACGAGAGGACACCAGCCTCCAATGAAAATAATGTCCCGGAGGACTTCCGCTTTACTGAGGCTGATCAATATGGCAAGAAACAGATCATGTTCTTTTTCCACGGAAAGACCTTTCAACTTCCCTGAGATTTTCTTTCACCTGTCGCAGTTTCGCCTGATATTCCTTTCTTTGTTTCAACTTTTCATTGAGAACCTTCCGTACATCGGGAACATCTTTCCCGATGTAATCAAAGACGACCTTCTTATCTTCGCGATGAGCAAGATAGATATATCGCTTTCCGATTCTTTCTTTTACGGATATCGATCCCTGGGGATATTCCGAAATCTTTTTTTTGTAAAAAACGGAAAGCTCTTCCAGCCGTTTAAGTTCTTCTTTTAATATGCCTCTTATGATGCCCATATCTGACCTTTGCCTAACAAAGCCAGAGAATTATAGATATTGTTAGGCAACAAGTCAAGAAAAATATTGCCTAACAATATGCCAATTACTGTGTAATTGTTAGGCAAGTAGGGATGAATGCTTTTGTCTTCAAATACCCTTCTGCAAAATTAAAAAATTAATATTCCATTGATTTTTAAAAAGATTATCTGTAAACAATAAACCATTCCCAATACAGTTTTGTACCAAGAACCAGATTTTACGTGTTACGTATTTAATTGTTATGATCACAACGGAGATCCTCAAATAAATAAAATGATTATTTATTTAGATCAAAATAAATGGATTGAATTAGCACGAATTATTAATGGCATTGAAAAGTCAGAAAAGGCAACGGTTTTAGTTCAAGAAATTAACATCGCTTTGAAAACGGGCTACCTTTTTCCACTTTCTGCTATTCACATTTGCACCCCAAAGAGAGATTGTATGTAGGGAAATAGAAGTTGCTTTTTCTGAGATGGGGATTAACGTAACCCCAAGAGAATTGAAATTGATAGGTCGTGGGATACCCCATGCATTCGCTGAGAAAATCGAAAGTCCACTTATTGAAGCATTTGCTGATGAAGTGGACGAGGCAATGCTAACCGGTATTAAAGAACTTGATATTGAGCCTATACAATATTCATCACAAAAGCATAGAGAAAATTTTAGTAATCATTTGAGTTCATTAAATACTCGGAAACACGAGTTGCCAAAGTCACTTTGGGAAAATTGGCTGTATGCCATTGCAATGAAAGACATAGCTCATCCACTGTATGAAGTAATGTGCAAACATAGTATTCCAAATTCTATGCTGAGTAACTGGAGCGAGTATGAATTCAAAGAATTTCTTAATAGAATTCCGACTCGTAAGTTAGACATACATTTACATCGCCAAGTCTTGAAAAATCCTCAATACAAGTCGAAACTCAGTGATTTAGAAGATTGGGCTGGCCTAGGCATAGCTATGTGCTATTGTGATTTAGTAATTTGTGAGAACCATTTTGCGGATCTTGTTTTGCGTGACAATTATAAAACGAATGCCAGAGTAACAACGAGTATTAATGAACTCTTTCCTACTATCGGGGGAGTTCCGGGGACATAACGCTGATTATAATGACAGGCGGAAGAAAATGTAGGCGTTCACTCTACGCAGAATATTCGAATCCTATTCTATGTTAAATCAATATGGAATTAGAGGATTTCTTTAACTCTGCCCACAATTCCGCTTTCCAAACGCACCTTGATGCCGTGTGGATGGGTGGATGACTTCGTGAGAATATCTCGTACGACGCCTTCTGTGAGCGTGCCTGTGCGTTGGTCCTGTTTCTGCACAACCTTGACACGTGAACCCACTCTGATATCAACGCGGTTATTTCCAAACATGGAGTCTGTCCTCAAAAAATTATTCGTATAAACTATCACGGTTTATTAAATAATCCAATCCATCTGGTACATCTAAAGGGGCAAAAGCAAAAGGTAGGCATCAATCCCGCTACGCTCCTGGGATAATTCCACTTACGTTTCGCGCTTCGGTTCTCTCGCGCTCAACGAGTGTCATTAGCATTCTACCAATCTCCGACAAAGGCAATTTCTTTAAATCGGTGAGCGATGCCCAGCGCCAATTCTGGCAACCAAGCGGTTTCGGGTCGCCTTTCAGCAAACGGCATTCGTACGCGTGAAGGGTGATACGGAAGTGGGAGTAGGCGTGATTCACCGAGGCAAAATGTTTTCCCGTTCTGATGAAGATGTCCAGTTCTTCTTTAACGCTTTGCCTCAGACTGTTTTCCGTGTCTTCACCTGCTTTGATAAAGCCGCCGGGGAGTTTCCACAAAGAAGCCAGCAAACCGGATGCCGGTCGCTGAACAACCAGCAGCATGCCCTTTGAATTCCGGATGACGGCCGCAGCCGCCTGTCGATGAGGGATTGCGGGAGTCTTTTTGATTATCGGCAAAACGTTTTGTAAATCATGGAGCCGCGCCTGACAAAGGATCGCTACAGGACAACGCGAACAGTCGGGATTTTGGGCTTTGCAGATGGTTGCTCCCAGATCCATCAGTGCCTGATTGAAATCGCCGGGATGTTTGGCAGGTATAAGCGAAGCGGCGAGTTTCTGCAACTGCTTGTGCTCCCGTGCGTCGTCCACAGGTTTGCGGATGGCAAAAAGACGGCACAAAATCCGGCGGACATTGCCATCCACGGCGGGAAGAACCTGTCCGTAGGCAATGCTTAAAATTGCGCCGGCGGTGTAAAGGCCTATGCCGGGCAGTGATTTTATATCTTCGAAATTATCGGGAATCTGACCGCCGAATTTTTCTACAATCACCTTAGCGGCAGCGTGAATATTTCTGGCCCGCGAATAATAACCCAGATTTTCCCAAACCTTGAGAACATTCTGTAAGGGCGCGCGAGCCAGCGCAAAAACATTGGGAAAAGTTTTCAAAAAACGATGATAGTAAGAAATTACCGTATCCACCTGAGTTTGCTGAAGCATAATCTCTGAAATCCAGATACGGTAGGGATCGCTTGTTTTGCGCCAGGGGAGGGAGCGTTGCTTGCGTCTGTACCAGGCCAACAACTTGCGGTTCAGAAGACTTTTTATTTGATCGGCATCCTTCAACATTAAGATCTTTATAAAGGGAAAAAGGCGGCTGGAAGCTTTGTCCCAACCGCCGAAGTTTTATAAGAGTAAGAGGATGAGATGCGTGAGGCTGGTAATGATTAATTTTTACCTTTGTCACGTATTTTAACGTGGCACTCCCCGCATTTCGCCTTAATTTCACCAAGTTTCGTTTTTACAGTTTGCGCATCACCTTTGGCAGCCGCTTTTGATGTGTCTTTCGCCAGCGCGGCTGAGTCCATCGTTATCTGTTTGGCCAGAGGGTTATCCAGCTTTCCGGCGGTCTTGCTTGCCTCAGCCGCCATTTCATCGGCATCCTTAACAATGGCTTTGAAATTATTTGCTTCCAGGTTTTTGTTCATGGCCGTCAACCAGGCCGCGCGGGCCTGCATAATTTTCTGGGCGGGACGCAGTTCCGGCTTTTTATCTTCAGCCGCGTAAACTAAAACTGCGCTTATAAAAATTGCAATAGAAAGAAGCACCATAATTTTTTTCATAAAGCATCCTCCTTTTAATCAATTTTTTTGCCTTATAACATATTAGGGAAAAACAAATCTATTGATATTATTGAAGCATGCCTTTTTATCTTGACTTATTAATTTGTAATCTTTACTGTTTAACAAGACTCGCTGAGAACAAGCGAACGCATTTAGCGGGATTAGTACCTCTTTACAGGAGATTAAAATGGCAAACGAATTGAAAGCGGTTATTGAAACCAGCAAGGGAACAATCAATTTAAAACTTTTCGCGGATCAGACACCGGTTACTGTAGGAAACTTTATAAATCTGGCGCGGCGCGGATATTATAATGGTTTAAAGTTTCACCGGGTGATTCCCGATTTTATGATTCAGGGCGGATGCCCTTTCGGTGACGGACGCGGCGGCCCCGGATACAGATTTCAGGATGAATTTGTCACGGAGTTGCGTCACAGCAAACCCGGTATTTTTTCGATGGCCAACGCCGGACCGCAAACCAACGGCAGCCAGTTTTTTATTACTCATGTACCGACACCATGGTTGGACGGCAAGCACACGGTTTTCGGCGAAGTGGTCAGCGACGCCGACCAGAAAGTTGTCAATCTTATCGCGCAGGGCGATACAATTGTCTCTGTTAAAATTGAAGGTGATTGCGCGGAACTGATGGAGAAAATTAAACCGGTTGTGGATAAATGGAATACTGTCCTGGATGAAAATTTCCCGAAGTTAGCAAAAGCCTAAATTAAATCAGAGGCTGCTTATTAACAGTCTCAAAACAAAATAGAGGTTGCAGCAAAATCTCCCCCACCCCCTCTTTAAAAAAGAGGGGAGTTCCTCCCTTTATTAAAGGGAGGTCAGGAGGGATTGTACGAAGCAAATGTCGTTTCTGAAACAATCAACAATTTAAGGATAGGTTAGTATGAGAAACGTTGAGCCCACTCCTGAGAAAATGGTGGAGAAAGATGGAAAGATTAACTTCGGGACGTTTCGCACGCCTTTTCGCGATGTTAATATTCTTGACGCACCGCTGCATCCCTCTTCTTCCAAAGTTCCCGTTGTTTGGAAAAGATTTCGCCTCAAGGAATGGCAGCACTACGGCATCATTACTCCCAGTCATTATTTCGGCATGGTTGTTTTTGATGCCAAATTCATGGGCGTCTCCTTTTTTTACGCTTATGACAGAATGGAAAATAAACGCTTCGAGCATGGTGCGCAGGCACCGGGCGGAGCCTCGCTTGTTGCCGCGCAGATGTATGATGGCATCTGTGAGTTTAAACACAAGGGTTACCTCCTTCGTTTTGAGAATCAACTCAAGGATGGTTTTCACAAAATAATTATCGATATCGGAGAGAAAAAAAATCGGCCTGCCGTCAAGGGGGAAATCAAAGTTCTTGAAGATCTCAATAAAATAGAACCGCTTGTTCAGGTTTCTCCGGTGACACCTTTGAGACCTTTTTATACGCATAAGGTTGCTGCGCCGGCGGAAGGTGAGATTATGCTTGGCGCTAAGAAAATTGTCCTGAACAGCAGACAGGACGTGGCTTTGATTGATGAACAAAAAACATATTATCCCTATGTCAGCTACTGGAAATGGTCGACGGCCGCGGGCTATAACGAATACGGAGAACTTCTGGCCTTTAATCTTTGCCAGAACATGATAGAAGATGATGAAGCTTATAATGAAAACTGCATGTGGGTGGACGGGAAAATTTATTGCCTGAAAGCGGCGCGTTTTAAATTCGAAGAAAATAACGTGCTGCATCCGTGGGAAGTCAGAACGAATGACGGATACATGGATCTGTTATTCACCCCCTCCGGTGAAAGAGCTGAAAAAATAAGCATCGGCGTGATCCGCTCCGATTTTCACCAGCCATTCGGCATGTACAACGGTCGGTTCAAGGATGAAAACAACCGGATATATCCGCTTACCAATCTATTCGGATTGGCTGAACATCACGTCACACGTTACTGATCAACTTTTCTCCCAGAGTCATTCCCGTTTTTTCAATGTACCGGTAGGATATCAGCGATATCACTGTGAGCAAGATCAGCGTGATGACAAGCGACGATAAATATTCCAGAATATCTGTCGGGACGAAATTGTAAATCCAGCGATAGACTGGGATAATGGTAAAAATAAGAAGCGGATGAAATAAGTACATTGAGTAACTTGTCCTGCCGAAATAAGCGGTTTTGTCGTTGACCAGAAAATTAAAAGGCTTCAGCCCCAGACCGAGCACAAGCAACGAAAAACAGATACCGTGCAGAATCTTTTTCCCCCACATGATATTTTGCATGTTTTCGGTCAGCAGGGCTCCATAAAACAGTACAAAGGCAAGAATGAATATTCCCCCGTATGTTTGCCGGGATTTTTGATTTATTTTTCTGAAGTAATCAAAGAAAAGGTGATAGACGATAATGCCGCAGACAAATACCGGCAGGTGTTGAAGAAAACCGAAGCCCCAGACGAAGCTGACATCATCCGCTGTCAGGTATCCTGTCGCCACACCGTAATATTTGATAAAATACGACCAGATCCACGAGGTCAGAATGGAAAATATAAATAAAGCCAGCGCTCCATATAGATTGCGGATATATCTGTGAATGACAGGGAAAATCAGATACAGCACGGTAATGACACCGATGGCCCAGCTGGCCCACACGAATCCGGTTATGCAGGAAGGCACCAGATTAAACAAAAGAGAAGCGTTGACGAGAACTTCCGATACAGGATGCAATACATTAAAGACAAAGGCATCGCGAATCCAGTACAGCAGCATCAGCAAATAAAACAAAGGCGCGATCCGGAAAAAACGTCTGATGTAAAAATGACGCAGAAGCATTTTTTCTCCGGAGCGCTTGTCCATGGAATAGCACAGAGAAAACGCGCTCAAAACAAAAAACAGGCTGACCCCCGCGTCACCGCCGTTGATCAGGAACGGGGCAATCCATTCAGGAATAGCGAGATTGGGCTGAGGAATCAATATTAAATGACTGACAACAACATAGATGATTGCGAAAAAGCGCAGGGCGTCCAGAAAATCCAGGCGGACATAAGGCTCAGTTTTGTCTCTCCCTATCGGATGATTTGACATTTTACGCTCCGGTTAAGAATGTGCCTTGCTTTATGAAAGATTAAGGTAAGAATTTCTAGTTTCGGGATTGGATAAAATGTCATTTCGAGCCGGGCTATGCCGGCGAGAAATCTTGTTTTTTGTAATTCAACGTTTTTAAGATTCCTCATCCCGACACCCTGCATGCGCCGGGCAAGTGCATCGGGATTCGGAATGACATTCTTACTATCACTTCTCCCTCACCATGACATTTCAAAAATAATTATCTTCGTATCTTTTTCATGTGATCAATGCGTTTCTGGATGAGCGCGTCGGTGCCGATGTCTTCGCGATAAGCAACGGGACCCTTGATGGCCTTTACGCCTTCTTCTGCTATTTTGCGGGCATCCGCCAGATTGTCGGCGATGCCGACGATGCCGACAGCACGCGAAGAACTCAGGTACAGACCGTCATCTTTCTGATCAACGGATGAATAATAAAGCCTTGCTTTGCCCACGTCGCCGACCTCGATTTTTGCTTTGGACGAGGCGGCGTCGGGATGATCGGCGGGCAGGCCGTAGCCTTTCGGCACAACATACTTGCAGACCGTGGCTTTCTTATCGAATTCAATCTTTAATTTATCCAGCGTTCCGGCAATGATATGCCGGCACACCTCCACAAAATCGGTTTTCAAAATCGGCAGGATGTTCATGGCTTCGGGATCGCCAAACCGCGCGTTGTATTCCAGAAGCTTGACGCCGTCCCTGGTGGCGATAAATCCGCCGTACATGACGCCTTTGTAAGGACTCCCCGTTTCTTTCCATAAAGCTGCCGCGACCAGGCGGGTAATTTCCAGGCCGTCCTGTAAATCCTTCGGTTTCAGGAATGGCATCGAATGGTCGGCCAGTGAATACGAACCCATGCCGCCGGTATTCGGGCCTTTGTCGCCATCAAATCTTCTTTTGTGATCCTGCACCAGAGGTGTGGCAACAACATTTTTCCCGTCGCACAGGCACTGCAAAGAAAATTCTTCTCCGT